>JAUNLB010000043.1 GCA_030532485.1 Pseudoclavibacter sp.
CCCCCTCGGCAACCCCCGACCCGAACACACACCCCCACCCCCGCCCAACCCGGACCCCGAACCCGACCCGGAGCCGGACCCCGAACTCGACGAACCCCCCTTCTGAGCAGTCTCGCCGAGAACGCCGCCCCGACGCCTCGGAGGCGCTTGGCGGATTCCCGCGAGGGCTTCAGCTGCCGAACGCGGTGCGAGTCGACAGCAACGGCCGCAACAGAGCCCACAGGCACCAACTGAACAGCGCCAGCTCCAGCAGATTGCGGATCGTGAGCACCGTCACCCCCAGCACGGTGGGGGTCATGACGTGCGGGTAGTTCCAGGGGTAGATCCAGCAAGTGGCCGCCGCGATCGCGAGCGTCAGCCCGGCCGGCACCGCGAAGCCCCGCGGGCTCCACACGAGCCCGATCGCGACCGTCGCCCCGATCCAGGTGACGAACTGCGGAGAGCCGACCTTGTTGCTCACCACGAGCGCCGTCACCAGGCCGAGCGAGAGCACCGGGGCCAGACTCGTGAAGCTCGCGCCGCCTCGGCGGCGCAGGAGCCCGAGCAGCACGAGCAGCAGCACCGCGAGCCCCATCGCCGGGGTGGTCCAGAAGGCGATCGCCTCGGTGCCCGGCCCGGTCACCTGCACCGTCAGGATCTCCCGGTCGTATCCGGCGCGGTAGCCGGGGGTGCCGAGCGCCGCGTGCCACATGGGCACCAGCGCGGACGGCGCCTCCACCTGCAGGCCGCGCCCGGTCTGGCCGCTCACGAAGCTCAGCGCGTTCGCTCCCGCCCCCAGCAGCAGCGCTCCCAGCAGCACGGCCAGACCCGTGCCGCTCGCGGCCGCGAACAGCCGCAGCCTCCGGCGGGACGCAACGAGCAGGGCGGCGAGCAGGGCCGCCGGCCACACCTTCACCCACGCGCCGATCGCCAGCAGCACCCCGCACGCGGCCGGATGCCGACGCAGCAGGAGCAGGGCGAGGATCGCGATCGGCGCGGCGACCGCGTCGATGCGCCCGGTGGCGACCGGGCCCAGCACCGCCAGGAAGGCGAGCCACCACCAGGCGGCCCGGCGGCGGCCCGGCGCCTGCGGGGCGTCGGGGCGGGCGAAGGCGAGGGCCGCGAAGGCCGCCGCGTGCCCCGCGGTGATCAACAGCATCCACGCCGCCCCGTAGCTGAGGTGCGAGCCCGAGGCGTCCTCGATCGCCGCAGTCGCGAGCATCGGTAGGATCGCCAGCAGCGGATACACGAATGGCTCGTCGATCCCCGGCACCGATCCGTTCCGCGCCTGCTCCGTCCAGTCCCGGTACACGACTGTGACGTCGGCGAACGGGTTCGTGTCGGATGTCAGGTTCCAATGCGCCTGCACGGCGTGGATCGTCAGGAAGACGAGCCACAGCGCCCAGGGCTCCAGTCGCCGCAACGCCTGGCCGCTGCGGGCGCTCACCCCGCCTCCGGTCCCGCCAGCAGGGCGGCGATCACGGCCGGCAGCCGCCGGGCGAGCTCGGCCGCGGCGACCGGCCCGCCCACGGGGCCCGCGGCCAGGCGCTCGCCCGGCTCCAGGACCCGGAGCGGATCCACCGGGCCGAGCGCCCCTGCGGCGGCCAGCCAGGCGGCCCGGCCGTGCAGCCAGGCCGCGGCCGCCGCCAGAAGGGGCAGCCCCGGCCGCTCCTCGGGCTCCCGGCGGGCCGCGATCGCCGCGAGCGCACCGATCAGGCCCGCCAGCACGTCGCCGGTGCCGGCGCTCGCAAGCCAGCAGCTCGGCGAGGTGACGGACAGCACGGTCCCCTCCGGCTCCGCCACGAGGGTCTCGCGGCCCTTCAGCAGCACGGTCGCGCCGGTGCGGGCGGCGGTGCGCCAGGCGCTGCGGGCGCGATCGGACTCCACGTCCGAGACGGCGTGGGGGCTGCCCTTGACCGCGCCGAGCAGCCCGGCCAGCTCGCCCGCGTGCGGGGTGAGCAGCACGTGGCCCAGCCGCTTGCCGCGGTTCACGAGATCGGCGACGAGCGGCAGGGCCCCGGCGTCGGCCACGCAGGCCTGCACCGGCTCGCCGCCCGGCAGGGCCGCCTCGGCCAGGACTCGGGCGGCCGTGCGCCGGCGCGAGTCCTCCCGCAGATCGGGGATACCGGAGCCGAACACGACGGCGTCGGCGCGGCGGGGTCCGGGGTCGCCCGCCGGGGCGTCGAGCACCGTCTCCGGTCGCCGGAGCACGAGTTCCGCGCCCAGCGGGGCCGGGCCGAGGTAGCGGACCATGCCCGCGCCGGCGAGCACCGCGGCCTCGACGCCGAGCAGGGCCGCGCCGGGGAAACGTTCGGAGCCGGTCGCCATCAGCACCGTCCCGCGCCGGTACTTGTGGTCGTCCGGGCGCGGCGCGAAGACGCAGGCCCGCACCTCCTCGAGCGTGATCTCGTGCACGCGGGCGCTGCCCTGCTCCATCCTCGTCCCTTCCCTTCCGGTGGTCTCTCGTGCGCCTCGGCCGGACGGCCGACGGCGGGGTCTCAGGGCCGCTGCCGCGAGCCGTGACGGGCGGTCGCATCGCGGATCTCGCCGACGAGCTCCTCGATGATGTCCTCCAGGAAGAGCACGCCGGTGGTACGGCCGCTGCGGTCGAAGACGCGCACGAGGTGGCGGCCGGCGCGACGCATGCCCGCCAGGGCGTCCTCCAGCTCGGTCTCCTCGGGGCAGGAGCCGAGCTCGCGGACCCGCTCGGGAGGGATGGGCCGCCGCGCCGCCTCGCCCCTCAGGTCCAGGATGTCCTTGAGGTGCACGTAGCCGGCGGGCTCGCCGTCCGGTCCGGTCACCAGGTAGCGGGAGAAGCCGCAGCGCCCGACGGCCCGCTCCACGTCCTGCGGCGTCGCGTCCCCCGGCAGCGCGATCACCCGGCCGATCGGCAGGGCGACCTCCCGGACCCGCTTCCGGGTGAACTCGAAGGCGTTGGTCAGCGCGCCGCTCGCGTCCAGCAGCACCCCCTCGCGTTTGGAGCGCTCGACGATCTCGGCCACCTCGTCGAAGGTGTAGGCGCTCGTGGTCTCCGCCTTCGGCTCGATGCCGCACAGGCGCAGTGCGAGATTCGCCAGACCGTTCAAGGCCGAGATGACGGGGCCGAAGAGCCGGGAGCAGAACACGAGCGGCGGCGCGAGCACCAGCACCGCCCGCTCCGGCAGCGAGAAGGAGAGGTTCTTGGGCACCATCTCGCCCAGCACGACGTGCAGATAGGAGACCGTGAGCAGGGCGATGACGAAAGCGACCGCTGGGATCGCGGCGGTCGGCAGCCCCGTGAGGGCGAGCGGTCCGGACAGCAGATGGTGCAACGCCGGCTCCGAGACGTTCAGGATCACCAGGGAGCAGACCGTGATGCCCAGCTGGCTGGTGGCGAGCATGAGAGTCGCGTGCTCCATGGCGTAGAGGGCCGTCTGCGCGGCCCGGCTGCCGCGCTCGGCGATGGGCTCGATCTGCGAGCGCCTGGCGGTGACCACGGCGAACTCCGCGCCGACGAAGAAGGCGTTGCCGAGCAGCAGCACGACCAGCCAGGCCAGGCCCGCCCAGTCCTCAGGCATCGCGTCCTCCTTCGCCGGGGTCGTCGCCACGAGAGGAGGACCGCGGACCGTCGTCACCACGCCCTCGCTCGCCAGGCCCGTCGCCACGAGAGGAGGACCGCGGACCGTCCCCGTCGGGCCGGAAGCGCAGGCGGTCCACCCGGAAGCCGTCCATGCGCTCGACCGTCAGCTCCCCGCCGGGCAGCGGCACCCGGTCGCCGACGCGCGGGATCCTGCCCAGCCGCTCCATGACGTAGCCGCCGACCGTCTCGCTCGGCCCGTCCTCGGGGTTGCGCAGCTCCTGTCGCTCGTGCAGCTCGTCGGCGCGCAGCAGTCCGGAGAAGACGTAGCGGTCGGCGGCCGGGACCGGTCCGGGCTGGACCGGGTCGTGCTCGTCGACGAGCTCGCCGACGATCTCCTCCACCAGGTCCTCCAGGGTCGCCACGCCCGCGGTGCCGCCGTACTCGTCCAGCACCACGGCCATCTGGAAGCCGCCGCCGCGCAGTTCGCCGAGCAGCGCGTCCAGGCTCATCGACTCGGGCACCAGCAGCGCGTCCTGCTTGATGGCCCCGACGGGGACCATGCCGCGGCGTCCGGCGGGCACCGCGACGGCGCTCTTCAGGTGGGCGAGGCCGACGACCTCGTCGATGCCCCCGTCGGTGACCGGGAACCGGGAGTGGCCGGTTTCCCGGGCGAGCTCGATGAGCCGTTCGACCGGCTCGTCGATCCCGACGGAGCTGACGCGGGGTCGGGGGGTCATCACCTCGTCGGCCGTGTGCTCGGAGAAGCGCAGCGTGCGCGAGAGCAGCACGGCCCGGTCGTCCTCCAGCACCCCGACGAGGGCGGAGCGGCGGACCAGGCTGGAGAGCTCCTCGGCGGTCCGGGCCCCGGAGATCTCCTCCTTGGGCTCGACGCCGACGAGCCCGAGGACCGCGTTGGCGCTGCCGTTGAGCAGGCGGATCGGCAGCGCGAAAACGGTCGTGAAGGCGTTCTGCAGCGGCACGACGGCCTTCGCGGTGGCCACCGGCAGGGCGAGGGCGACGTTCTTGGGGATCAGCTCGCCCACGAGCATGGACAGGAGGGTGGCGAAGACCAGGGCGACGATCGAACCGGCCGTGGCGACCCACTCGGCGGGCAGGCCCGCGGCGAGCATGACCCCGCCCAGCAGCCGGGAGACGGAGGGCTCCAGGGTGTAGCCGGCCAGCAGGGTCGTCAGCGTGATGCCCAGCTGGGCCGCCGAGAGGTGGGTGGAGGTGCGCGCGAGAGCGGAGATCACGGGGCCCAGCCGCCCCTCACCCCGGTCCCGCCGGGACTCCAGCGCGCCGCGGTCCAGATTGACGAGCGCGAACTCGGCGGCCACGAACACGCCCGTCCCGATCGTGAGCAGGACGCCGACGGCGAGCAGGAGCCAGTCGCTCATGCGCAGCTCCCGGCCGGATGGTCTTCGTCCATTGTCGCGTCAGTATAGCCGCGCACCGCACCCGGCAGGACGGCCCGGGGCGCATGCGGCCCGGATCGCCTGAGGACGGCCCGTCACCAGGAGACGGGCAGCGCCTTGCCCTCCTCGTAGCCGGCGGCGGACTGCACCCCGACCTTGGCGCGGGAGCGGAACTCGGCCAGGGTGCCGGCGCCCGCGTAGGTGCAGCTGGAGCGCAGTCCGGTGGTGATCGCGTCCAGCAGGTCCTCGACGCTGGGCCGGTCCGGGTCGATGCGGATGCGGGAGGAGGAGATCCCCTCCGCGAAGAGCTTCTTGCGGGCCCGCTCGTACGGGTCCAGCCGGGCGAAGCGCGCCTCGACGGCCTTGCTGGAGGCCATGCCGAAGGACTCCTTGAAGGCGCCGCCCGCCTCGTCGGCGCGCACCCGGCCGGGCGCCTCCACCGTGCCGGCGAACCACGAGCCGATCATGACCGCCGAGGCGCCGGCCGCGAGCGCGAGGGCCACGTCGCGCGGGTAGCGCACGCCGCCGTCGGCCCAGACGCCGGCGCCCAGGATGCGGGCCTCCTCGGCGGTCTCCAGGACGGCGGAGAACTGCGGCCTGCCGACGGCCGTCATCATCCGGGTCGTGCACATGGCGCCCGGACCCACGCCGACCTTGACGATGTCGGCGCCCGCCTGCACGAGGTCGCGGACGCCGGCCGCGGTCACGACGTTGCCCGCCACGATCGGCAGCCCCAGGTCCTCGGCCCGCACCGCCTCGATCGCCCGCAGCATGGCTCCCTGGTGGCCGTGGGCGGTGTCCAGGACGAGCACGTCCGCTCCGGCCTGCGCGAGGGCCCGGGCGCGTTCGACGACCGCTCCGGAGACGCCGATCGCCACGGCGCACCGGAGCCGGCCGCGCTCGTCCAGCGCGGGCGGGGTGATGGAGCCGCGCAGGGCGCCCGCGGTGCAGACCGTGCCGAGCACGCGGCCGTCGCGTTCGACGACGGCGAAGTCCGCCCCGTGCTCGTGCAGCGCGTCGAAGGCCTGTCGGGGGGTGTGCAGCCGCGCGGCGTCCAGCGTCGGGACCGGTTCGTGCAGGATGTCGCCCAGCCGCGCATCGCGGGGCATGCGGCTCAGCTGCGGCAGCGGTGCGACGCCGGCGACCCGCTCGCCGTCGCGGACCAGCACCCCGAAGCCCGCGGCCGGGTACATGCGCTCCAGCGCCTCGCCGACCGTCTCGGCGGCCTCCGCCTCGAAGGGCGTGTCCCAGAGGGGGTGCTGCGCTTTGACCCACCGGATCGCCTCGGCGGTCTCCTGGGCGCCGAGGTCCTGAGGCAGCACGCCCAGGCCGCCGCGCCTGGCCATGGCCGCCGCGAGCCTGGGGCCCGTGACGGCGTTCATATTGGCGGCCACCACGGGGATGCGCAGTCCCGTCGCGTCGTGCACCGAGAGGTCCACGTCCAGACGGGAGGGCACCTCGGAGCGGCCCGGCACCAGGAAGACGTCCGAGTAGGTCAGCTCGTGCTGCGGCTGTGGTCCGGTGAACTGCATGCCGACAGGCTAAGCCGCCCCCGGCCGCGGGCGTGCGACCGCCGGGCGTCGAGCTGTGCCGTCGCATCCGGGGAAGCCGCCCCGGCCGCGGGCCTGCGGCCCTCGTCGAGCGAGGTGCGACGTGCCGGGCCGCGGTGACCCGCCGTCCGTTTTTTGCCGGTAGGCTCTTGCACCGGAGATCTGCGCCTCGACGCGTTCCCGTGTCGTACGCAACGGGGCCTCAGCCACAGCACGACAGTTAGGCGGCGAAACAACAGTGTCGAGCCACACCACGGGTACGGATTCCGCTTCTGACTTCGGAGCCAACGACTGGCTCGTCGAGGAGATGTACGAGAAGTACCTGCAGGACAAGAACTCGGTCGACCCGGCCTGGTGGCCGACGCTGGAGCGCCACGCCGCCGGCAGGGCCGCCGAATCCCGTCCGGCCGAGTCCGAAGGGGCGGCTGCCGGACGGTCGGGGCCGGCCGCACCCGCCGCACCGGCCGGTGCGGCGCCGAGGGAGCAGGCGCAGCCGTCGGGCGGCGCGGGGCAGGCGCAGCCCGCCCACGCCTCCGGCGCCCCCCGTCCGGCCAAGCCCGCCCGCACGACGGCCGCCGGCCCGCAGGTCCAGCCCGTGCCGGCCGACGCGCCGGTGCGCAGCAAGGAGCGGGCCTCGGAGAAGACCGACGTCGCCCAGCCGCTGAAGGGCCTGGCCAAGGCGCTCGCGAAGAACATGGACATCTCGCTGGAGGTGCCGACCGCAACGAGCTACCGGGAGATCCCGGCCAAGCTGCTCATCGACAACCGCATCGTGATCAACAACCACCTGCGCCGGACGCGCGGCGGCAAGGTCTCGTTCACGCACCTCATCGGCTGGGCCGTCGTCAAGGCGCTCATCGCCTTCCCGAGCCAGAACGTCTACTACGACGAGATCGACGGCAAGCCCACGGCCGTCTCCCCCGCCCACGTGAACCTGGGCATCGCGATCGACGTGCCGCGCCCGGACGGCAGCCGCGCGCTGCTGGTGCCGAGCATCAAGCAGGCCGAGATGCTCAACTTCCGCGAGTACCTGGCGGCCTACGAGGACCTGGTGCGGCGCGCCCGGGACAACAAGCTCACCCCGGAGGACTACGCGGGCACCACCATCTCGCTCACGAACCCCGGGGGCATCGGCACCGTCATGTCCGTGCCGCGCCTCATGAAGGGGCAGGGCTGCATCATCGGCGCGGGCGCGCTCGACTACCCGGCCCCCTATCAGGGCATGGCGCAGCACGAGATCGACGAGCTGGCGATCTCCAAGCGGCTCACGCTCTCCTCCACCTACGACCACCGCGTCATCCAGGGCGCCGGCTCCGGCGAGTTCCTCAAGCTCGTGCACGAGCACCTGGTGGGCGGGCACGACTTCTACGAGCAGATCTTCGCCTCCCTGCGGATCCCCTACAAGCCCGTGGTGTGGTCGCAGGACGTGCACGTGGACCTGGCGGCGGGCATCAACAAGACCGCCCGGGTGCACCAGCTGATCAACATGTACCGCGTGCGCGGCCACATGATGGCCGACATCGACCCGCTGCAGTACGTGCAGCGCACCCACCCGGACCTGGAGATCGAGAGTCACGGCCTGACCCTGTGGGACCTGGAGCGGGAGTTCGTGACCGCGGGCTTCGGGGGCGGGCAGCGGCTCATGAAGCTGCGCGAGATCCTCGGCATCCTGCGCGACTCCTACTGCCGCACGATCGGCGTGGAGTACATGCACATCCAGGATCCGGAGCAGCGCGCCTGGTTCCAGGAGCAGCTCGAGCACCCCTACACGAAGCCCACCCACGACGAGCAGATGCGCCTGCTGGGCAAGCTCAACGAGGCCGAGGCCTTCGAGACCTTCCTGCAGACCAAGTACGTGGGCCAGAAGCGCTTCTCGCTGGAGGGTTCCGAGTCGGTCATCGCCCTGCTGGACACGATCATCCAGGGCGCGGCCGAGGACGAGCTCGACGAGGTCGCGATCGGCATGGCCCACCGGGGCCGGCTCAATGTGCTGACGAACATCGCGGGCAAGACCTACGGGCAGATCTTCCGCGAGTTCGAGGGGGTCTCCTCCTCCGGATCCGGCGGCTCCGGGGACGTCAAGTACCACCTGGGGATCGAGGGCACCTTCACGGCCGCCTCCGGAGCGAGCATCCCGGTCTACCTGGCCGCGAACCCCTCCCACCTGGAGGCGGTCAACGGCGTGCTGGAGGGGATCGTGCGCGGCAAGCTGGACCGCCTGGACAACGGCCGCGACTCGGTGCTGCCCATCCTGGTCCACGGGGACGCCGCCATGTCCGGCCAGGGCGTGGTGTACGAGGTGCTGCAGATGTCCCAGTTGCGCGCCTACAAGACCGGCGGCACGATCCACATCAACATCAACAACCAGGTCGGCTTCACCACCACGCCCCGGGACGGGCGCAGCTCGATGTACTCGACGGACGTGGCCAAGGCGATCCAGGCCCCCGTGTTCCATGTCAACGGCGACGACCCGGAAGCGGTCGCGCACGTCGGCGAGCTGGCCTTCGCCTACCGTCAGCGCTTCAAGCGGGACGTGGTCATCGATCTGGTCTCCTACCGCAGGCGCGGGCACAACGAGGGCGACGACCCCTCGATGACCCAGCCGCTCATGTACAACCTCATCGAGGCGAAGCGTTCGGTGCGCAAGCTGTACACCGAGTCCCTCGTGGGCCGCGGCGACATCACCCAGGAGGAGTTCGACCAGGCGCAGCGCGACTTCCACGAGCGTCTGGAGCGGGCCTTCGCCGAGACCCACCAGGCGACCACCGAGTCGGTGCCGATCACCGCCTCCGAGCTGTCGGTCGTGGGCGCCCAGGAGGAGCAGGTGTCCCGCGGCCCGGTGTCCACCGCCATCTCCCGCGAGACGATCGAGCTCATCGGCGACGCCCACACGAACGTGCCGGAGGGCTTCACGGTCCACACCAAGCTCAAGGCCGTGCTCGCCAAGCGCGAGGAGATGAGCCGGAAGGGCGGCATCGACTGGGCCTTCGGCGAGCTGCTCGCGCTCGGCTCGCTGCTGGTGGAGGGCACCCCCGTGCGCATGACCGGGCAGGACTCCCGGCGGGGCACCTTCGTGCAGCGGCACGCGGTCTTCCACGATCGGGTGAACGGCCAGAACTGGCTGCCGCTGCAGAACCTGGACGACAACCAGGCCAAGCTGGCGATCTACGACTCGCTGCTCAGCGAGTACGCGGTCATGGGCTTCGAGTACGGCTACTCGGTGGAGCGGCCGGACGCGCTCGTGCTGTGGGAGGCGCAGTTCGGCGACTTCGCCAACGGGGCCCAGACGATCGTCGACGAGTTCATCTCGTCCTCGGAGCAGAAGTGGAACCAGCGTTCGAGCCTCGTGCTGCTGCTCCCCCACGGCTACGAGGGCCAGGGCCCGGACCACTCCTCGGCGCGCATCGAGCGCTTCCTGACGCTCGCCGCCGAAAACAACATGACCATCGCACAGCCCTCCACCCCCGCCTCCTACTTCCATCTGCTGCGCCGCCAGGCCTATGTGCGGCCGCGGCGGCCGCTGGTGGTCTTCACGCCCAAGTCGATGCTGCGGCTTCGGGGGGCGACCTCGGCGGTGGAGGACTTCACGCAGGGCACCTTCGAGCCGGTGCTGGACGATCCTCGGCGGCTGGAGCGGGACGCGGTCGAGCGGGTCGTGCTGCTGGCCGGCAAGCTCTACTACGAGCTGCGCTCGGAACTGGAGAAGCGGCAGGACACGAGCACCGCGCTCGTGCGCCTGGAGCAGTACTACCCGGCCCCCATGGAGCAGCTGAACCGGATCCTCGCCGCCTACCCGAACGCCGAGCTG
Organism: Pseudoclavibacter sp.; assembly: GCA_030532485.1. Taxonomy (GTDB): domain Bacteria; phylum Actinomycetota; class Actinomycetes; order Actinomycetales; family Microbacteriaceae; genus Pseudoclavibacter. Next base: position 10,312 of record JAUNLB010000043.1, read on the forward strand.
GTGTGGGCCCAGGACGAGCCGGAGAACCAGGGAGCCTGGCCCTACGTCCGCACCCATGTCGTGCCGTTGCTGGCGGGCCGTACGATCCGCGTGGTCTCCCGGCCCGCCGCGGCTTCCCCCTCGGTCGGCAGCCTGAAGGCGCACACCCGTCAGCAGTCCGAGCTGGTGGAGCGCATCCTCGGCTAGCTCCCGCGCCGAGCCTTCGGACGGCTCGGGCAGAAGGGCGCTCCGTCGTCCCGGGGCCCGGGTCGGGCGAGAGCTCGGGCGGGGGACGGCGCGGTCGACCTCGCATCGCGCCGCCGGCCGGGTGCAGCCGGGGTACCTGCAGCGCCCGGCCGACCGCGGCATCTCCTGCGGGCCGCGGCGTCGGAGCCTTCCGGGCGCACGGACGGTCCGGTGCGGATCCACGGGGAGTTCACCTTCTGCAGATGCCGATAGCGCGGCGGGATGGCGCCTCTTCACGGGAAGGGTCCCGCGGCGGCGGGTCGGGGAACTCGGGCGCGTCCGAGACCTCCGCGCTGAACGGCTCGACCGACCGTCAGCCCGCGGTCGGCCCGACGGTCCGTCCGACCGCGGACCGCGGCAGGTGCACGGCCGTCAGCAGGACGCCGTCCCGTCTGCGCCAGCGACCGGACAGGATCCGGATGCGGCCGCCGTCCGGACCGGGCGGACCGGGCACGAGCAGTCGGCCCTCGAAGAGCCCCCGGTCCCCGGGCGGCTCGGGAAGGATGCGCAGTTCGCACTCGAGGAAGTCCAGCCAGCATCGCATGAGGGGGTGCCAGCACTTGAACACGCTCTCCTTGGCGCTGAACAGCAGCCGATCCCAGCTCAGGCCCGGCAGACGCCGCGAGAGCCCGGCAAGGGCGACTCGCTCCTCCGGCAGGCACACGAGCTCCGCCACGCCCGTCGGCAACGGGGCGTCCGGCTCGGCGTCGATGCCGATCGAGGCGATGCGGTCGCTCCGGGCGACCGCGGCCGCCCGGAAGCCCGGGCAGTGGCTGAGGCTGCCCACCACGCCCGCCGGCCAGATCGGCGCCCGGTCCGGTCCGGGCGGCAGGGGCACGGGCGGCTCGCCGAGCTGCACCAGGGCGCGCCTGGCCAGATACCGCACGGTCGCGAACTCCGCCCGGCGGGCGGGCACGGCCCGGGCGACCGCCGCCGCCTCCTCGGGGAACAGCTCGTCCGCTCCGGCGTCCCCGCTCAGACATGCGGTCCGGACCGACTCCGGCAGCAGCCCCCGCACGGCGGCGGTCAGCCGGAGACGGAGCGGTCGATGGCCTCGATGATCCGCATGCGCAGATGCTCCGGCGCGCGCTCCCGGCAGGAGCGGCGTACGAGCTCCATGAGCTTCTCGTTCACCAGCAGCTCCTGCATGCACGGGGGGCACTCCTCCAGGTGCGCCCGGATCCTGGCGGCCTGCTCGGCCCCCAGCTCGTCGTGCAGGTACTCCTCCAGCGCCAGCAGCGCCAGCTCGCACTCCCGGCCGCTCATCGGGCCGCCCCCTCTCCGGTTCCGGCCTGTTCGGCCGACGCCGACGGCAGGATGCCACGCTCCCGGGCGTAGTCGGCCAGCCGCTCCCGCAACAGCCGTCTGCCCCGGTGCAGACGGCTCATGACCGTGCCGACCGGCGTCTTCATGATCTCGGCGATCTCCTTGTACGCGAAGCCCTCGACATCGGCCAGGAAGACCGCCATACGGAAGTCGTCCGGCAGCTCCTGCAGGGCGCGCTTCACATCCGTATCCGGCATCCGGTCGAGCGCTTCGGCCTCCGCGGAACGGTTCACCCGCGAGTGGGAGGTCGTGGACTCCGCCGAGCCCAGCTGCCAGTCGGCCAGCTCCTCCAGCGGGTTCTGGAAGGGCTCGCGCTGGCGCTTGCGGTAGCCGTTGATGTACTGGTTCGTGAGGATGCGGTACAGCCACGCCTTCAGGTTCGTCCCCTGCGCGAACCCGCCGAAGCCCGCGTAGGCCTTGGCGAAGGTCTCCTGCACGAGGTCCTGCGCGTCCGCCGGATTCCGCGTCATGCGCATCGCGGCGCCGTACAGCTGGTCCAGGTACGGCAGCGCCTGCTCCTCGAACAGGGCCCGCAGCCCCGCGGGCGCCGCGGCCCGCCCGCTTTCCGGATGCTCGCTCATCGGTGGCCAGTGTAGTTCGCCCGACTGCTCGACGGCTCCGATCAGCACGGCGGTCATCCGTCTCCCTCTCTCCTCCGCGGCCGCCCGACGGGGCGGCGGTACCCTGGTGAACCGATGGAGACCTTCGACTATTCCCCGCCCGCGCACCCGGCCGGTCCGCTCCCCTGGCGGGCGCCGCGGGCCCGGGGTCGGCTCGACGCCCGCATCCGACTCCCCGGCTCCAAGAGCCTGAGCAACCGGCAGCTGGTGCTCTCGGCCCTCGCCGAGGAGCCGAGCCTGCTGCGCGCCCCTCTGCACGCCCGGGACTCGGAGCTCATGCGATCGGGGCTGGAGCGGCTGGGCGTGCGCATCGAGACGGTACCCGGCGACGGCCCCCACGGGGACGATCTGCGCGTCGCGCCTCCCGCGGAGCTGCGCGGCGGCGGCGAGATCGACTGCGGCCTGGCCGGCACCGTCATGCGCTTCCTGCCGCCGCTGGCGGCGCTGGCCGTCGGCGAGGTGCGCTTCGACGGCGACGAGGCCGCCCGCCTGCGGCCCATGGAGGCGATGATCCGGGCCCTGCGCGAACTGGGCGCGCCCGTGCGCGAGCTCGGCCGGCCCGGCCGGCTGCCCTTCGTCCTGCGGGGCACCGCTCGGGTCCGCGGCGGCGAGCTGCGCATCGACGCCTCCGCCTCCAGCCAGTTCGTCTCCGGCCTGCTGCTGGCCGCCCCGCGTTTCGAGCGGGGGCTGCGGCTCGAGCACGCCGGCGAGCGGCCGCCGAGCGGACCGCACATCGAGATGACCCTCGCCTGCCTGCGCGAGCGCGGCGTGGAGGCCGCCGCCCTGGACGAGCGCAGCTGGCGGGTGGAGCCCGGAGCGATCCGCGGCGGGACGGTCGACATCGAGCCCGACCTGTCGAACGCCGCCCCGTTCCTGGCCGCGGCCGTGGTGGCCGGCGGCGCCGTGACGATCCCCGAGTGGCCGGAACGCTCCACGCAGCTCGGCGGCCGGCTGACCGAGATCCTCGCCGGCTTCGGCGCGCGGCTGCGCCCGGGGCCCGACGGGCTCGACTGCATCGTGCAGCGCGGCGTGCTGCAGGGGGCGGTGCCGGAGGGCGTCGAGCTGGAGCTGTCCGACGCGGGCGAGCTGACCCCCGCCGTCGCGGCGCTCGCGGCGCTGTGCCGGGGCACCAGCGTCCTGTCCGGGATCGGGCATCTGCGCGGGCACGAGACCGATCGGCTGCGGGCCCTCGCGACCGAGCTGCGCGGCGTGGGGGCCCGGGTGGAGGAGCTCGAGGACGGGCTGCGGATCACCTCCGCCGGTCCCGGCTCGCTGCACGGGGCCGCCTGGTCCGCCTACGGCGACCACCGCATGGCCACCTGCGGCGCGATCGTCGGACTGGCCGTGGACGGCGTGGAGATCGACGACATCGGCGCCACCGCCAAGACCATGCCGCAGTTCCCCGGGCTGTGGCGGGAGCTGCTGTCGCAGCGGGCGGCGCTGCCGGGGGCCGGCGCGTGAGCTGGCGGCGCACCGACGCCTTCGACGCCTACGGGGAGTGGGACGAGGGGGACGTGCGCGTACGCGCCTCCCGGCACGGCAGCCGGCCCCGCAGCAAGCGCCGCCCCGACCACGAGGACGCCGAGCGCGGCCGCGTGCTCTCGCTCGCCCGCGGCCGGCTCCGAGTGCTGCTGGACGAGGACGGCCCGCGGGAGCGGACCGTGCTGGCGGCCCGCGCCCGCGAGCTCGGCCGCCGCGCCGTGGCCACCGGGGACGAGGTGGACGTGGTGGGCGACACCTCCGGGCGGCCGGGCACCCTGTGCCGGATCGTGCGGATCGCCGAGCGCAGCAGCCTGCTGCGCCGCAGCGCGGACGACAGCGATCGGGTCGAGCGGGTCCTGGTGGCCAACGCCGACCGCATGCTCGTGGTCGCCTCCACCACCCGGCCGGAGCCCCGGCCGCGGCTCATCGACCGCTGCCTGGTCGCGGCCTACGACGCGGGCGTCGAGCCCATGCTCGTCCTCACCAAGACGGATCTGCGACCGGCCGACGAATTGCGCGCCCTGGTCGAGCCGCTCGGGGTGCCCGTCTTCGAGTCCGATCGGGACGACCCGCCCGTAGCCGAGCTGCGGGCGGCGCTGCTGGGCCACCGCACGGTCGCCGTCGGCCATTCCGGGGTCGGCAAGTCGACCCTGGTGAACGCGCTCGTGCCCGGCGCCGAGCGGCAGACCGGTCGGGTCAACGAGGTGACGGGGCGCGGCAGGCACACCTCCTCCTCCTCCCTGGCCCTGCGGCTGCGGGAGGGCGAGCGCAGCGGCTGGATCATCGACACTCCCGGGGTCCGCTCCTTCGGACTCGGTCACGTGGGGCCCGACTCCCTGCTGCGGGGCTTCCCGGAGCTCTCGCCGCTGGCGGAGGCCTGTCCGCGCGGCTGCACGCATCTGGCGGACGCGCCGGACTGCGCGATGGACGCCGCGATCCGCGGCGGCGCGGGACCGGCCGCCGCCCGGCTGGACTCGTTCCGGCGGCTGCTGGCCTCGCTCGAGGGGGCCGAGTAGCCCGCGAGGGGGTCGGCGGGCCCCCGCACGCCGATCCGATAGCGTCGGAACATGGTCAGGCAGATGCTGTACCCCCTTTCCTCCGATCTGCGCCTCGCACGCGAGCTGGCGGACATCGCCGACGCGATCTCGCTGCCCAGATTCCGCGCGCAGGACTTCTCCGTCTCGGTGAAGGACGATCGGACGCACGTCACCGAGGCGGACCGGGCCGTCGAGGAGGCGATCGCCGCGAAGCTCGCCGAGGCCCGCCCGGGGGACGGGATCTACGGCGAGGAGTTCGGCGTCTCCGGTTCCGGCAGTCGGCAGTGGATCGTCGACCCCATCGACGGCACGGCGAACTTCATGCGCGGCATCCCGGTGTGGGCCACCCTCGTCGCCCTCGTGGTGGACGAGGTGCCCGAGGTGGGGGTGGTCAGCGCCCCCGCCCTGAGCCGGCGCTGGTGGGGGGCGACGGGGCTGGGGGCCTACGTGGACGAGGAGCCGGGGAACGGGGACACCGCGACCGAGCGGCGGATCCAGGTGTCGGGCGTCGCGGAGCTCGGCGACGCCTCGTTGATCTACAACAATCTGAAGCAGTGGGACGAGGCCGGACGGCTGGAGCAGCTGGTCGACCTGTCTCGATCCGTGTGGCGCACCCGCGCCGTCGGGGAGGCCTGGGCCTACATGCTGGTGGCGGAGGGGGCGGCCGACGTGGCCGGCGAATTCGACCTGAAGCCCTACGACGTGGCCGCGATCGAGCCGATCGTACGGGAGGCCGGCGGACGCTTCACGAGCGCGGACGGCGAATCCGGTCCCTGGCACGGCTCCGCCCTGGCCACGAACGGGGCACTGCACGACCAGGTGCTCGACATCGTCGCGGCCAGATGAGCGCGCCGCGCCGCCCGGGCCGATCGGGTAGCGTCGGACCGAGAGACACCCTGCGACGAAGGAGGAGCGGACCATGGACCACGGAGAAGAGCGCGAGGGGATGCTCCTGAGCCGTCGAGCATTCGGCCTGCTCGGCCTCTCGGCCCTGTCGGCCGGACTGTTGGCGGCCTGTGCGCCGATCG
>JAUNLB010000044.1 GCA_030532485.1 Pseudoclavibacter sp.
GCTGGACGATCCAGGCGTGCATGACGATCGCCGCGGCGGCCGCCGCGTTGATGGAGCGGGTGGAGCCGAACTGGGGGATCGACACCGTCTCGTCGGCCGCGGCCAGCGCCTCGGGGCTGAGCCCGGGGCCCTCCTGGCCGAAGAGCAGCACGCAGCGCTCCGGCAGCCCAGCGGCGTGCAGGGGCCGGCTGCCGGGCAGGTTGTCGACCGCGACGATCGGCAGCCCGGCCCGGCGCGCCCACTCCGCCAGCTCCGGCACCCCCGGGTGGTGCACGATGTGCTGGTAGCGGTCGGTGACCATCGCCCCGCGGCGGTTCCACCGGCGCCGGCCGACGATGTGCACCGCCTCGGCCGCGAAGGCGTTGGCGCTGCGCACGATCGAACCGATGTTCAGATCGTGCTGCCAGTTCTCGATGGCAGCGTGGAAGGGGTGGCGCCGCGCGTCGAGCTCGGCTCGGATCGCCTCGACCGTCCAGTAGCGGAAGCGGTCGACCACGTTGCGGGCGTCGCCTTCCGCGAGCAGCTCCGGATCGTAGCGCGGATCGTCCGGCCATGCCTCGCGCCCGCCCGGCCAGGGCCCGACCCCGTGCGCGGTCGCGCTCGGCGGCGTCTCGCCCTCCTCCCGCGCCTCGGCGGGGCTCATGTCGGCAGCAGCTCGTTCGTCAGGACCTCCTCGACGAGCACGGTCCGATCGCCGAGCAGATCCTGTTCGCGCATGAAGTCGATCATCTCCCGCCAGGCTGCCGGATCGTTGCGGAAGCGGGGCCCTGCGCCGTCCGGCTCCAGCAGCGGGAGCGTCGCCTGCAGGGTCGCCAGCGCATCGGCCCTGGCCCGGTCGGTGACGAGCGTGGGGATGTGCGCCTCTGCGTCCGGCAGGGCGCCGGCCGGGTCGGCCAGGATGTCGTCGATCGCCCGGGCCAGGGCCGCCTGCATCGCCCGCATCGCCTCCGGCTTCGCCTGCACGGCGGCGGAGGAGGCCGCCAGGGCGGGGCCGACGAGGGCCTGCCGGCCCGCGGGGAACGGCGAGATCGTGCGCACCGGGAAGCCCGCCGCGTCGAAGCGCACGGCGTCGTTGTTGACGTAGCCCATGACCGCGTCCACCCGGCCGGAGGCGAGCGCCGCCTGCTGGGTGTAGCCGATGTGCTCGATCCGCACGTCTCCGGGACCGAGCCCGGACTGGCCGAGCAGGGCGAGCAGCGCGAAGTAGCTCTGGCCGAAGGGGCCGGGGACGCCGATCGTGCGCCCCGCCACGTCCCCGGCCGAGCGGATCGGCGAGTCCTCCGGCACGATGAGCGCGGCCGGGTAGTCGTTGTAGACGGTGCCGATCGACAGCACGTCCTGGCCGGCCGAGCGGGCCTGCACGATCTCGTCGCCGCTGGCGAAGACGACGTCCTCGGTGCCGTTCGCCAGCGCACCGAAGAGCTCCTCGGCCTCGCCGTGATGGCGCAGCTCCACCGACACCCCCGCCTCGGCGAAGTAGCCGCGCTCGGCCGCCACGTAGAAGGGGGAGAACTGGACGTCCGGGATGTAGCTGAGGCCGACGGTGAGCCGCGTCTGCGCCGGGGCCGCCGGAGAGCCCCCGGCGGTGCAGGCGCTCGTGCCGAGGAGCGCGACGGCGGCCGCGAGCAGGCCGAGCACGGATCGGAGGGTCATGGGGTCGCTCCCGTCGTGTCGTCGAGGTGGGGCAGGGCGCGCGGGGCGCGGGACAGCAGGCGCTCGAGCACCCGCAGGGCGGTGAACAGCAGCACCGCCATGAGCACGAGCAGCAGCAGCGTCGTGAACATGCCCGCGGTGTCGTCGGCGTCGCGGTAGAGGGTCAGCAGCATCCCGAGTCCCCGGCCGCCCATGATGAACTCGCCCACCACCGCACCGGTGACCGAGAGGGTCGCGCCCGCCCGCACGCCCGCCAGCACGCTCGGCAGCGCGATGGGCGCCTCGACGTGCACGAGCGACTGCCAGGCGCTCGCCCCGTCCAGCCGGGCCGCCTCCAGGACGCCGCGCGGCAGCTGCCGGATGCCGAGGGAGGTGGTGACGAGCATGGGGAAGAACGCGGTCGCGGCGCACAGCACCGAGATGGGGAACAGGCCGTAGCCGATCCACACGACCAGCAGCGGGGCGATCGCGATCGCGGGGATCGCCTGGGAGGCGGCGACGTAGGGCGAGAGCGCCAGGTCCACCCAGCGCAGGCGGGCGATCGCGTAGCCGAGGGGCAGGGCCAGCAGCACCGCCAGCAGGGTGCCCAGCAGGGCCTCCTGCACGGTCACGGCGGCGAAGCCGAGGATGCGGCCGCGGGTGAGCTCGTCGGCCAGCCGTGCGGCCAGCTCCAGGGGGGAGGGCAGCAGGCGGGGCGGCACCAGCCCGAGCGAGCACACGATCTGCCAGACGACGAGCACGCCCGAGCCGAACAGCACCGGCGCGAGGATCCGCAGCCGCGCAGCGGCGATGCCCATGGTGCCTCCGGTTCCGGCTCCGGGGCTGTGCGGAGCCCCGCCCGGATCGGATCCGAGCGCACGCGGCCGCCGCGAGTGCGCCGTCGACGGAACGACGGCGTCGTGCTGCCTCTCATCCGGACTCTCACCGTCGGCCTCGGAGTTCCACCGAGTCGGCCGCGTCCGGGTGGACGCGGTTCGCGGGCTGTCACCGCCGGTTCGGAATTGCACCGACCCCGGAGCACATCACTCGCGGCCCATGCTAGACCGCGCGGCGTCCCGGCACCAGTCCGGCCGGCTGCTGCACGTCACACGCCGCAACGGGCCGCGAGGCGACGCGCAGCCCACCCGCTGCTCGTCGACCGTGACGCCCGCACGCCGCGACGGGCGCGCGAGGCGACGGTCCGCGTGTCGTGCCTCGGAGCGCGCCCGGCCCGGCGATGCGCCCTTGCATCGCCGGGCCGAAACGACTCCTCGACGGGCGGGTCTAGGCCTCGCCCTCCAGGTAGCGCTTGGCCGAGGTCATCTCGCGGCGCAGCGCGATCTGCGCGGCGCCCTTGGCCAGGCCCATGCGTTCGGCGACGCCGCCCGCGTCGAAGTCCAGGTTCATGGTGACCCGGGTGCCGCCGTCCCCGAGCGCCTCGGTGCGGGCCTCGACCTTGAGCGGCTTGCTCGTGTTCACCGACTCCCAGCTGATGCGCTCGGGCTCGACGTGCTCGGCGACGCGTACATCGACCTCGCGCTTCTGGCCGACCGCCTCGACGGTCCAGCGGGACAGCTCGCCGCGCGGCTCGACGTGCTTGATGATCGACAGGAGCTTGGGCATCTCCTCGACGTTGCTCAGCGCGGCGAACACCCGCTCGACGGGAACCGCGACATCGATGGACTCGCTTACGAAGGTCATGGCGACATGCTAGCCGCGGCCCCGGCCCGACGCGCCGCCCCCCGCAGGGCCGGCCCCTTCGGGCGGCCGAGTCGAGGGGGATGCGCTCCCCCGCGACCCGATGCGGCCGGGGCGCGGCCGAGCCCGCCCGTTCAGGCGGCCGGCCGGAGGCTCCCCTCCAGCGGCGCGCCGCCGTCCCGGAAGGCGAAGCAGAGGTAGTCGGTGTCCCCGGCGTCCCACTCGGCCTGGGAGAGCGGATAGCTCGCCTCCAGCCGCAGCCCCTCCACCGCGGCCGCGGCCGCCAGGTCGAGCGCGGCCGGCGCCTGGCAGGCCCGCTGCGCCTCGGCCGCCAACGCCTGCTCCCCCGGATAGGGGGCGCCGGCCGGGGCGGCCGGCACGATCGCGTACAGCTCGGCCGCGTGCGGCTGCGAGCACTCGGCGAGCCGGAAGGAGGACTGCCAGGCGGACTCGTAGGCGGCGAAGCACTGCCCCGCCGCCAGCTCCGCGGGGCCGATCGGCCCCTCGCCTGCCGAAGGGCCCGCGTCCGGGACCGCCTCGGGGTCCACGCGGGGCGAGAAGGGGTTCGTCATGAGGGCCGCCGCGAGCGCGAGCAGGGCCAGCACGCCGGCCCCCGCCAGCACGAAGGAGGAGGCGGGGTTGCGCGGCCGCCGCGACCGCGGGTCCGGCCCGGCCATCAGGCCGAGGGGGTCTCGGCGAGCCCCAGATCGGCCAGGCCGATCGCGGCCCGGTACGGGTATCCGGCCTGCTCGACGGCCTGGGCGGCCCCCGTCGCCCGGTCCACGACGACCGCCACGCCGGCCACCTCGGCGCCGACCCGGCGCAGCGCCTCGATCGCCTTGAGGGGGGACCCGCCCGTGGTGGAGGTGTCCTCCAGCACGACGACGCGGCGTCCGGCCAGATCCGGCCCCTCCACCTGGCGTCCCCGGCCGTGGTCCTTGGGCTCCTTGCGCACGACGAAGGCGTCGATGCGACGCCCCTGCGCGGCGCCCTGGTGCAGCACGGCGCTCGCGAGCGGGTCGGCCCCCATGGTGAGGCCGCCGACCGCGTCGATCTCGCCGAACTCGTCGACGATCCCGAGCAGCACGCGGCCGATCAGGGGGGCGGCCCGGTGGTCCAGGCTGAGCCGGCGCAGATCGACGTAGTAGTCCGCCCGCCGACCGCTGCTGAGGGTGAAGTCGCCGTGGAAGACGGCCTCCTCGCGGATGAGTCGGATGAGGGCGCTGCGGTCGTCGTTCACCCGGCCAGTCTACGTTCGCCGCCCGTCCGGCGCCGCCGCCCGCCGAGGCGGCGGGTCCGGCCCGGGGGCGCGTCCGGTGCCGGCCGGTCGGCCGACGCCCCAGACCGAGCGTTCCAGCTGCCCCGCCAGCTGCCGGACCCCGCTGCGGGTGGCGGGGGCCAGGCGGCTCCAGACGGCTTCGATGCCGACGCCCGCGGCCAGGGCGCGGTCGAAGGGCAGCAGGAGCATGGCGGGTACGGGCCGGGCGGCGGCCGCCCCGGTCCGGGGACCGTGCACGGCGACGCGGACCACGCCGATCGCCCGCAGCTGCTCGGAGCTCAACCGGGCGCCCGCACGGGCGAGCACGCGCGCGAGCGCCTCGTCGCCGCCGGCCGAGACGGGCGCCGCCAGCAGCAGCACCCCGGCCGCGATCGCGGCGTCCATCCGCTGCGGGGCGAACCGTCCCGCATCCGCGACCGAGCGCAGGCGCGAAGCGGGGTGCGGCTCCGATCCCAGCCGGGCGCGCATGGCCACCGCGTCGTGGGCGTTCAGCGCGGGTCTGCGCTGGGGATCGCCGCGATAGGCGAGGTGGATCAGGGCGGCGAGCGTCGTGGCCCCCGCCCCGCCGGTGACCCCCAGGACCGTGACCCGGGTCATCCCTGCGCCTCCGTCCTGGGCGTCTCGGCGATCTGCACGACGTGAGGCAGCTCGCCCCGACGCACGTAGCGGCCCCGGCCCGGCGGCATCCGCTCCGGGTGCAGGCGGGGCAGGATCTGGCCCTCGCCCCGGTCCCCGGACAGCAGCAGCACCGCCCCGCCGGTGTCCCGCACCCCCTGCAGGAAGGGCCCGTACAGGGCCCGGACGGAGCCGGCGACCGGCCGGGTCGCGATCACGTGCAGATCCAGGTCCCTGGCGGCCGGCAGATGGGGCAGCAGGGCGGCGAGCGGTTCGCCGCCGCCCGCCGAGACGATGTCGTGGTCGTCCACGAGCAGCACGATCTTGGGGCCGCGCGGACCGCCCGGCTCGCGTTCGGGGCGCTTGGCCAGCTCGCTCGCGATCGAGGCCGCCAGGCCCGCGGCCTGCTGGGCCGACTTGGCGTGCGCCGCCAGGTACTCCGCGGGCACCGCCCCCGGCACGTGCCCGCGCGGGTCGACGACCGCGATGGCCAGTTCGCTCGGGTCGAAGCGGTCGACCATGCCGCGGGCGATCGTGCGCAGCAGCGCGGACTTGCCGCTCTTCGCGTCGCCGAGCACGAGCAGGTGCTGGTCGGAGTCCGAGAACTCCCAGAAGGCCGTGTCCATGGTGTCCTGCCGCAGGCCGAACGGCACGGCGGCCGGCTCGTCCTCGGGGCCGGGCAGCGTGGCCGGGTCGATGCGGCCCGGCAGCAATCGGATGGGGGCCGCGGCGGGCCCGCTCCAGGACTCCGCGGTGCGCCGGGCGAGTTCCTCCAGCGCAGCGCCCACCTCGCCGGGTTCGACGACGTCCAGGGTCGGCAGGGCGAACTGGGCGAGCGTCGAGGCGTCGCTGAGCGCCCGGCCGGGGGTCTCCGGGGAGATCGTGCGGGCCAGCTTGCGTTCGATGATCGAGTCGGCCGGGTCGTTCAGGCGCAGCTCGATGCGGTTGCCGAACAGGGACTGGTGCGCCATCCGCAGCTCGCCCCAGCGGCCCAGGGTGAGCACGAAGTGGATGCCGTAGCTGGAGGCCTGCAGCATGAGGGCCGTGAAGGGCTCCTCCAGGTGCTCGAAGTCGCTGCGCAGCGCGCCGTAGCCGTCGACGAGCACGACCACGTCGGCGCTCTCCAGCTCGGGCAGCTCCGCCGCCGCGTGCATGCGCCGCAGCTGCGGCATCGAGTCGATGCGACGGGTCTTGAAGAGCGTCTCCCGCTGCTGCAGCATGTCGCGCAGCTCCTCGAGGAGCCGCTGCAGCCGTCCCTCGTCGCCCCGGGAGGCGACGCCGCCGACGTGCGGGAACGGCTCCAGGCGGCGCAGCCCGCCGCCGGTGAGGTCCATGCCGTAGATCGCCACCTCGCGGGGCGTGCGCTGCAGCGCGAGGGAGGCGCCGATCGTGCGCAGCGCCGTCGATCGGCCGGACTGCGGGCCGCCGATGACGACCGCGTGCCCGCCCGCCTTCGTGAGGTCGAGCCGCCACGGCTCCTGGCGCTGCTTGGCCGGGTCGTCCTCCAGTCCGATGACGATGTCGAGCCGGCCGATCGACCGGGGCGAGCGCTCCAGCACATGCCCGAGCGCGAGCTCCTGCGGCAGGGGCGGCAGCCACACCGGCGGCACCCGCTCGCCGGCCGACAGGTGCTCGACGAGTTCGTCCACGAGCGTGCGACCCGTGTCGGGACGGTGCAGCACCGGAGCCGCACTCGGCTCGTCACCGGAGGCGATGCCGTTGAAGACGGGCAGCTCGAAGACCGTAGGGCCCGCCTCCTCGTCGCCGACCGGACGGGCGGGCGCCGCCAGCGGCCCGGAGACGAAGCCCGACCGGAAGCGCTGGTAGACGGAGGTGTCGACCTTGAGATAGCCGTAGCCGGGCAGCGGCGGCAGATTGAAGGCGTCGACCGTGTCCAGCACGAGCTGCGACTCCGCCTCGCTGAAGGTGCGCAGCCCCAGCCGATAGGAGAGGTAGGTGTCCAGGCCCCGCAGCTTGCCGGCCTCGATGCGCTGGCTGGACAGCAACAGGTGCACGCCGATGGAGCGGCCGATGCGGCCGATCTGCAGGAAGAGGTCGATGAAGTCCGGTTCCGCGGTCAGCAGCTCCCCGAACTCGTCGATGACGACGAACAGGTGCGGCAGCCGCGGCAGCTCCGGCCGCTCCCTGCGCAGCTGCCGGTAGTGGGTGATCGACGGCGAGGAGCCGGCCTCCTTGAGCAGCTGCTGCCGGCGGACGACCTCGCCCTGCAGCGAGGCGCGCGCCCGCTCGGTCAGCTGCGGATCGTCGGCCAGGTTGTCGATGAGCCCGGCCAGGTGCGGCAGCCGGGCGAAGGGCGCGAAGGCCGCGCCGCCCTTGTAGTCCACCAGGATCATGGCCAGGTCCTCGGGCGGGTGGGTGGCGGCCAGGGAGAGGATGAGCGTGCGCAGCATCTCCGACTTGCCCGAGCCGGTCGCGCCGATGCAGATGCCGTGCGGCCCCATGCCCTGCTGGGCGCTCTCCTTCAGGTCCAGGTGGACGGGACGGCCCCGGTCGTCCGCCGCGAAGGCGACGCGCAGGAAGTCGGTCGCCGGCCGCGGCCGCCACATCGCCTCCAGCGGCGCCGGGGCGGCCGGATCGGTGCCCAGCAGCTCGACGACGTCCGCGACGGCGGCCTCCCCGCCCTCCTCGCGGACGGCCTCCACGGTACGCCCGGCGGCCAGGACCCTGGCGATCGTCTCCAGCTGCCAGCCGGACACCTCGTCCGGCGCGAAGGTGGTGGTCTGCGGATCGGCGCCCCGAGCACCATGGGTGATACTCGGCTCCTCCCGGAGGTCGATGCGGATGTCCACATCGTCCGGCTCGTCCAGGCGATCGTCCAGCAGGTGCACGAGCACGACCCCCAGATCGCGCGCGTGCATGCTCGGATCCGGCAGCGGCAACCGGCCCGCCGGCCCGCCGTGCCCGTCCGCGAGCACGACGAACCGGGAGACGTCCGGCCGCCCCGTGCCCCGGCGCCGGGCCGCCGCCGCCAGCTGGGTGCGATCCACCAGCTCGCGCCCGACGATGTTCGCCAGCGCCTCCAGATCCGGGGCGATGCGCCGGGCCGGGACCGGCCCGTCGAACAGCTGCGGGTCCTGCATGTGCGGCAGCAGGTCCAGCCCCGCCCAGTCCCCGGCCCGCTCCGGCGGGTGGGCGGCGGCGATCCGCACGTCCTCCGGCGTCTGGTGGGACGCCAGCTGCGCGATCAGCCCGCGGGCCAGCGGCACGGTCCGCTCCCGATCGCCGATGATCGCGACCACCGCCGCCTCGCCGAGCCGGGCGACCGCGGGCATGCCCTCGATCGAGGCGTGGGTCTTGGCGATCAACTCCGCCTCCTGCAGCAGGATGGGGTCGGAGGGCTCGATCGGCGAGTCGCTGCTGGGCACCCGCAGCCGGAACCAGGGCACGGTCGCGGTGCCCACGCGCGCCTGCATGTGGTCGGCGTCGCTGCGCCGACGCTCCCAGAGCCGCTCCGGATCCCGCACGAAGGTCGCAAGCCCGTTCGCGTCCGGATGCAGCGCGAGCGCGTTCGCGAGCGCCTCGGCGGAGCGCTCGCGCAGATCGTTGCGGGTGCTCTCCAGGTAGTCGAGGTAGCGCTTGCGCCGCACGCGCAGCTGCCGTGCCGCCCGTCCCCGGCTGGAGATCGCGAACCCCAGCCCGCCGACGACCGCGACGAGGAAGACGATCGCGGCGATCATGAGGAACAGCGGCTGGCCGTTGCGCAGCACGACCATCATGGTCACCGAGGTGAGCGCCCCGATCACCGGCAGCAGGAACTGGAAGGGGGTCGGGCTGACGTCGTCGCCGAGCGTCGGCGGCGCCGCGATCTCGCTCGGCTCCGGCGGTGTGTGCGGGATCGTCGTGCGCGTGGGCCGGTGCGCTTGCGGGCTCATGCGGACGCCCCCGTGCCGCGGCCGGAGGCGCCGGCCGCGTCCACGAGCGCGGCGGCCAGCCGCAGGATCTGCAGGGTCTGGCCGCCGCGCAGCGGCCGGGGCACGCCGATACCGGCCGGTCGGCGCCGGTCGTACCGCAACAGCGCCGCGGTCGCGGGCAGTCGGCGCACCAGTTCGGCCGTCGCGAGCCCCGCGGTCCCGTGCACGTCGTTCACCGCGATCGCGACCGCGGTGCGCTCCCCCACGACCGCGGCGAGGTCCAGGGCGCGCTGCACCGCCGTGCGCTCGGCCGGGGCGACGAGGCACAGCGCGTGCGAGTGGGCCGCCACGTCCGCCATCCGCTCCAGCGGCGTGGCGCCCCAGTCGGTGATCGTCAGATCGTAGTCCCGCTGGCGTCGGCCGAGCCTGCGCCACCAGGCCGCGACCGCGGCCGGCCAATTGCTCCAGCCGAGGGAGTCGAAGCCGATCCCCTCCCCCAGCTCGGCCAGCGGCGTGGGGCTGATCCCCTGCGCGTCGACGCACAGCACGGCGCCGGGCCGCCGGGCGGCCAGGGCGATCCCCAGCTCGGCGGCCACCGTCGAGCAGCCCGCCCCGCCCGCGAGGGAGGCGACGCCGATGCGGCGGCGCAGCGGCAGCGGGGTGGCGATCCGCCGCTGCAGATCGATCAGCTCCCGGCCCCCCGGGCCGCTGGCGGCGTACAGCAGGCTCATCCGAACACCTCGTACAGATCCGCGTAGACGCCCAGCGCGCCGAGCAGCACGGGCACGACCGCGAGCACCGAGAGCAGCTCGGCGATATCGGCCGCCCGCCGCAGCCTCGCCGCCCCCAGATCGCTCGGCCGCAGCGAGGCGACGCCGATCGCCAGCAGGCACAGCACGGCGGCCGCGAGCGCTTGCACCTCCCGGCCGATCAGGCTCGTGGGCGTGACGAGCCAGACGACGAGCGGGAGCGCAGCGACCAGCAGCAGGACGGAGCGCTGCACGACGAGCGGCAGCAGGCGGGCCCGCAGGGCCGTGACGGCGGCGATCGCGGCCGCCAGCCCGAGCTCCCAGGGATCCGTGCTCTGCACGAGCGAGGCGAGCAGGACCGCGGTCGGGACCGCGACCGCGAGCGTCGTCCAGCTGAGGGAGTCGAACGCCTCCAGGATCGCCTCGCCGATCTCGCGCCGCGACGCCCGGCCGCCGCCGATCACCCGGTCGTCGTGACCGGTCAGGCCGCTCAAGGAGAGCGCGAGGCCGGGCAGCAGGCCCAGCAGGGCCATGCCGATCGCCGCGCCGACCCCCGTCACGCCCCGCGGAGGCGCTCCGAGCGCCGCCGCCACGAGCAGCGCCGCGCTCGAGAGCATGCCGATCCCGGCCGCCACGGCGGCGGATCGTCTGCCCCGGCCCGCCCCCAGCACGAGCGCGACCACGAGCCACAGCAGCGCGGCGGTGATCAGCGCCTGTCCGCCCGGGAACGCCAGCACGCTCGGTGGGGCGAGGCGGTCGGCGGCGAACGTCGACCAGGGCACGAGCGCCCCCGCGGCGGCCGCGGACGAGGAGGCGGCCGTGCCGGGGCGCTCCCGCCGAGCGGCCGCCACGGCGAGGACGGCCAATGAGACGAGACCCGCCAGCAGCCACCACAGCAGGGAGGGCTCGATCGCCAGCAGGGCGGCCGTCGCGATCCACGCGGCGGCCGCGGCCGCCGCCGCCAGCGCCGAGATCGACGCGGGCCGGCGCCACTGCCCCCGGTGTCGGGCGGTCGCGTCGGCCACCGCGTCGGTCACGTCCACCACCTCGGGGGCCTGCGGCGCATCGTCCAGGGCTGTGAGGCGCACGAGTTCGCCGTGCCCGATCTCCTGATCGTCCAGGCTCGTGCCCAGCTCGACGGGGACGCCCGTGAGCGTGGTGAGGGCGATCGCCTCGCCGCCGCGCACGCCCTCCTCCAGCAGGTCGAGCAGCTGCGGCACGAGCGTGCCGACCGGCTGGTCGCCGGGCAGCACGACGTCGGCCTTGCGCCGGGAGCCGATGACCGTCAGACGCGTGTAGCTCATTCCTCGTCCTCGTCGACCACGGTGAGGGTCTTCGGATCGATGGTGACGCCGGACGCCGGATCGGTGTAGTAGCCGGTGGCCGGGTCGTAGTACCAGTCCAGCCTGGTGTCGACGAGCTTGCCGCTGGGGTCGCTGGCGAGCATCGTGACCGGGTCGACGACGAAGCCGGTCTGCGGGTCGATGTACTCGCCCGTCTCCTGGTTCAGCAGGAATCCGGTCGCCGGGTCCTCCACGAGCGCCCCGCCCGGCTTGATCGGGTTGGCGGCCGCGGCCGCCTGGAAGGCCTGGACCGCCTGTTCGTTCTTCTGCCGCTGCAGCACGTCGATGACGAAGCCGGTGGCCAGGCAGGCGATGCAGGCGACGGCCGCGATGATGGAGGAGCCCAGCACGCGACGGAGATTCGTGTTCACCTTGCGTCTGGACTTGAGCGGACCGTAGACGAAGGCGGCGGCCAGCCGTTCCCGGTGGGTCCGGGTCGTCTCGATCAGGGTGCGGTCGAAGTCGCTCATCTCGCCTCCCTCATCCCGCTGCGCCGGTAGAGGGCGAGGCGCCGGCGGCCGAGGCGCAGCTGGCTGCCGAACGGCACGCGTTGCGAGTCCCCGCGGGGCAGGCGGCGTTCGCGGCCTCCCTCAACGATCCAGGTGCCCGCGGCGTCGCCCAGATCGGTGACGACGATCTCGTCCCCGTCCATGCGCAGCAGGACATGGGACATGGCCATGCTCCGGCTCAGATCGGGTACTGCGAGCTGAAGGTAGTTCGCGGGGTCCAGCTCCGGGTCGCGCCCGATGACGGTCGCGTGCCGCACGATGTGTTTCGAGCCGTCGTCGAAGACGAGGACGATGCCCTTGGCCGCGAACCACAGCGGGGCGGTCTCGTTGACCGCCGACAGCCGCACGGGTGCGGGCTCCAGCCGCAGCGGATCGGCCCCCGCCCGGATGCGCAGGGTGTCGCGTCCGCGTCGGAACGGTCGGTCGGGCATGCCCGTGGCGCCGTCCACGGTCCGCAGGCCCAGCAGCGCGTGCGCGGGGCCGCCGCCGAGCGTCCACCGCCACCACAGCCACAGCCCGCCGGAGCCGAGGGCGGTCGCGCCGATCAACAGCCAGGCGCCGAGGGGATTGCGTTCCGTGACGGCGGCGAGCAGGGCGGCGGCGGCGATCGCGAGCAGCGCGAGCAGGACGTCCAGGGCGATCGCGAGCAGACGCAGCCGGGTGCCCGCGGGCAGCGGCGCCGAACGCACCGCGACTCCCGGGCCCGCCGCGACGGGGCCCGTGCGGGCCTCTGGCAGGACCACGTCCGCCTCCCTCCTGCGCGTCTTCCGAAGTGATCAGAAGTGATCATCAGGGTAACCAGGGAGGAGCGACAGCTCATAAACAAATAAATATTCACTTATTTCCACAGGACCCGAGCGGAGGTTCGATCCCGCCCGAGCCGGAGGAAACGGGGCCGACAAACCCTCGCCGAACAGGCGAGATCCGGCCGCAACCACCCGACCGCACCCCCGAATCCACGAGCGTCGTCCGTTCGCAAGAGAGTGACACGCCGCGACACGCCAGACCCTCCACGCCTCCTCCGAAATCACTGAATATGAGTCTTGCTTTTTCTCAACCTCCCAACGCTCCCGAAGATCACTGAGTTGACCCCGCCTTGCAAGCGGGAAGAAGGGGAAAGGGTAAACAAAATTATCCTCAGGAACTTGCGCGTCCGAGCCGTCTCGCGTCCGCGGATGAGGAGGCTCAGGACCGGACCGCCGGGTCTCCCGCGAACCGCAACCCTTGATCTTCCGCTGATGCTGAGGCAGCCTTTTGAGCGCCACCCGTTGCGAGCGGCACGATCCCGGCTTCGCCCGCGGCGGAACATCGACGAACGCCGGGAGAACTGAGGGAGGAGACCATCGTGAAGTTTTCGATGGAGGCGGAGACGCTGGTTCGTTTGGGGCGGCGTTCGGAGTCGGAGTCGGAGGATCTGGCGGCGCTGGTGCGGCAGTTGGGCGAGGCGGCCGAGCCCTTGGCGGGGACGTTCAACGGGCCGGCGAAGGCCTCGTTCAACGGCTTCAAGGCCCGCACCGATGAGATCGCGACCGCGTTGAACAATGCGCTGGCCGGGATCGTCGGCTCGATCTCGGAGCAGAACCGGGCCTTCGTGACCGCCGCCGACGAGGGCGCCGCCGCGCACGACGCCGGCCAGAGCCGGGCCGACTTCGGCGGGCAGGCCTTCCTGAACCGCATCGCCCCGCACGCCTGAGCCCGCCCGGGCCCCTGCGGGACCCCCACGCACGAGACCGACCCAAGACCCAGAGAGCCGGGAGCACCCCGTCATGACCATGTCCAACCAGATCGACCGCAACGACTACAGCATCGCCTCCTCCCAATCCGCCCAGGCGAACTTCGAGACCGTCGCCGCCCAGCTGGAGGCCGCCCTGGACCGGCGAGACGCCGACGTCCGCCAAGCCATGGCCGACTACCAGGCCGACGGCGTCTCCGAGGAGTACGCCGCCCTGGAACAGCAGTGGAACACCGCCGGCCAACAGGTCCGAGACGTCATCACCGCCATCCGCCAATCCCTCGCCGACAACGACGACATCGCCCGCCGCGCCCTCCAACAAGCCCGCGCCGCCATCCCCGGCTGACGCGCACGAACCACCAGGCGGGCGGAACCAGGCGAACGGAAGGGAGGGAGCCATGAACGCCACGGCGCCGCAGGCGACGTCCGAGGCCGACGCCTCCCCGGAGACCCCGCACCCCCTGGCCGACGTGTGGGCGACCGGGCACGCCGTGTTCCGAACGGGCGCGCACCGGATCCTGCTTTCGGCGGGGCTGTCCGAGTTCCTCCTGGACGCGGCTTCTGCGGGCAGGCGCCCGGTGCTGGCGAGCTCTCGGGAGGCATGGCTGTCGTGGCCGGCGGCCGACGCGCTGCGGGCGGCGGGCGGGAGCTGGGTGGTGCGCAACCGCTCGGGCGCCCTGTTCGGGGCCCGCTCGGGCAGGCGCCTGCTCGGAGAGGACGGAACGCCGTCGGAGGACCCGGGGCTGCTGCCGGACTTCGGTCTGGAGCGGGGGCCGCGGCTGGGCGGCCTGTTCCTGGACGCCTATCTGCAGCGGCGGGCGGAGCCGCGGACCCTGATCGGGGGCAGCACCGAGCACGTGACCACGGGACTCGGCGCGGTGGCCGGCGTGGACGGGGTACTGTCGCGCTGGGGCATGCACGAGCCGCTGGGATGGGAGTGGGACCCGGAACGGTTGACGGCGGTCATGCGCACACAGATGCCCCGCTCGGAGCGGTTCCTGGGCTCGAGCGCGGACGGTGCGGCGGCCTCCGTGCAGCTGGCCCGCACCCGTTCGGGGCTGCTGGAGCACCTGCGGGCGGCGGTGCCCGCCGGACCGTTGCGCCCGGGCTCCTCGAAGGAGGCCGCCGCCCACCCGGCGGTGACCGAGACCCTGGTCGCTCTGGCCGAGCGGTTCCGGCCGCAGATCGCGGTGCTCTCCTACGGGCGGATGGAAACGCCGGATGCGGCCGTGCCGCGCGGACCGCTGGGGTACCGCCCCGGGTTCCGGGAACCGGATGCGCCCCTGGCGGTGCTGCTGGGTCCCCGGGCCGTGCGGGATCTGCGCCTGGATCTGGGCGGGCTGGCCGAACGGCACGATGTGCTGCGGATCGGCTCGGCCCGGGTGCCGTCGGCGCTGATCCGCTTCACCGGTCCCGATCCGCTCTGGGGCCAGCTGCTGCGCTTCGCCGCCGAGCTGGAGCACGAGCGGGTCGCGGCCGCGCTCGGGAACGGAGGCCGGGGACGCGAACGAACGGAGGGGGACTGAGACGATGCCGCTGGAGATGGTGCTGCTCAGCGAACGGCCGCCGACGCCGCAGTTGCTGGAACAGGCCGGGGCGATGCTGCTGCCCGGCGGCCGGGTGCGCGACTACGGTCCCGGCCGGGTCCGGCAGTTCATCGGCCCGGACGGCGCGGCCGCGCTGTCGGTGCTCGGCTCCCGAGTGATCGAGGGAGACCTCGCCGAGGCGAAGCAGACACTGTCCGATCTGCTGGCCGAGGCGGAGCAGCCGCCCCCGGAGGAGCGGCTGCGCGCGTGGACGGAATTGGTGATTCCCGCCGGCGCCGACCCCGAGGCCGCCCTGGCGGTCGCGGCGTCGGTGATGACGCTCGCCGGCGGGCAGTTGTGGAAGAGGTGGTGACGAGCATGTCGGAGTGGCGGATCGATCCGCAGGGTGTGCGCGGGGTCCTGGAGCAGGTGCAGGGCTATCACGAGGGCTTGAATGCGGTGTTCAGCGAGGGCCGGGTGGGAGCGGTCAACGACGGTTTCAGCTGGGGTTCGTGGGTGACCGCCTCGGTGGCCGAGGCGGTTGCGTCGTTGCTGTCCCGTCATGAGGAGGGGCTGGCGGACATCCGGAACAGCATCACGGCCGGCAAGGTCGGGACGGTGGCGGCGACCACCGCGTATGCGCAGGGGCAGGAGGAGATGGCCGGGGTGTTCCAGCAGGAGATGGTGCAGGCGGCCGGGGACGGGGACTTCTCGGTGTTCGTGGAGCACGGCTACCTCCAGCCCCCGGAGCAGGGGGCCGGGTCGTGAGGATGCGTTTGGAGGGGACTGGGTCCGGCCTGGATGGATCGGGGGTGGGTCGTGGGGG
>JAUNLB010000045.1 GCA_030532485.1 Pseudoclavibacter sp.
GATCCCGCTGGACGACGCCTTCTGGGCGGACACGGAGCGGATCCTGCCGCTGCAGGACCGCTGGAGTGCGATCGTCGCCGGCGCCTGAGCGGGCGGCGGACGCGAGGCGGCGGAGCAAGCGGACAGCGAGGGAGCGGACGATGCCGGACACGGAGGTCGACACGCGGGCGGGAGCCCCGCCTGCGGAGCGGGCGGGGGCCGCGGCGGCGGGACCGCGCCCGCGCGGAGGGGGGCGCCTGCGCGGACGCGGCGCCCTGCTGGCGGCGCTCGCCCCCGCGCTGCTCGTGCTCGCGGTCTTCTACTTCTTCCCCATGCTCTCGGTGCTCGCGGCCGCCTTCACCCACCCGAAGCCCGGGCTGCAGAACTTCGCGTGGTTCTTCGGGCAGGAGGTGAACACGGAGGTGCTGTGGCGAACGATCCGGATCAGCTTCGGGGTCATGCTCGTGTGCGTCGCGACCGCCTTCCCCTTCGCCTACCTCATGACCGTCGCGACGCCCGGGGTGCGGAGGCTGCTCATGCTCGCGGTGCTCGTGCCCTTCCTGACGAGCACCGTGGTGCGCACCTTCGCCTGGGTGATCCTGCTCCAGGACGCCGGGCCCCTGGGGGCCGCCGCGGCGCTGTTCGGCGTCGAGCGGCTGGGGCTCATGCGCACGCCGAGCGCGGTGTTCATCGGCATGGCCCAGGTCTTGCTGCCCTTCGTGGTGCTGCCCATGTACTCGACCATGTCCAAGATCGACCGCAGGCTGCTGACGGCCGCCGAGAGCCTGGGCGCCACGCCGGCCCGCGCGTTCGCCTCGATCTACCTGCCGCTCGCGCTGCCGGGCGTGGCCGCGGGCGCGCTGCTGTCCTTCGTCATGGCGCTGGGCTTCTACATCACCCCGGCGATGCTCGGCAGCTCCCGCGAGACCTTCCTGTCCACGCTCATCCAGGGACAGGTGCAGGGCCTCGGCCAGTGGGGGCACGGAGCGGTCATCGCCCTCATGCTGCTCGCGGCGACGGGTGCGATCCTCGCCGCGGCCGCGGCGATCGGCAGGCGCGGCGGCCAGCCGGTCACGAGCATGGTGGGCGGGAGCAAGGCATGAGCGCCTCCCGGCCCCGCACCCGGTTCGTGCTCGGCGTCGTCGCGACGTTCGTGGCCCTGTGGCTCGTGGCCCCCATGTTCGTGGTCGTGCCGATCTCGTTCACCGGCCAGGCGAGCTTCCAGTTCCCGCCCCAGGGCTGGTCGCTGCGCTGGTACGAGCGCTTCCTGACGGATCCGGCGTGGCTGCGCTCGCTCGGCAACTCGGTGCTCATCGGCTTGGCGACGGCCGCGATCGCCACGCCGCTGGGCACGGTGGCCGCGCTGGCCATGCACCGATCGCCCGGTCGCATCGCCCGCTGGGCGCAAGCGCTGCTGCTCATGCCCATGGTCGTGCCCGCGATCATCGCCGGAGCGGGGGTCTACACCTTCTTCCTGCGGGCGAAGCTGGTCGGCTCGATGCCCGCCTTCGTGCTCGTCCACGTGTGCCTCGCGCTGCCGCTCGTGGTCATCCCGGTGAACGCGAGCCTGGCCGGCTACGATCGAACCTTGGAGCTGGCGGCCGCGAGCCTGGGGGCGAACCGGGTCCGCACCTTCTTCGAGGTCACGGTTCCGCTCATCGCCCCCGGCCTGGCCGCGGGAGCCGTGTTCGCCTTCGCCACGAGCTTCGACGAGGTGATCGTCTCCCAGTTCATGGTCGGCCCCTCCCTGCAGACCCTGCCCATCGCCATGTACTCCAGCGTGACGCGGGACACCGACCCGACCATCGCGGCGGCGGCCACGCTCATCCTGGCCGCGGTCCTGCTGGGCTTCCTCGTGCACCGGCTCGCCGTCGGACCGCTGCTGGCCAGGCGCGGCCGCGGCCCGGCGGGGCCGGCGGACGGATCCGCTCGATTCGAAGCCGACGAGGAGCTGCCATGAGTTCGTCCACGATTCTCGAGCTGCGAGGCCTGACGAAGCGATACGGTGACTCCCTCGCGCTGGACCACATCGAGCTGGAGGTGAAGCGCGGCGAGTTCATCACTTTCCTCGGCCCCTCCGGCTCTGGCAAGACCACGACGCTCAACCTCGTGGCCGGTTTCATCGAGGCCAGCGAGGGCTCCATGCTCCTGGAGGGCGAACCGCTGGAGCATCGGGCCGCGCACGAGCGGAACCTGGGCGTGGTCTTCCAGCACTACGCGCTGTTCCCGCACCTGAGCGTGCGGGCCAATGTGGAGTTCCCCCTCCGTCAGCGGCGCGTGCCCAGGGCGGAGCGCGGCCGGGCCGTCGAGCAGGCGCTGGAGATGGTGCGCCTGTCCGATTACGGCGGCCGGTACCCTCGTCAGCTCTCCGGCGGCCAGCAGCAGCGCGTCGCACTCGCCAGGGCGCTCGTGTACCGGCCGCCGATCCTGCTCATGGACGAGCCGCTCGGGGCCTTGGACAAGAAGCTGCGGGAATGGCTGCAGGCGGAGCTGCGCCGCATCCACCGCGAGCTCGGCAGCACCTTCGTCTACGTCACCCACGACCAGGAGGAGGCGCTCGTGCTCTCGGACCGCATCGCGGTGTTCAACGAGGGACGTATCGAGCAGATCGGCACCGCGCGGGAACTGTACGATCGACCCGAGACCCTGTTCGTCGGGCGGTTCATCGGCGAGTCGAGCGTGTTCCACGGGAGGCTCGACGGCGAGACGCTCGTGAGCGGCGCACGGAGGTTCCGCGTCCGCGGCGAGGTCCGGGGCCCCGAGGCGGCGATCCTGGTGCGGCCGGAGCGCCTGCGCATCGCGGCTCCGGACGGGACGGGGCTCGCGCCGTCCGCGACGAACCGCATCGAGGGGAGGATCGAAGACATCGTGTACCTCGGCTCCTCGCTCAAGTACACCGTCGCCACGCCCGCCGGCGAGGCGATCGTGCGGCTCGGCCACGACGAGCCGGCGTACGGCGCGATCGGGGACGAGGCGCTCGTCGCCTGGGCGCCGGAGGACGGGGTCCTGCTGGAGGACCCGGACCCGGCGGGGACGGCCGGCCGCGCCGCCCACGACGGCGAGCGCCCTCCCGGGGGACCCGGATCGGGCGGGGACGGACCGCGGGACGGCGGAGCGGGAGCGGGAGGAACGGCAGGAGGGCGCTGGACATGATCAACGGCGAGGTCTCCCACTGGTGGCGGCGCATCGGACGGCCGTCGCCTCGGCCGGGGCTGGACGGCGGTCTGGACGCCGACGTGGTGATCGTCGGGGGCGGCTACACGGGGCTGTGGACCGCCTACTACCTCAAGCGGGAGGCGCCGCAGCTGCGCATCGCGATCCTGGAGGCCGAGTTCTGCGGCTACGGCGCCTCCGGGCGCAACGGCGGCTGGCTGACGAACGCGGTGACCGGCGGCCGGGCCCAGTACGTGCGCAGTCACGGCCGGGAGGCGGCCGAACGCCTGCAGGCGGCCTTCGACGAGACCGTGGACGAGGTCGTCCGGGTCGCCGGGCGGGAGAGGATCGACGCCGACATCGTCAAGGGCGGAAACCTGGAGGTCGCCTACGCCCCCGCGCAGCTGGCCAGGCTGCGGGCCGGCTACGAGGCGGAGTCGGCCTGGCCGGGGCGGGGGCTGCGGTGGCTGGAGGCGGACGAGGCCCGCGAGCGCATCGCCGTGGACGGGATGCTGGGGGCGGTGTGGTCGCCGCACTGCGCCCGCATCCAGCCCGCCAAGCTCGCGCGGGGCCTGGCCGAGGCGGTCGAGCGACTGGGCGTGGAGCTCTACGAGGGGACGCGGGTGGCGGAGATCCGCCCGCACGCAGCGGTGACGGCGAGGGGCACCGCTCGGGGGGCCTTCGTGATCCGGGCCACAGAGGGGTTCACGGCGGGCCTGCGCGGACTGCGGCGCGAGTGGCTGCCCATGAACTCCTCGATGATCGTGACCGAGCCGATCTCCCCGGAGCGCTGGGAGCGGATCGGCTGGCAGGGGATGGAGACGCTCGGGGACGAGGCGCACGCCTACATGTACGCGCAGCGCACCGCGGACGGCCGGATCGCCTTCGGCGGGCGCGGCGTGCCCTACCGATGGGGATCGCGGACGGACACGGACGGGGTCACCCAGCCGGTGACGGCGGCTTCGCTGCGCGCGCTGCTGGAGCGCTTCTTCCCGGTGCTGCGCGGGGTGGGGATCGAACACCTGTGGTCGGGCACGCTGGGAGTGCCGAGGGACTGGGCGGCCGGAGTGGGCCTGGACCGGGCGACGGGCATGGGCTACGCGGGCGGCTACGTCGGCACGGGGGTGGCGGCCACGAATCTGGCGGGACGGACCCTGCGGGACCTCGTGCTCGGCCGACGGACGGAGCTGACGGAGCTGCCCTGGGTGGGCCACCGGGTGCGCCGCTGGGAGCCGGAGCCCCTGCGCTGGATCGCCACCCGCCTGATCTACGGCGCCTACCGAGCGGCGGACCGGGCCGAGTACCGGGGACTCGGGCGCACCTCTCGGCTGGCGGCCTTCGCGGACCTCGTCTCCGGCCGCATCCATCAGCGCTGAGGGGGCGGGATGTCGGGCGGCTCGGCCATGTCGATCGGGGAGGCGGCTGCGGCCACGGGCGTGCCGGCGTGGCGGCTGCGGGCCTGGGAGGCGGCCGGCCTCATCGCCCCGCTGCGGGCGGCCAACGGCTTCCGGGTCTTCCGGGAGGAGGACGTCGCGGAGGTGCGTCGGCTGGCGGCCCGGGCGACCGGCGGCAACCGGCTGCGGATGTTCAGCGCCCGTGCGGCGGCGGCCCGCCCGCCGGCGGCGGAGCGGGAGGACCGGCTGGCCGTCGCCTGGCGGAGCCTGGCGAGCGCCGTCCGCGGCTCGGACGATCCGGCGGAGCTGTGCTCGGCGGGCCTGGACGCGGCGCTGCTCGTCTGCGAGGCGGGGATCGGCGAGGTGAGCCGCGCGGATCCCGTCTCCCACCGCCTGGTGCCGATCGCGAGCCGGGGGCTGCCGGCCGGATTCGCGGAGGGGACGAGGGACTGGCGCCTGCACGAGGGCCTGGCCGGCCGGGCCCTGGGTCTGCGGGAGCCGGTGGCGGTACGGGATCTGACGGTGCATCCGGGCACGGCTCGGGCGGAGCTGTGGAGCGGAGGGCTGCGCGGCTATCTCGCGGTGCCGCTGCTGTTCGGCTCGCGGCGGCTGGGGCTCGTGGAGCTCTACTCCAGCGAGCCCAGGTCGTTCTCCTCCGCCGAGATCGACGCGGTCGAGCAGCTGGCGGCGATGCTGGCGACGGCCGTGGAGGCAGGCGGGGGAGCGGGAACGGACCGCGGCGCTCCTCGAGGCGCTGGCCGGGTCCCTGGCCCGGGACCCCGAACGGGCGGCCGCGGAACGGCTGGCGGCAACGCTGCGGGAGCTCGCGGCCGGGCTGCGCGGCTCCTCGCGGACCCTGGCCGACGGGCGGCTGCTGCTCGGCGCGCAGATCGCCGCGGGCCTGGGCGGGCGCGCCGAGATCCTCTTCGAGGAGTGGCCGCAGACGCTGCCGATCGAGTTCGCGAGCTCTCTCGCCCTGCTGCTCGGGCGCATCGCCGCCCGGGTGGCGGCCGTCTCGACGGGCGGGGTGCGGGTGCGCGCCCTCGGCGGCCGGGTCGAGATCGCGGTGGAGTTCCGCTTCCGCTCGTCCGGGCCCGTGCCGCCGGCGGGGCCGGACCCGGACCCGGGCAGCCTCCCCGCCGTGCGTCTGCTGCGGGAACGCACGGCGGAGGGCGAGCTGCTGCGGGTGCTCGTGGCCGCACCGGAGCGCGAGCCGCTGCTCGCGAAGCTCAGCGAGCGGGAGCGGCAGGTGCTGGCGGAGCTGGCGACGGGCGGGACGAACGCGGATCTGGCCGCCGGGCTGGGCATCTCGGCCAAGACCCTGCAGAACCATCTCGGCTCGATCTACCGGAAGCTCGGCGTGTCCGGCCGGGCGGGTGCGGTCGCGGCGCTCGGCGGGGAACCGAGCGGCTGGCCCCCGTGAGGCCCGGCGGCGCCCGCCGCTGCGCCGTCGCGGCGAGTCTCGCCCTTCGCCCGCGTATCGGGCGGTCTGCGGTGGGGGCGCCGATCCCTGGTCACGGCGAGCCCCTATGCTGGCTGCGGCGGCGCGATCCCCGGTGCGCGCCGCGACGCCCCGGATCCCGCGGGCGGCGGACCCGCCCATCAGGAGAGCCCCATGCGCCTCATGCGTCCTCTGTCCCTGTTCGCGGCCGTGTCGTCGTCGCCGCGCGGAAGCTCCGTGCGCCTCATGCGTCCTCTGTCCCTGTTCGCGGCCGTGCTGTCCTCGCTGCTGCTGAGCGGCTGCACCCTGTCGAGCACCCTGCTGGAGCATCGTGCCGAGAGCGGTGCCCAGACCGCTCGGACGACGGAGACGGGGCGCGCCGACGCCGCCGCGCCGACCCAGGCGGGGGAGCCGGAGGAGCTGAGCACCCTGGCCGCCCCGGCGTTCACGCCCGACGAGGTCGACGCGGCCTTCCTCGAGGCGGGCGCCCGGATCGAGGCGGACGGCACGGTCGTCTTCGGTCCGGCGAGCACCCCGTCCTATGTGGGCGAGTGCGCGGGACGGTCCATCACGATCGAGGCCCCGTACGGGAACCTGCTGCTCTCGGGCCGCTGCGAGCGCGTCGTGGTCCGGGGCGAGGCGAACGTCCTGCAGTTCGACGAGGTCGGTCGGCTGAGCGTGCAGGCGGACTACACGAGCGTCATCGCGCACCGGATCGAGGCGATGGACGCGGTACGGGGCGAGCTGAACAGCATCCGATGGAACGAGGGGGTCTCGGCGGGCAGCGTCGACGCGGGCGGTTCGACGAACATCCTGCTCGGCCCCTGAGGCGCAGCCCGCCGCGCCGCGCGGGCGCCTCTGGCGCGACGCGGCCGCCGCGGGCAGGATGGGGGCATGAGCCTCTCCTCCCACGCGGGCCGCGCGGACGATGCGGCGCCGGATCTGCGGCCGCTCGCCCTGCCCGGCGAGTTCGCCGTCGCCACCGTGGACCCGGCGACCGCGGCCACGCTGCGGCCGCGCGCCATGGTGCGCGACGGGGAGCGGGTGACGATCGTCCTGCCGCTCGAGATCGCCCGGGCATCGGGCGTGCGGCCGGACTACACCGTCGCCTGGATCCGGCTGCACGAGCAGGAGCGCGTCCCGCAGGGGTCGGCGTCGGGCTTCGCGATCGTCGCGGCCCTGGCCCGGGCCGGGATCGGCTGCCTGCTGGCCGGGGTCGGGTCCGGCCACCTGCTGGTGCCGAGCGCGCAGCGGGACGCGGCCCTGGCCGTGCTCCGGGGGCTGGCGGCGGACGCCGCGGCGGAGGCCTGAGCGGGCGGGCCGCGGGCCCGTATCGTTCCCGGTCCTCGGAGACGGGAAACGAGGGCGCGCCGTCGGCCCGCGTCGTTACGCTTGCGGTGACCATCGCCGCACGAGTCAGGACGAAGCATGCCGGAGAGCCAGACGCCGCCGAATCGGACGCCGCCCAGCGGGCGGGCCGGAGCGAGCCCGCCCGCCCGATCCTGGCGGGAGCGGCTCGACGCCATGATCGAGTCCGGGCCCGTGCAGGGCGCGGTCATCGCCGTCATCGTCGCGAACGCGATCACGCTCGGGCTGCAGACCTCGCCGGCGGTGCTCGGGGCGATCGGCGGCCCGCTCGCCGTGCTGGACGCGCTCTTCCTGGCGGTGTTCGTGGTCGAGCTGCTGCTCAAGCTCGTCGCTCGCGGCCCGCGCTTCTTCCTGGACGGCTGGAACGTCTTCGACTTCATCGTGGTGGGCATCGCGCTCGTGCCCGGCACCGGGCCCCTGGCGGTGCTGCGGGCGCTGCGGGTGCTGCGGCTGGTCTCGGCGATCCCGAAGCTGCGCTTCGTGGTGACGGCCCTGTTCGCCGCGATCCCGGGCATCGCCTCGATCGGGGCGCTGCTGTGCATCATCTTCTACGTGTTCGCGGTCATGGCGACCGGCTTCTTCGGCGCGGCGTTCCCGGAGTGGTTCGGCTCGATCGGCGCCTCGCTGTACTCGCTGTTCCAGATCATGACCCTGGAGTCCTGGTCCATGGGCATCGTGCGGCCCGTCATGGAGGTCTTCCCGTGGGCCTGGGCGTTCTTCGTCCCGTTCATCCTGCTCAGTTCCTTCACGATCCTGAACCTGTTCATCGCGGTCATCGTGGACACCATGCAGAACCTCCAGGACGGCCGGGCCGAACGGGCCGAGGCCGAGGCCGAGGCGGAGGCGCGGCGGGCGGGTCCGGAGGCGAACGCGGCGACGGAGGAACCGAGGGGCTCCTCGGACGAGGAGCTCGCGGCCGAGCTGCGCCGGGTGCGCAGCCGCCTGGACGTGCTCGCGACGGCGCTCGAGCAGCGGCTCGGGCGGAGCGGCGAAGAGGATTCGACACGCTGAGAATTGAGTTTCGCCGAACCAAACATCGATAATGCTTCTCGTCGGAGCTCCTATTCGTCGAGAGGAATACGCATGATCCGTCGCCGTCTCTTCCCGGGCGCGACCGCGCTGGCCGCTTCCGCGCTGCTCGCGCTCACGGGGTGCAGCGCACAGGGGGGTCCGGACGCGGCCCCCGCGGACGGGCTGACCGTCTTCGCCACGACCGGCTATCTGGCCGACGCGGTCGCGAACATCGCGCCGGAGGCCGAGATCGTCACGATGGTCGGCCCGGGCGGCGATCCCCACACCTACCAGCCCTCCACGCAGGACATCGAGACCATGCGCGCCGCCGATCTGGTGCTGTGGAACGGCCTGCACCTGGAGGCGCAGATGCTGGAGCAGCTGGAGAGCCTCGGCGAGCGCCAGCTCGCGGTCGGCGAACAGCTGCCGGAGGACCGTCTGCTGCCCTGGCCGGAGGGCGGGGAGCACGGCGAGAAGCTGTACGACCCGCACATCTGGAACGACCCGGAGCTGTGGCGCATGGTCGTCGACGCGATCGCCGTCAAGCTCGGCGAGATCGATCCCGACGGTGCCGAGGGCTACCGGACGAACGCGGAGGCCTACGGCGGCGAGATCGCCGCGCTCGACGCGGAAGCCGAGGAGCTGCTCGGCGCGCTGCCGGCCGACCGCCGGGTGCTGGTCTCCGGGCACGACGCCTTCGGCTACTTCGGCGCCCGTTACGGATTGGAGGTGCACGCGACCGACTTCGTGTCCACCGAGGCCCAGCTGAGCGCCACCGAGCTGTCCGAGCTGGCCGAGCTCGTCGTCCAGAAGCGGGTCCCGGTCATCTTCGCCGACAACCAGGCCAACCCCCAGGCCGTCACGAGCCTGCAGGAGGCCGTGCACTCCCGCGGCTGGCAGCTGCGGATCTCGGAGGCGGAACTGTACGCGGACACCCTCGGCGCCGAGGCGGGGGTGGACAGCTACCTGGGCGTGTTCCGGCACACCGTCGCCGGGCAGCTGGGCGGGGAAGCCGCCTCGTGAGCCGTCCCGCCGCCTGCTCCGTCCGCGGGCTCACCGTCGCCTACCGTTCCGAGCCGGTGCTGCTCGACGCCGGCCTGGAGGTGCCGGAGGGCAGCGCGACGGGCCTGGTCGGGCCCAACGGCGGCGGCAAGTCCACCCTCGTGAAGGCGGCGCTGGGGATCCTGCACCCGGTGCGCGGCGAGGCCCGCTTCTGGGGCGAGCCGCTGCACCGGGTGCGGCACCGCATCGCCTATATGCCGCAGACCTCGAGCATCGACTGGGACTTCCCGACCACCGTCCGGGACGTCGTGACCATGGGCGCCACCGTGGGCCTGGCCTGGTATCGGCCCGCGGGCCGACGCCATCGGGAACAGGCCGAGCGGGCCCTGGCCGAGGTCGGCATGAGCGGCTTCGAGCGCCGGCAGATCGGCGAGCTGTCCGGCGGGCAGCGGCAGCGCGTGCTGCTGGCTAGGGCGCTGGCCGGCTCGCCCGATCTGTGCATCCTGGACGAGCCCTTCCAGGGCGTGGACGCGGGCAGCCAGGAGGCGATCCTGGCGGTGCTGCGCCGGCTGCGGGAGGAGGGCCGCACCGTGCTCATGGTCCACCACGATCTGGCCATGGTGCGCGAGCACTGCGACCGGGCGGTCCTGGTCCGCGGCCGGGTCGTCGCCGAGGGCCCGGCCGATCGGGTGCTCACGGCCGAGCACGTGCGCGAGGCCTACGAGCTGGGCGGCGGCGAGGCGGCATTCCTGGCGAGTCTGCGATGAGCCCCGTCGAGTTCCTGCAGGACCACAGCTACCGGACGGTGCTCCTGGGCACCTGCGCGCTCGGCGTGGTCGCCGGCGCCCTGGGGGTCTTCCCCTATCTGCGCCGACAGTCGCTCATGAGCGACGTCGTCGCCCACGCCTCCCTGCCCGGGGCGCTGGCCGCCTTCCTGATCGCGGTCGTGCTCTTCGGCGCCGACGGACGGGCCATGCCGGCGCTCATCGCCGGGGCGACGGCCACCGGGGTGCTCGCGGTGGGCGCCGCTCGGCTCGCAGCCCGCTCCGGGGTGCGCATCGACGCGGCCATGGCGGTCTCGCTGACGCTCTTCTTCGGCTTCGGCATGCTGCTGCTGCGGCACATCTCCGACGGCCCCTATCCGGGCAAGGGCGGCATCCACGACTACCTCTTCGGCAACGCATCGGTGCTGACCCGGGCCGATCTGGTCACGAGCCTCGCGGTCGGCGCCGCGGCCCTGCTGGCGACGGCGGCGCTGTGGCGGCCCTTCGCGATGCGCACCTTCGATCCGGAGCACGCCGTGAGCGCGGGCGTCCCCGGCAAGCTCGTGGACGCGCTCATGTTCCTCTGCGTCGTGGTGGCGACCGTCATCGGCGTGAAGGCGGTGGGCATCGTGCTCATGGTGGCCTTCGTCGTCACCCCGCCCGCGGCCGCTCGGCAGTGGAGCCGAACCCTGCGGGGCACCGTGCTGCTGGCCGCCGCGATCGGCGGCGCGGGCAGCGCGATCGGCGCCTACCTCTCGGTCGCGCTGGGCGGGCTCCCGACCGGACCGGTCATCTCGCTCGTGCTGTTCGCGGCGCTCCTGCTCTCCTTGCTGCTCGCCCCCGGCCGCAGCGTCGTGGTGCGCGCGGCGGAGCGGATGCGGATGCGCCGGGAACTGGCGAGCGGAAGGCGGGGGTCGTGAGCTTCCTTACCGGCGTCCTGCTGCTCGGCGTGGTCACGGCCCTGGCCTGCGCGCTGCCCGGCGTGTTCGTGGTGCTGCGGCGCGGCTCGATGCTCGTGGACGCGATGAGCCACGCGGTGCTGCCGGGGATCGTGGCGGGCTTCGCGCTGGCGGGCAGCCTGGACTCGCCGCTGCTGGTCCTCGGCGCCGCCCTGTCCGGGCTCGCGGTCGTACTCGGCGCCCAGTGGCTGGGCCGGACCGGGCTGGTCGCGGGCGACGCCCCGCAGGGGCTCGTCTTCCCGGCGTTGTTCAGCGTCGGGGTGCTGCTGGTATCGGCCCGCTTCTCCGGCATCCACCTGGACGAGCACGCGGTGCTCGTGGGCGACCTCAATCTCGCCGCCTTCCGGCAGCTGGAGCTCGGCGGCGCGTCGCTGGGGCCGAGCCACATGTGGCTCATGCTCGGCGTGCTGGGTGCGAACGCGCTGTTCATCGGGGTCTTCTGGCGGCGGCTGGTGGCCGGCTCGGTCGACCCGGAGTTCGCCGCGGTCGCCGGCCAACGGCCCTGGCTGACGGGCACGGCGTTCATGCTGCTGGTCTCGATCACGGTCACCGCGGCGTTCCACGCGGTCGGCTCGGTGCTCGTGCTCGCCCTCGTGGTGGTGCCGGCGGCCTGCGCCCGGCTGTTCTGCCGCCGACTGCCGACGATGATCGCCGCGGCCCTGCTGATCGCGGCGTCCGGGGCGGTGCTCGGCTTCTGGATCGCCTACCGCCTGGACGCCCCGACGAGCGCGGCCATGGCCGTGTGCTACGGGGTCGGCTTCGCCGCGGTGTTCGCGCTCCGGGCGGCGCTCCGGCGCCGCCGACGTCACGCCTCCTCGACGGCGGCCGCCCACACGGCGTCGCAGGCGGTGCGGCCGAGCGGCACCGCCTCGCCCGGCTCGCCGGTCTCGGGGTCGAGCACGCGCACCTCGACCGCGTCCGAGTAGGGGGCGCCCGGCTCGATCCCCAGCACGGCGCCCAGGACCAGGCCGCGCTCGGCGAAGAAGCGCAGCAGCTGCGGGTCCTCGTCCGAGAAGCGCTCCACCAGCACCCGACCGCCCGGGGCGAAGCTGCTCAGCCGCCGGGCGCTGGGCGCTCGGACGGTGCCGTCCCGGTCCGGGATGGGGTCGCCGTGCGGGTCGCGGGAGGGGTGCCCGAGCAGCGCGTCGATCCGGTCCACCAGGAGATCCGAGACGGCGTGCTCGAGGTGTTCGGCCTCGTCGTGCACCTCCTCCCAGCCGTAGTGCAGCTCGCGCACGAGGAAGGTCTCGATGAGCCGGTGCCGACGGATCATCTCCACCGCGAGCCTGCGGCCCCGCTCGGTCAGGCTCACGGCCCCGTACTTCGCGTGCGTCAACAGCCCCTCGGCGGCCAGTTTGCCCACCGCCCCGGAGACGGTCGAGAGCTTCAGCCCGGTCCGCGCGGCGATCGTGGAGGAGGTCACCGGCTCCTCGGACCACTCCTGCAGCGCCCAGACCACCTTGAGGTAGTTCTGGGTGCTCGTGGACAGTTCTGATACCGACACCCGACGAGCGTAACGCCCGACCCCCTCCCGTACCGCGCGTCAGATGCGGGCGTCCGGGGGCGTGCGGGCCGTGCGGCGTGAATGCGGCGGCCGCGGACGCAGAGATCCGGGCGTGCGGGGGCGTGCGGGCCGTGCCGGTCGTATGGCGCGTCAGTGCTGTCCGTATCGAGTCGCATCGGCGTGCGGGCTGCGCCGGTCGTGTCGCGCGTCAGTACCAGAAGATCTGCAGCCACTCGCGGTGGTGCGCGTGCACCAGCACGAGGAACACGATCAGGTCGAACAGCAGGTGCACCGCGATCACATAGGCGAGCGACTTGGTGCGGGAGAAGATCCAGCCCTGCACGAGCGCGAACGGCACGGTCAGCAGCGGTCCCCACTCCCGGTAGCCGAGCTCCCACAGGAAGGAGACGAACACGATCGCCTGCAGGGGATTGGCGATCCGCATCGGGAAGTGGCGCCGGTACAGGGCGAAGACCGTGCAGATGAAGAACAGCTCGTCCCAGACCCCCACGGCGTTCACGCCCAGGAACAGGCGCGTGATCTCGCTCCAGCCCTGCACGGCCGGCCAGTTCCGGTACGCGCCGGAGCCGATGAAGTAGGAGGGCAGCACGAGCCAGCCGAGCAGCGGCACCGCGACGAGCCAGCCCCGCTCCAGTCGCGACCAGGGCGCTCCCCGGCGCAGCGGGAAGCGGATCGCGTGATCGCCGAAGACCCACCGGCTGATCGCGTACGGCAGGGCCACGGCGGCCGTGAGCACGGCCCCCATGACGAGGATGTTGCCCCAGGACAGATCGGCGCGCATCGAGTGCAGGCTGATGACGCCCGTGCCGAGCGCGACGAGCGCCAGATCGCGCCCGAGCCGCCGGTCCGCCAGCAGACCCGCGAGCACGCCCAGTCCGAGCAGGGGATAGCCCCAGGGGCTCTCCAGCGCGAACAGCGGAACGGCCGAGGCGGAGACGAGGAGGGCGGGCGGCAGGGTCGAACGCAGCCCGGGCCGCGGCGAGGGATCGGCGGGGAGTTCCCCCTCGACCCGCCCGGTGTCCTTTCCGCCGCTGCTCACCTCTCCATCCTGCCCGATCCGCGGGTCCGCCGACGGGCGCCGGTCACCCGGAGACGGGCGTGTACTCGGTCCCGGGGCCGTCCGAGACGGCCTCGGCGACCAGCGAGCGGAACGCGGGGTGTCGCTCGAGCGCGGCCCGTCCTCTGATCACCCCTTCCAGCAGGGCGCAGGCCGTCGGCGCGTGCGCGCCGCTCAGGTGCAGCGCCGAGGTGCCCCGGTACTCGCCGGCCAGGTACCAGCCGTCCGGCTCCGGGTGGAAGGAGACGACCGACTCGTGGGGGAACTCGATCCACTCGCCGCTCCGGCGCACGATCATGCGCCGGTCGGTGATCAGCACGCGGGCGGTCTGGTGGTCGCGCCACTGCGCCCGGGCCAGCCGGGCCGCCTGCTGCCGACGGGCGATGTTGCCGATCGTGTTGACGGCGCTCGCCGCCGCGACGAAGCCCACGGGGCCGAAGTAGAGCCCTGAGGTGTGGTGGTAGCTGACCTCCATGGAGTAGAAGCGCGCATAGTCCAGCGGGCGGTCGAAGAAGCAGCGCTCCCCGGGCTGCAGGACGAAGTCGAACACCTCCGTCTCGGGCGGATAGCCGCCCCGCAGCAGGATCTCCACGGTCCGGCGGGCGTCCTCGCGCGCCCGCTCCCAGAGCTCGGCCTGCCGCCGCTCGCCCTCCAGCGCCGCCTCGTGGTCGCGGAGGTAGTAGCGGTGCGTCCCGATGCCGAGGATCAGCAGGATCGTGTTCGTGACCAGCCCCGCGAAGCACACGGCCGGCCCGGTGATGAGCAGGGCCATCGCCGTGCCGAAGTCGGCCTCGCGCGAGACCAGGCTCAGCACGAGCCAGCACCCCGGGATCGCCAGCAGGAACAGGACGCAGGCCAGCGCGGGCGCGGCCCAGCGCAGCGAGCGCAGCCGGAGCCCTCCCTCCGGCCGCTCCAGCAGGTGGTCGATCCACTTCGCGACGGCGATCGAGGCGAGTACGACCCCCGCGGTCAGCAGCACGGCCACCCCGAGGTGCCCCAGTCCGACGAGCGCGAGCCGCTGCTCCTGTTCGGGCGCCGACAGCGTGTGCCAATCGGGCTCGCCGAGTCGCAGCGGCAGGGCGAGCCCCAGGAAGAGCAGGAGGAAGACGACGGCGAGGATCGACAGCACGCGCGGCTGCCGGGGGCGAGGTCGCGGCGGGGTCATGCCAGCGACCCTAACCCGACTCCGGCGTCGTCGCGAGGGTTCAGCCGCGCTCGGCCGCCGCCAGGCGCAGATTCGCCCGGATGCCGAGCAGGAGCAGCACGAGATTCACCGGCACCGTCACGAGCGGCAGGAGCACGCCGATGCCGCTCAGGACCAGCAGGCTGACGCCGTGCGAGACGTCCGTCGTCTCACCGAGGCCCTCGAAGAGCAGCAGCGCCCCCAGGACCGGATACAGCACGCAGGCCGCGAGCGGCAGCGCCCAGCGCAGCCAGCGCAGATGCGGCAGCGCGGGCGGCCGCTCCAGCAGGACGCCGATCCACTTCATCGCGGC
The DNA here is from genome assembly GCA_030532485.1 of Pseudoclavibacter sp. Classification (GTDB taxonomy): domain Bacteria; phylum Actinomycetota; class Actinomycetes; order Actinomycetales; family Microbacteriaceae; genus Pseudoclavibacter. Next base: position 15,150 of record JAUNLB010000045.1, read on the forward strand.
CACGCAGCCGATCGCGATCCCGAGCAGCGCCAGCAGGGCGGCCAGCGTGAACCCGAGCAGCCCGAGCGCGCCCCCCACGCCCGCGTCCTCCCGGCCGGACCAGCCGGGCTCGCTGAACCACACCGGCACCGCGATCAGCAGGGCCAGCCCGAGCAGCACGGCCGTCGTGACGGTGCTCCCGCGCGGCGGGGGCGGGAAAGGCGCACCGCCGCTCGCGGGCGGCTGCGGCGGCGCTGGCGGGCTGAACGGCTCGGGACGCATGAGCCGAGGATACGCGGCGGCCAGGGCGTCCGCGGACGGCGTGTCAGGCCTCGTCGTCCTCGTCGTCGTCCTCGAGCTCGTCGAGCCACTCGTCCAGCAGCTCCTCCGCCGCCTCCTCGTCGCGCGCCTGTTCCACGTCGATCTCGCCGTCGTGCAGTTCCCGGCTCCAGACCCGCACGCCGGCCGCGTCGTCGACGGCCTCCTGCGCGTCGCTCTCGAAGTCGCTGGCGATCTTCGCGGCTTCGTCGGCGGAATCCGCTTCGACGACGAGGGCGGAGACGACCTCGTAGCTGACGAGAACGGCGTAGCTCGGCATTTCGAT
>JAUNLB010000046.1 GCA_030532485.1 Pseudoclavibacter sp.
TCACGGTCGCGGCTCCGCACCGGCGACTCGCGCCCCCGCGGGCATCGCGAGGATGCGGGCCGCCGCGCAGCGCAGACGTTCGGGGGCCTCGGCCATGGCCCGGGCCGAGTCCTCCTCGTCCCCGGCGATCGGGAGGGCCGCCGAGATGCCCACGGCGTGCAGCTGTTCCCGACTCAGCTCCAGGCGGCCGCAGAGCGCGACGGTCCTGATGCCGGCGCGCCGCGCGATGCCGGCGAGCGCGACCGGCGCCTTGCCCCGCAGGCTCTGCCGGTCCAGGCGGCCCTCGCCGACGATGACGAGGTCCGCGTCCCGGACCGCCCCGGGCAGGTCGAGCACCTCCGAGAGCCACGCCAGGCCGCTTCGCACCCGTACCTCGGCGACCGCGGCCAGGCCCGCGGGCAGGCCGCCGGCCGCGCCGGCGCCGGGCAGCTCGCGCAGGGCGCGGCCGGTGGCGCGCTCCAGGATCCGCGCCCAGGCCGCCAGCCGGGCCTCCAGCAGCTCGACCGTGGCCGGGTCCGCGCCCTTCTGGGGCGAGAACAGCCGCGCGGCGCCCGACGGCCCGAGCAGCGGCGAGCTCACATCGCTCGCGACGAGGAAGCGGGTGTCGGCAAGCCGGGGGTCGAGACCGTCGAACCGCACCGTGCGCACCGCGCCCAGCTCTTCCGGCGCCGTCACGGGCGCACCCCGTCCGTCCCGCGCCTGCAGGCCCAGCTCGAACAGGGCGCCCGCGCCGCCGTCGCTCGTGGCCGTGCCGCCCGCGGCGACGACGATCTCGCGGAAGCCCGCGTCGAGCGCCGCGCGCACGAGCTGCCCGACGCCGCGCGTCGTGGCCAGCCGAGCGGTCCGCGGCGAGGGCCGGGACACCAGTTCCAGCCCCGCCGCCTCGGCCGTCTCGATCACGGCGGTGCGTCCCAGCGAGGCCCAGAGCGCCCGGCGGGGCGCGCCGAGCGGGCCGGACACGAGCGCCTCGCGGACGAGGGCGCCGGCCGGGCGCAGCGCCCGGATCGTCCCCTCGCCGCCGTCGGCGAGGGGCATGAGGCGCAGCTCGGCGTCCGGCCGCGCCTCCCGCACGCCCGCGGCGATCGCCTCGGCGGCCCGGCGGGCGCTCAGACTGTGCTTGAAGGAGTCGGGGGCGACCAGGACTCGCAACGGGCGGGCGCCGCGCATCGGAGCGCCCGCCTCACTCCGCCGCTCGCGCGGCGGGGATGGTCGCGCACAGCCGGAAGCCGGGGCCGTGCCGCGTCGGCAGCGGACCGAACTCGATCGCCCCGTGCTCGCGGCGGACGCGTTCCCGCAGGCCCGCCAGGCCGTAGCCGGAGCCCCCGGGCGGGCGCCGCTGGCCGGCCGTCGGCGGCGGCACGGGGTTCTCGATCGTGATCGTCAGCCCCTCCGGCCGCCAGGCGGCCCGGCCGGTGACGGCCGCGCCGTTCCCGTGCCGCAGCGCGTTGGTCAGCCCCTCCTGCACGGTCCGGTAGGCGGTGAGGGAGCCGCTCGGGCTCAGCCGGACCGGCTCGCCCTCCTCGTGCCAGTCCAGCCGCAGCCCGGCCTGGCGGAAGCGCTCCAGCAGCGGCGGCAGGTCCTCGAAGGAGGCGCTCGGCCCGGGCGCCTGCTCGTGGCGCAGCTCGGCCAGAAGCCGCCGCACGTCCCCCAGCGCGTCCCGCGCGACCCCGCCGATCATGCCGATCGCCTCGCCCGCCGAGTCCGGATCCTCGCGCAGCACGAGCTCGGCGCCGTCCGAGAGGGTCGCGATCGTCACCAGCGAGTGGGCGAGCACGTCGTGCATCTCCTGGGCGATGCGCACCCGTTCGGCCTCGATCGCGGCTCGCTCCCGCTCGTGCGCCGAGGCGGCCAGGGCGAGTCGGCGCTCCATCTGCGCCTCCCGGGAGCGCAGCACGAGCATGCGCACGAGCCCCAGCAGCCACGCCGAGCCCAGCGGCAGGGCCACCATGAGGCCGAGCAGGAGCAGCTTGAGCCCCTCCTGGGAGGTGATGTCCGTCTCGACCGTGACGCCCGGCAGGACGTGCAGGATGTAGAAGGCGGCGACGAACGCCCCGAGCAGCGCCTCGACCAGCGCGACGATGCGCACGGGCCACGAGCCGTAGGCGGCGCAGGCGTAGACGACCCCCAGGATGCACAGGTTGACCGGCCCCGGGGTCATGAGCTGGAGCATCTGCACGAGCGCGCAGCCGCTCGCGCACAGCAGCGCGAGGGCCGGATGGAAGCGCCGCAGCAGCATCCCCGTCGCGCCGAGCGCGATCGTCGCCCAGTACCACCGCGGGTCGCTGTTCGAGAACACCGTGCCGGCGTCCGAGACCGACCCCAGTGCCACCAGCCCGGTGAGGACCGCATCCGCCACCCACTGGCCGACGCTCAGCCGCCGCGAGCCGGGCAGCCCCCTCCCGGCCGGCGGGGCGGTCTCCGCCGCCGGGGGCGCGGAGACGGCGGCCCGGCTCATGCGGCGGCGAGCCTGGCGCGTTCCCGTTCGACGTCGAAGTCCGCCGGCGGCCATGCCAGGCCGAGGCCCGTGAGCTCCCGGTGCAGCAGCGCGGCCACGGCGAGCCGCGCATACCACTTGCGGTCGGCAGGCACGCAGTACCAGGGCGCGTGGTCGAAGGAAGTCCGCTCCAGCGCGATCTGGTACGCCCGCTGGTACTCGGGCCACAGCGCCCGCTCGTCCAGGTCCCCCGGATTGTACTTCCAGTGCTTGTCCGGCCGGTCCAGCCGCTCCAGCAGCCGAGCGCCCTGCTCCTCCTCGGAGATGTGCAGCATGACCTTGAGCACCCGGGTGCCGCGACCGGCCAGCTCCCGCTCCCAGTCCACGATCGCGCCGTAACGGCGCTCGATCTCCTCCGGCGCGGCCAGGGAGCGCACCCGCTGCACGAGCACGTCCTCGTAGTGGGAGCGGTCGAAGACGCCGATCATGCCCGGCTCCGGCAGACGCTTCTCGATGCGCCACAGGAAGTCGTGGGCCAGCTCCTCCTCGGTGGGCCGCTTGAAGGAGGCGATGCGCACCCCCTGCGGGTCCATCGCGCCGACCACGTGACGGATGATCCCGCCCTTGCCGGAGGTGTCCATGCCCTGCAGCACGAGCAGCACGGCCGGCGCCTCGCCCGCCCGGCCGTTCGCGTACAGCAGCTCCTGCGGCTCGTCCAGTCCGATGCCCTGCAGCGCCGCGGTCCCGGCCGCCTTGTCGCCGGCGAAGCCGGGGGTGGAGCGGGGGTCGACGTCCGCCAGGCGGAAGTCGGGGCCCACCCGGAGCAGCTCCGGATCCAGCGGCCCGCCCGGTCCGGTCCCGGACCGATCGGCCTTCCGCTCCGCTGCCCGCTTCCCTCGTCCTCCGCTGTCGCCGCTCATGCCGCCAGGGTATCCTCCCGCCGCTCCGCCCGAACGCCCGACGCGCTCAGCGGGGCAGGGGCACCTCGACGAGCAGGCGGGGCTCGGGGCTCGTGAGCGCCGCCTCCAGCCCGGCCCGGTCGCTCGCCCGCAGGTGGGTCCAGCCGTAGGCGGCGGCGAGCGACGCCAGCTCGACGCGCTGGGGGGTCAGCTGGACGCGGGTCATGGCCCGCGGTTCGGCGACGCGCGCGACCTCCAGGCCGTCGAAGATCGTGCCCCCGCCGTCGTCGCCGACGATGAGCTGCACGCGCGGCGCCGGCTCCCCGCCCTGGCCGACGAGCAGGCTGCCCGCGTCGTGCAGGAGGGTGAGATCCCCCAGCAGCACCCGGGTGACCCCCGCGGCGCCCGCGGGGATCGTGCCGTCCGCCTCGGCCAGCTGGCTGCCGGTCGCCACGCCCAGGGCCGTCGCGACGGTCCCGTCGATACCGGCCAGGCCCCGGTTCGCGACGACCCGGATGCGCTTGCCCGTCGCCCGCCGGTCCAGTTCCCGGATGAGCCGGGAGGCGCCCAGCACGAGCCGGTCGTGCGGCCAGCTGGCGCGCCACACGGCGTCCACGAGTTCGGCCCGTCCGATCGGCTGCCGGGCGACGGCGAGCTCGGCGCGGGCGAAGCGGGCCCGGGCCCCGGGCGCGGTGGAGCGGGCCTCGGCCAGCGCCGGGGCGGGGGCGTCGCTGGAGGCGGCCGCCACGAGGCGGCGGCCGGCGAGGACCCAGTCGCGCAGCCACTCGCGCGGACCGCGGCGGCCGCTCAGCTCCGCCCGCTCCGCGAAGACCCGCACGGAGCGGGCCGGGTCGTAGGCCTCTCCCCCGGTCCCACCGAGCACGACGGCCTCGATCCCCGGCCGGGCCAGCAGGCGCGGGATCTGTCGGCTGAGCGTGGGGCGGCCGAGCACCACGACGCGACGCACCGCGTCGCGCAGCCCGGGTTCCGGCGAGTCGCGATCGAGCAGCTCCCGGTAGGGGACCACGAGGTTGCGGCCGAAGCGCGCGCCGCTGGCGACCTCGGCGATCAGCGGCCAGCCCGCCTCGTGGGCGATCCGCTCGGCCTCCGGCCCGGCCCCCGTGCCGGCGAGCACGAGCGTGGGCACCCCGTCGCCCGGGTCCAGCCGGATCTTCTCGACGCGCCTGCCGCCCGCGCCGCGTCCGCCCGGCTGCGGGGCCTGCGAAGGCTCCCGGTCGGGGGGCTCGGGGGCCGGGTCCGCGAGCATCGCGCGCAGATCGGGCATCGCGCCCGCGAGCGGCTCGCGCAGGGCGAGGTTCACGTGCAGCGGGCCGCGGACGCGCGCGATGCGCAGGCCCAGCGTCTGCGCATCGGACGGCTCGTCCGCCCCGCCGACCGGCGCCGGCCGGTGCACGACCGGGACGAGCGGGCCGAAGATCCCCGGCTGCGTGGTCGCCTGGTTCGCGCCGACCCCGACGAGCTCCGCCGGTCGGTCCGCGGTGAGGGCCACCAGCGGCACGCCCGCGTGGAAGGCCTCCAGCACCGCCGGGTGCAGATTCGCGACGGCCGTCCCGCTCGTGGTGATCACGGGCACCGCCCGGCCCGTCTCGATCGCGAGGCCCAGCGCGAAGAAGCCCGCCGAACGCTCGTCGATGCGCACGTGCAGCCGTACGGCGCCCAGCCGCTCCAGTTCGGCGGCCGCCAGCGCGAGCGCCTGGGAGCGGGAGCCGGGGCACACCACGAGGTCCCGCACGCCCGCGCGGACGGCCGCCGTCAGCAGGCGGGCGGAGAACTCGCCGGCCGCCGAGCGCGGCACGGGCTCTCCGCCGGCGTCAGCCACGGGGCTCGTCGGGTTCGTCGTCCCGCGTCTCGCCCTCGACCGCGGTCTCGCCCGAGACGCCGGGATCGGCGTCGGGCCGCTCGAACTGCTCGTCCAGCGCCGCGATCTCCGCCTCCAGGCGGCGCATGCGTTCCCGGTGCTCGACCTCGGAGTCGAGGGAGCGCAGGAAGGCCTCGTCGTCGTCGGGCGCGACGGGTCCGGCCGGGCCGTCGCCGCGGAGCTTGCCGAAGAAGAGCCACAGCAGGGGGCCGGCGAGCGGGACGAGCAGGACCACCCCGATCCACACGGGCTTGCCGAGCGCGCGGGTGCGCCGAGGGTCGGTCATCGCGCAGTCGATCACCGCGTAGACGGTGAACACGACGGCGACGACGATCGCGGCGATGAGCAGACGGGCCATGACCAGCCCATTCTAGCGAGCGGCGCCCGCCGCGCCGCTCCGTCCGCCGACGGCCGGCGCCGGGCGGCAGCACCCGGGCCCGCCGGACGCACCGCACGGCTCCGTACACTGACGGCATGCAGTCCGCCCGCGCCTGGCTCGTCTACGGGACCGTCCGGGTCCTCGCCTTCGCCGTCCCCTTCGTGCTCGTCACGCTCGCCGTGCCCGACCCGTCCTACGACTGGCTGCTCGGCGCGGCCGCGGGCACCGCGATCGGGCTGCTCGTGTCCTACATCTTCCTGCGGCGCCACCGGCGACGCATGGGGGCGGACCTGCGGGGCCTGCGGGAACGGCGCGAGCGGCGCGGCGAACTGGAGATCGAGGAGGACGAGGCCGTCGACGAGGCGCTGGAGGGCGAGCCGGCCGGAAGCGGCTCGGACGAGGACGCGCCGGACGACGGCGAGCCGGAGGACGAGGAGCGCTGAGCGCGCCCGTCCCGCTCAGGCGGGGGCGAGGCCCGGCGGCAGCGCCGGCCGGTACGGGGACAGCGCGATCGCGAGCCCCAGCAGCAGGGCGAAGGCGAGCGCCCCGAGCGTCGTCAGCCGCAGGGCGAGCACCAGATCGCGCGGCCGCTCGCTCGTCGCGACGATGAGCACGGCGGGGGCGATGAGCATCAGCGCGAAGAAGGAGTAGATCGCGTTGCGGAACAGCACGAGGAACATGCCCGAGATCACGAACGGCCCCAGCGCGAACAGCCCGTACAGCACGCGGGGGGCGACGCGGCCCAGCAGCACGGCGAGGGTGCGCTTGCCCGCCGCCCGGTCCTGCTCGGCGTCCCGGATGTTGTTCGCCATCAGCGCGGCGCAGGCGAACAGTCCCGAGGCGATCGCCAGCAGCCAGCCGTCCGAGCTGATCTGCAGGACCTGCACGTACATCGTGCCGAGCGTGGCGACCAGGCCGAAGAAGAGGAAGACGAACACCTCGCCCAGGCCGAAGTAGCCGTAGGGGCGCTTGCCGCCCGTGTAGAACCAGGCCGCCAGGATCGCCGCGGCCCCCACCGCGAGCAGCCACCACTGCCCGGTGCGCCAGGCCAGGAAGACGCCGGCCGCCGCGGCGAGCAGGAAGAAGAGGAACGCGATCGTCCGGACGGTCTTCACGGGCACGAGCCCGGAGGCCGTCAGCCGCAGCGGGCCGACCCGGTGGCGGTCGGTGCCGCGCACCCCGTCCGAGTAGTCGTTGGCGAAGTTCACGCCGATCTGCAGGCAGACGGCCACCGCGAGGCAGGCCAGGGCGCGCGCCCAGTGGTACTCGCCCTCCTGACTGATGGACACGGCCCCGGCCGTGCCCAGCAGCACCGGCACGACCGCGAGGGGCAGCGTGCGCAGCCGCGCCCCCTCCAGCCACAGCCGCATCCGGTCGCGGCGGCTCAGCTCCCGGGCCCGTGCCCGGCCCGGGCCGCGCCGGCCGCCGCCCCTGCCGCGCGGGCTGCCGGAGCCGGAGCGGGCGGGCGCCCGCCGGGTGCTGGAGTGCTGCTTCTTCTTGGCCACGAAGCGATTGTAGGGCTCACTTCGCGGCCGCGAACACGCGGGCCGCGAGCGCGGCGATCGCCACCCGGTCCGGCTTGCCGCCGGGCAGCCGGGGCAGCTCCCGCACCCGCAGCAGGGCCGCGGGACGGAAGGCGCGGCCCAGTTCCCCGGCCGCTTGGCGCAGCCGGAGCAGCGCGGGGTCGTCGGGGCCGGCCGGCACCGCGCCTCCCGCCTCGACCGCGGGCGAGGCGAGGACCGCGACCGGAACCCGCCCCCACTGCTCGGAGGGGCAGGGGGCCACCACGAGCTCCTCGAATCCGCGCAGCTCCCGCAGCCGCGCCTCCAGCCCGCCCAGGGGCACCTTCTCGCCGCCGGAGACGATGACGTCGTCCAGGCGGCCGGTCACCCGCAGGCGCGTGCCGCCCGGGACGGTCGGGTCGGGCTCCAGCAGGCCCGCGTCACCGGTCCGGTACCAGCGCCGTCCGTCGATCTCGGGGAAGGCGGAGGCGCTGCGCTCCGGATCGCCCGCGTAGCCGCTGGCGAGCTGCGGGGCGGCGACGAGCAGCTCGCCGTCCTCCACCCGCAGTTCCACCCCGGGCAGGGGCGCCCCGTCGTACACGCAGCCGCCGGCGGTCTCGCTCGCACCGTAGGTGGCGATCAGCTGCCAGTCGAGCCGTTCGGCCCGTTCCCGCACGCTGCGCGGCAGGGCCTGGCCGCCCACCAGGATCGCATCGAAGGCGGCCATCACCTCCCGCAGCTCCTCGGCCTCGACCCCGTAGCGCTCCGCCTGGCGGGGAGAGGCCTCGGCGGCCGCCAGCAGCCGCTGCAGCTGCGCGGGCACGAGGGAGACCGCCAGGCACGGCGCGTCCAGCTCCTCGTAGGCGTCCACGAGGGCCCGCGGCCGGAAGCGCTCGGTGGCCGCCACCACGGCCCGGCCGCCGCCGAGCGCGGCCCGCACGAGCACCTGGGCGCCGGCGATGTAGTGCGCGGGCAGGCACAGCACCCACTGCCAGGCCTCGGGCCCCTGCACGGTCGCGAGTCCCCGCGGCCCGGTCAGCTCGAACTGCGAGAGCGAGGCGGCGACGCGGCGGTCCAGTTCCGCCCCGCTCGCCTCGGCCGCGGCGCGCAGCGCCCCCGCGCTGAGCGCCACCCGCTTGGGGGCGGCGGTGGAGCCGCTGGTGGAGACGACGAGGGCCAGCTCCTCGGGCAGGCCGCCGCCTTCGGCCAGCCGCTGCGCGAAGGCGGTCTCCGCCGCCGGGTCGGCGGCCGGCAGCACGGCCGGCCCGTCCGACAGCAGCCGCCGGGCGATCGCCTCGGCCACCGCCTCGGGCTCGCGGGCGGGCACGACCCGCAGCGGCCGGCCGCCCCCGCTCAGAAGTGCCACGGGAACGGCCCCCAGTCCGGTTCGCGCTTCTGCAGGAAGGCGTCCCGTCCCTCCACGGCCTCGTCGGTGCCGTAGGCGAGCCGGGTCGCCTCGCCCGCGAAGACCTGCTGGCCGACCAGCCCGTCGTCGGCGAGGTTCATGGCGAACTTGAGCATGCGGATCGCGGTGGGGGACTTGCCGAGGATCGTGCGGGCCATGGCGAGCGCCTCCCGCTCCAGCTCGGCGTGCGGGACGACCCGGTTCACGGTGCCCGTCTCGTAGGCCCGCTCGGCCGAGTACTCCTCGGCCAGGAAGAAGATCTCCCGCGCGAGCTTCTGGCCGACCTGCTTCGCGAGGTAGGCCGATCCGTAGCCGGCGTCGAAGGAGCCGACGTCCGCGTCGGTCTGTTTGAATCGGGCGTGCTCGCGGGAGGCGATCGTCAGATCGCACACCACGTGCAGGGAGTGGCCGCCGCCGGCCGCCCAGCCGTTGACGACCGCGATCACGACCTTCGGCATGAAGCGGATGAGCCGCTGCACCTCCAGGATGTGCAGGCGGCCGGCGCGGGCGGCGTCGATCGTGTCGCCCGTCTCGCCGCTCGCGTACTTGTAGCCGTCGCGGCCGCGGATGCGCTGGTCGCCGCCGGAGCAGAAGGCGCGGCCGCCGTCGCGGGGGCTGGGCCCGTTGCCGGTGAGCAGCACGACGCCGATGCGCGGGTCCTGCCTGGCGTCGTCCAGCGCCCGGTACAGCTCGTCGACCGTGCCCGGGCGGAAGGCGTTGCGCACCTCCGGGCGGTCGAAGGCGATGCGGGCGATGCGGCCGTCGCGGCTGCGGTGGTAGCTGAGGTCGCGCAGCTCCTCGAATCCGGGCGAGAGACGCCACTCGGCGGGGTCGAAGAGCTCGGAGATCTGCTCGGGACGGTGCACACCCTCGGTCATGACTCAACCGTACTGACCGGGCGGGCCGCGCGCCGGGAACGCCGGGCCGGCTCCTGCCGCTCAGCGGGGCGACGCGGGTCGAGGCCGGGCGCGCCGGCCAGGGGCGGGCCGGCTCACCACATGGGCGGCGCGTCGGGCAGGGTGCCGCCGTTGACGACGAGCTGGACGAGCGTGTTGCCGACCAGCCAGGCGGGCGCCGCGCCCAGGGCGAGGCCCAGCAGCAGGGCGATCACGCCCGCCCACCGTCCGCTGCCCTTCCAGATCGCCCACAGCGCGGCGGTGATGGTCGCGAAGCCGCCGAGGCCCGCGATGAGCAGCCACACCTCGATCTCGATCTTGGAGCCCTCGCCGACGTCGCCGAGCACGTTGAAGACGTAGAACAGGGCCAGCAGATCGGCGATCGCGACCATGACGCAGCCGAAGAGCGCCCAGTGGCCGACCCGCCAGCGGCCGGGATTGTAGAGGAAGTGGAACCAGGCCAGGGGCAGTACGGTGCCGTGCCGGTACTCGGGGCGCCGGGGACGACCGGGCGGGGTGCCGTCGTCCTCGAGGAAGCGCCGGACGGCGCTGGGTGCCTGCTGCGGTGCTGTGGTCATGGTGATCGGATCCGGCCGCGTCGGGGGGGGACGGCCGTGCTCAGCCTATCCCTCCCCGGACTCCCGACATGGGGCGCGGTCGCCGAGGGCACTGGGCGGGCCGTCGTACGCTGCCCGAATTCTGACAGAATCCGCCGCGGTCGCCGGGGGCGCTGCGCGGGCCGGTTCGCGGGGGCGCGGCAGACATGCGTCCTCGTCGTGCCGGTAGAGCTCGAAAACCTGGCCGGTTCGCGGCACAATGGGGACGTGCCCCCTCCCCCCGCTTCCCGTCCCGCCCCGCCGCCGCTCGAGGAGCTGCTGGCGGACGCGCACGTGGTCCGGCTGCCGATGCGGCTGCGCTTCCGGGGGATCGAGGAGCGGGAGGCGGTGCTCCTGCGCGGGCCCGCGGGTTGGGCCGAGTTCTCCCCCTTCCCCGAGTACGGGGACCGGGAGGCGAGCGCGTGGCTGGCCGCCGCGATCGAGTCCGGCTGGGACCGGACGCTCCCCCGCCTGCGGGAGGGCCGGGTGCGGGTGAACGCGACCGTCCCGGCCGTCCCGGCGCGGCGTGTGCCGGAGGTGCTGGCGCGCTTCGGCGACTGCCGCACGATCAAGGTCAAGGTGGCCGAGCGCGGCCAGGGCCTGGACGAGGACCTGGCCCGGCTGGCGGCGGTGCGCCGGGCGGCCCCGGAGGCCCGCCTGCGGGTGGACGCGAACGCCGCCTGGGACGAGGAGCGGGCCGAGCGGGCGCTGACCGCCTTCGCGCCCTTCGGGCTGGAGTACGCCGAGCAGCCGGTCGCGGGGGTGGCGGCGATGGCGAGGCTGCGCGCCCGGCTGCGGGATCGGGGGGTGGGGGTGCCGATCGCGGCCGACGAGTCGGTGCGCCGGGCCCGGGACCCGCTGGCGGTGGCCCGGGCGGGCGCGGCCGATGTGCTGGTCGTGAAGGTGCAGCCGCTCGGCGGGGTCCGCCGGGCGCTGGAGCTCGTGCGCGAGGCGGGGCTGCCCGCGACCGTGTCCAGCGCCCTGGACACCTCGGTGGGGATCGCAGCAGGGGCGCAGCTGGCGGCGCACATCGCGCGGGAGCTGGACGGCGGCGTGCAGCGCTACGACGCGGGGCTCGGCACGGCGTCCCTGCTCGCGGCGGACGTGGCCGTCCGCCCCCTGCGCCCGCAGGACGGCGAGCTGCCGCTGGAGGCGGTCGAGGTGGACGAGCAGGCGCTGCGCCGCTCCGCGGCCCCGCCCGAGCGGGCCGCGTGGTGGCAGCGGCGCCTGGCCCGCTGCCACGCGCTGCTCGCGGACCCGGAGGGCACAAGCGTCCCGGAAGACTGAGAACCGCACGGACCGCAGATCCGGCTCCTTGAGCCCGCCCCGCGTGCTGCGACACGCAGGCGATGCATAGGCGCCTCTGATTGACAGTCGTGCATACCGCGGCGTACGCTGCCGGGACCGCAGCGGCGCGGGCTGCTGCGGGAGGCGATCGTCGCGGAGAGGCCTGGGGGAGGATCATGGCGGATCTGGAGATTCCCGAAGGAGAGTTGCTTCTCCTGGCCGGGGAGTTGCGAGGTCTGGCAGACGAGGCGGGCGGCCTGGACGGGACGGCCGGCAGCCTGGCCGGAGCGGCCGCGGGCATGCCCGGCGGGGAAGCCGGCGCGGCGGCCGCGTGACGAGCCACGCCGGCGACATCGGCGATCTGGACGGCGAGTTCACAAGCCTGGACGCCTACTACGAACAGCAGTTCAACCGCCCCACCGGCGGCGAGCGGCAACCCGTCTGAGCCGCACCGCGAGATCGCACCGACGGAACGAACAGCGACAGAATCAGAACGAGGGGGAGAACAGGCGATGGTGAGCTGGAGCGATGTGCAACAGTGGAACTCGGACGCCCCCTACACGGCGATGGAGGAGTTCCGGGACCGCCAGCAGCGAGCCAAGGACCTTGCCGACCGGCTGTACATCGCCGGCTACCGCTTCCAGGCCGAAGGCGCCACCGCAGACGCGATCCGCGCCTGGCTGAGCTTCGAGACCCGCTGCATGGAAGACCTGGTGGACCAGTACAAGGAACTCATGCTGGCCTGCGCCGACGCCTGCGACAACGTCGGCCGCGTCCAGGGCCTGGTCCAGGAATGCTACGAGTGCGCCGAGATCGAACGCCTCCTCATCGCCGAGGACGGCACCGTCACCATCAGCCCCGAACGACGCGCCGAATACGAGAGCGTCGCATGGAACGCTTTGAATGAACAAGAACTCAACTCTCTGCTGAATCTGCAGATCGCCGCCGCACAAGCCCAGCAGAAGCTGACCGATTCGATCCAGGACCTGCTCCGCTTCGCCCAGGAGGCGGACCTGGCCTTCCGGGACCGTTTGAACGCGGTCGCCGCCGCCCAACTGGACAACAGCACCGGCTACGACGCCGCCTCCCAGAGCCCTCCGCCCCCACCCGACCCGAACTGGTCCGAAGAAGAAGTCGCCATCTGGTGGAGCACCTTCACCCCGCAAGAACAGCAACAACTCATCGAAACATACCCCGACGTCATCGGCAACACCGACGGCATCGACGCCACCTCCCGCGACCACGCCAACCGCATCTACCTCGGAAACCTCATCCAAGAAAACAACGCCGAAATCCAGCAGCTGGAAGAGCTAGGAGATCCTTCCATCGACTCACACCGGAGAGAACAACTAGCCCTCGCACGGGCACGCCAGCAGGATCTCGAAGCGGCGTGGACCGCCGCTCACGCAAGCGGTGACCGACAACTGCTGGTCGTCGACGCCAGCGGGCCTCAAACCCGCATCGCGATCGCCTCCGGCAACGTGGACACCGCCGACTACGTCGCCACCTACGTCCCCGGCATGGGCACCACCGCCCGCGACGACCTGGAAGGCTCCATGAACAACATGGAGAATGTCCGAGACGCTGCACATTATGAGCAAGGAGTTGCTAAAGACCGAGTTGCGGTGATCACCTGGATTGGCTACGATGCGCCGCCTGGGGTGCCGGATGCGGCATCCCCGGATCGGGCGCAGGCAGGCGCACCGGTCCTGAACGATTTCCTGGAGGGCGTCCACGCTTCCCGGCAGCAGTCCGAGGCCGGGGACCCGTACATGACGGTCCTCGCCCACTCCTACGGATCGACCACCGCCGGCACGGCCCTGGACGACATCGACCCCGGCGTCGTCGACGATGTCGTCGTCTATGGCTCGCCCGGTGCCGGAGTGGACAATGCCTACGAGTACAACATCGACGGCACCGCCTACGTCTCCGCCATCCCCAGCCACGACGAAGTCCAGGGCGTCGGCCCCGACCACAGCCACGGCGTCAACCCCGCCACCGGCGGCGGCTTCACCCACATCTCCAACGAAGGGACTGCCGTCAACAACTTTCTCGACCCATACGACCGACACGACGACTACCCCTACACCTACCCGGATGGCACAGTCACACCGATCCTGATCGACATGTCCGACATCGTCGTCGGCGGCAGGAAAGACCCGGGGGAAGAAGCATGACACCCCGCCCCGCACGTCGCCGCTGGAGGCGGATCCTCCTGACCCTCGCCCTGATCCTCGTCGCGGGCATGGTTCTCACACTCGGCCTTTTCGACTACCTCCTCCGCCGCGCCAGCGATCCCTTAGACGTGAGCCTCCCCGCCGGCGACGACACACCCTTCCGCGAACGCCAAGCTCTCGAGGACTACGCCGCCACCGTCCCACCCGCTGTCGTCGAGTTCCAAGAGCGACTCACCCGAGCCGGAAGCGGCGAATGGTCATACAGCCTGGTCTCGTACCAGTTCAACGTCGGCCACTGCACCGAACCGGACAAGACAGAGGGCAGCGAAGTCGACATCGACAGCGGCAGAACGGGGCCGCTTCCGGTGGAACAGGTCGCCGAGATCGGAAACGGAATATTCATCCCACTGGGGTTCCAGCCGAGCATGCGCCCCGGGGATGACGGCAAGCACTATTTGGCCTGGATCGATTGGCATAACGGCGGACACATAGGAGTGTATGTCAATCAATCGGACATCACTATGTCTGGCGGCTCCGAATGCCGCCCCTCCCGCGACCCGGATCGAGTGCGCTTCGAGCTGCAAGCGCTCGTCCCCCTGCCCAGCGAGAGCCCTGCGGAGCCGACATCGAGCCCGAGCCGCTCGGTCACCGTCGTCGATCGCACAGAGACTGGAAGGCCTCAGCCGCAGAAAAGAGCACGCTCGTGAAGACCACACCCGCCGCCTCCCCGCACGCTCCGAGCCAGAGGAACCCCGGAGAAGACCGGACCCCCGGATCGTCCCCCGGGTACCGCCAGGGGGCATTCTCGAAACATGCGCGCACCCTCGGCGGACGGCTGCTTGCGGCAGGAGTCGGGATCGTCCTGACCCTGACCGGATGCACGGCCACCGGAAGCTCCACCTCCTCTGGAAGCGAGGAAGTCGATCGGTGGGAGCCGCGCATCCCCGCCGGTGACGACACGCCCTTCGAGCAACGCCAGAGCCTGGAGGACTACGCGGCCACCGTCGTGCCCGCCATCCTCGAATTCGAAGAGCGGACCACGCAGGCCGGATCCGGCGAGTGGCGAAGCAACGAGAGGGTACCCTTCGCGCACCAATTCGATGTTGAAAGCTGCCGGGAGGGGGTCTCGGACACGATCGACGGCGAGTTCATGCTCCGCATGGTCGGCGCCGGGACGCTGCCCACCGAGACGGTGCAGCGGCTCGGGGAGGAGCTGTTCGTGCCGCTGGGATTCCAGACCGAGATCACCGAAGACGCCTACGGCAACCACGAACTGACGTGGACCGACTGGAAGAACGGCGGACGGCTCCGGGCCTTCGTCGGGCAGCGGGTCGTCACCCTCGACGGATTCTCCGAGTGCCGCCCCTCGAACGACTGGGAACAGGTACGCGCCGAGGTGCAAGAAATCGATCCCCTGCGCGACGGCCCCCTCAGCCGCCCCTCCTCCCCCGAGCCGAGCCCCAGCCGCACCCGCAGCCTGCCCCGCCCCGCGCATCACCGCACCGTCCCCGCCCCGGCGAAGGAGCCCGCATGAACCGGATCCGAAGCCTCCTGGGCGCCGCCTGCGCCCTCGTGCTCGCCGCCGCTCTGCTCAGCGGTTGCGGGACGCGGGAGGACCCCGCCGTCGTTGCCCAGTACCCGCACGAGCACACCTTCCCCGTCCAGCACCCCGGCGGCGGGGGCGAGTGCCGCGGCACCGTCTCCGTCCGCACCGCGGACCCCGGCTGGCGGCAGTGGCCGATCGGGGTGCCGCAGCTCCGCCTCGACGCCCCCGAGGGGGAGCCCCGCTGGTACACGATCGTCAACGCCATCTGCTTCAGCCACAGGGAGACGAAGAAGCAGAACCCCGATCTGCCGTGGAGCCTGGAGGAGGCGATCGCCGGGCTCGGCGAGGACTGCGCCGCCCCGCAGCCCGTCGAGATGCCCGGCTGGGAGGCGGTGCTGTGCCCCGGATTCCGGCAGCACGGCGCCTTCGTCAGCGAAGTGCTCGCGATCAACGATGACCACTACCT
>JAUNLB010000047.1:0-13571 GCA_030532485.1 Pseudoclavibacter sp.
CCAGCTGCGCACCCGAAACACGGCCACGATCATCTCCATCAAACACAGTCATGAACCTCGATCCCTTCAAACAAGACTTACACAGACCATCTGACACCCTCGACCTTGTCCGCCAGCACCGCATCCGGGAGACGGCGTGGCCGGCCCGGACCCGAGCGGGCCACGCCGATCTGCTCGAGCAGCGGCACCAGCTGCGGATTGTCCTCGGCCTGTCCCTTCGGTCAGGAGGATACTCGTCGGCAGTCCGGCCCCATCGACGGCCAGGTGGATCTTCGAGGTCAGTCTTCCGCGGGATCGTCCGAGGCATTCTCCGGCCACCGCGAGGGCCTCGACCGGATCCGAGCAGCCCCCTTTTTCCGGGCACCGGCTGCGTGCTGGTGCGCCCGTACGGAGCTCGAGTCCACCGACAGCACCCACTCGACCTCGCCGATGGCATCGTCCTTGACGACGGCTTCTTCGAGGGTCTTCCCCCAGGTACTGTCCATGGTCCAGAGCCGTCATCGCTCGTGACAGGTCTTCCACGGACCGTAGCGTTCGGGCACGTCACGCCAGGGCGCACCGGTACGGAGCTTCCACAGGATCCCGTTGATCACCTGCCGGTGATCACGCCACCGGCGACCCTTGCCATTGACAGGCAACAGAGGCGCGATGGCTTCCCATGCTTTATCCGTGAGCTCCCCACGTCCAACCATCTCCCAAGACAAACAAACTCCAAGACTGATACCCAGCAGCCACGCCGCCCACCCAAACACTTACAGGACACGCGCTAGACACCCAATCCATCTACCCCGGGAGTCCCCCCATGGTCAGGACCAACACGCCAGCAACCACACCCACACCTGGCACCACTTTCAAAACACGACCTAGTGGAGGTGTTGGCGGGGTGTCGGACGTTGACGGCGATGTGGGAGCATGTGGCGGCGTTGACGGTGGATGAGTTGGTCGAGTTGGGGATCAAAGCCGGGCACCCACTCCCCTCGAATCGACGATTCGTCGGGTACTGCAACGGGTGGACACCGTGGAATTGGACCGGCGCGTTTCGGCCTGGTTCCGAACCCTCAGCGGGTGCTCGCCGGTCGGCAGGTCATCGCGGTGGACGACAAGGCGCCCGGGACCGGCAGGCCCGGGCCCCGCACCTGCTGGCCGCCTTGCATCACGCGACCGGCAGGGGAGTCAGATGGTTTACAGGAGCTCTGGTCGTAAGGGCTTGAGAATCGTGACGGTTCGCAGTCACCGTGATGTAAGGGGCAAGTGTCTCTGGCACCCGCTGCTTCGAAAGGCTGCTGCGCTGTAGAGACCGTAGGCCGGACGACAGATGATACGACCGCCGCCTGGACGAGAAGACCGAACGGGGACATCCGAAGTGTTCGACTTCGGATGTCCCCGTCAGGTGCTTCTGGTGGAGCTAAGGGGATTCGAACCCCTGACCTTCTCATTGCGAACGAGACGCGCTACCAACTGCGCCATAGCCCCGGGCAGGGCACCAGACTACAGGCCCCTCCCCCGCCGCGCAAGTCGCTCGGGCTCAGTCGTCGTCGTCATCGTCGTTGCCGCTGGGGGTCTGGGGCGGCTGCGACGGCTGCACCGGCGGAATGGTCTGCGGCGGGGGCGACTGGGTGGGACCGGGGTCGGTGGGGGCCGGCTCCGTCGGCGGCGGCGTGGTGGCCGGCGGCGGCGCCGTGGGCTGCTGGGTCTGGGTGGGCTGCGGCGGTACGTAGGTGATGCGGTTGCCCAGGTGCTGGTTCATGGCGTCGCCGACCCGCTGGGGCAGCTCGACGACCGCCGCGACGAGCGCCGTCAGGTCCTGGCCCTGCGCATTGGCGACGATCGTCCCCTTCAGCTGCTCGATGCGCTCGTCGGTCTCCTCCTCGGAGTACGGGTAGTCCTCCAGGATCAGGTCCACCTGCGCCGGCAGCCCCTGCGAGTAGACCGAGACGAAGTAGGCGATCGCCTCCTCCATGCGCGGCCGGGCGCCGTTCGCGTCGTTCGCGAACACCCGCTCGCGCACCTCGTTCACGAGGGTCTGCATGCGGTCCCGGTTGCCCTCCTCGGAGATCGTGCTGGAGGCGATGTAGGCGGCGTCGATCGGCCGCAGCTGGTCCAGTACCGCCTGGGCCTCGGGCGAGATCGCGACGAGCGAGGGCAGGCCGGTCTCGCTCGTCTCGGCTGCGAGCGCCGCCCGGCGCACCGAGGCGAAGCCCGAGATCATGAGCGGCACGACCACGAGCATCGACACGATCGTGCACACCGCCAGCAGCCGGCCGACGATGGTGCGCTGGGAGACCGCGCGGAGCGCCGCGAGCGGCTGGCCCAGCACGAGCCGCGCGTTGGTGGCGCCGGTGCGCTCGATGGGCCCCGCCGAGTCGGCCCGGAACACGCCGGAGGGGACCCGCAGCGGCGTCGCGTCCGAGTCCGCGAACGGATCGTCGGTGAACTGCTGGGCCATGCTGCGCAAACCCCTCCATCGCTCGTCGGCTCGTACCGTGGACCGGGAGCCGCGCGCGGACGCACGCGGCTGGCGACCAATCTACCCGGCCGCGGCGGCCCTCGGGGCTCAGCCGGCGCGACGGCGCTGCAGCACCTCGTCCAGATCGCCCATGCCCGGCTGCTGCTCGCCGATCACGCCCATGGCGGCCCAGGGCCCCGGCACGGCCGCCGGGGGCTGCTCCTCGACATCGGGCCGCGCGGCGGCGGGCCGCTCCTGCTCGCTCCGGACGGGCTGCTCGGCGCAGGCCAGCACGGGACCACGGGCGGGCCGGCCGAAGGTGGCCACACCGGGCTGCCGGTGCGCGTCGCGGATGGCCTGCTCGTTGCGGCGGGCCTCCTCGTGCAGGGCCGCGAGCACCCGCTCGCTGAAGTCGTCGTGGCCGCCACCGGGACCGTCCGGACCGCCGTCCGGTCCGTCCGGGCCGTCCTCGGGCCCCTCGGCCCCGACGGGCTCGGCCTCGAAGGTAGCGCGAGTGATGTAGAGGGGCGGGGGGACCGGCACGGGCGTCCAGCCGGCGAGCTCGACCTCGTCGGGCAGCTCCTCGGCCCCGGCGACGGCCTGCTCCGGCTCGTCCTCGAGGAGGGTCTCGACGGCCGGCCGGGGGGCGCGCTCCCGGCTGCGGCGCTGCTGCTGGACGGCGACCGGCTCGGTGGGGGCGGCCTGGCGGCGGCTGCGGGCGAAGGCCGCGCGCTGCGCGCTCTCCACCCGGCTGAGGCGCACGAGCAGGGCGAGCGCCGCGAGCAGCCCGACCACGCCGGCGGTCGTCGGCCACCAGTTCCCGCTCATCAGGCCCACGGGCACGCCCGCCAGGAGCACGAGCAGCGAGCACAGGCCGAAGAGGGAGCACATCCGGCGGCGGCGCTGCAGGGTGCGGATCGCGGCGCGGCGGCCGGCCGCGGTGCGGGGGGCGCGCACGCGGGGCAGGTCGCGGCGGGCGGCCTCCTCGCGCTCCCGCTCGGCCTTGGCCGCGGCCTTGCGGGCGGCGCGCAAGCGACGCTGCTGCTCGGCCACCCCGCGCGAGCTCATCTCGACCCGGTCCAGGCGCGGCGCCTCGGCGGTCTCGGCCATCGCCCGCAGCGTCTGCTGCAGCCGCACGGCGTTCTGCTCGGTCGCGAGGTAGTTGCGCCGCCGCACCCAGCCGGGAACGACGTACGCGATCCACAGCACTGCGACGAGCAGCAGGACGATGCTGGTGGCGCCTCCGAATTGCATGCCCCACACGTTAGGGGCAGATGTGACGAATGTGACGTATTGATACCCGTGTGTCGACTCTCAGGAAGCCGGGGATTCGCTGCGAACCCGCCCGGCGCGGCAGCGGGGCCTCAGGGGAAGGCCGCGGCGCCGCGCCGCAGGTCCCCCTCCGGCACCGCCGCGAGCCGCGGATCGGCCTGCCCGCTGCGCCAGCGCTGCAGCACCCCGCGGGGCACCTCCTCGCGCACCACCGCGAAGCACACGTGGTCCCGCCAGTCCCCGTCGATGTGGATGTAGCGGCGACGCAGCCCCTCGTAGCGGAAGCCCAGCTTCTGCACGACCCGCAGGGACTTCGCGTTCTCCGGGCGGATGCAGATCTCCATGCGGTGCAGCCCCAGCTCGAACAGGCAGTAGTCGCTCGCCAGCGCGGTCGCGGTCGGCGCCACACCCCGGCCCGCCACGACCCTGGCCACCCAGTAGCCGAGCGAGGCGGAGCACACGGCCCCGTAGCTGATGCCGGAGACCGTCAGCTGCCCGCTCAGGCGCCCCTCGTACTCGATCGCGAAGGGCAGCGCGGTGCGCTCGGAGGCCTGACCGAGCAGGGAGCGGATGCTGCCGCGCACGTCCCAGCGCCGCGCGGAGCCGTCCGCCTGCGGGCTGGAGGCCTCCCAGGGCGCGAGCCACTCCCGGTCCACGAGCAGCAGCCGCTCCAGTTCCCGCGCGTCGCGCAACCGCACCGGCCGCAGCGTCACCGCCCCGTCCCGCAGGGTGGGGACGAGGCTCATTCCTCGCCGAGGGAGGCGGAGAACTCCCGCAGCCAGGGCCGCAGCTCCCGGCCCAGCTCCTCGCGCTGGCAGGCGAGCTCGATGATCGCCTTGATGTAGCTGAGGTGGTTGCCGGTGTCGAAGCGCCGCCCCCGGAAGACCACCCCGACCACGCCGCCGTAGCGCTCGGGGTCCTCGGCCAGCCGCTGCAGCGCGTCCGTCAGCTGGATCTCGCCGCCCCGGCCCGGCTCGGTCTCGGCCAGCACGTCGAACACCTCGGGCCGCAGCAGATAGCGGCCGATGATCGCGAGGTTCGACGGGGCCTCCTGGGCGCTCGGCTTCTCCACGAGCCTGGTCACCGTCACCGTGTCGTCCTGCGGCGGCTCCTGGAAGCCGACCACGCCGTAGGCGGAGACCTCCGCCGGCTCCACCTCCTGCAGCGCCACCACCGAGGCGCCGGTGCGCCGGTGGACCTCGATCATGCGGCGCAGCAGCTCCTGCCCGCCCTGGACGATGTCGTCGCCCAGCAGCACCGCGAAGGCCTCGCGCCCCACGTGGCGGCGGGCGCGCAGCACCGCGTGCCCGAGGCCGCGCGGATTGCCCTGCCGCACGTAGTGCACATCGGCGAGCCGGGTCGACTCGGACACCTTGTCCAGCTTGGCCTTCTCCCCGCGCTCGGCCAGGTGGCTCTCCAGCTCGGCGACCCGGTCGAAGTGGTTCTCCAGCGTCACCTTCTGCCTGCCGGTGATCATGAGGACGTCCTCCAGGCCGGCGCCGACCGCCTCCTCGACCACGTACTGGATCGCGGGACGGTCCACGACCGGCAGCATCTCCTTCGGAATCGCCTTGGTCGCCGGCAGGAAGCGGGTGCCCAGACCCGCCGCGGGAATCACAGCCTTGCTGATCGATGCGTGCATATCCGCATGGTATCCACCAAAGTTGCGATTGCAAGGGCGCGTTTGCGGGGCCGGGTTCGCAGGAGCACGGCGGAATGGCCGCGGGGGCCGGAGGCGGACGTCCGAGCCGGAGGCCCGAGGAGCCGCCGAGCGGGGCGGACCGTGCGCCGCCGCCTAAGCTGGAGGCATGGAAGACCGCGCCCCCGTCGGCAAGCGCGCCCTGCGCGCCGAGATCCGCCGCCGCCGCAACGCGCGCGGCGTCGAGCACGCCCGCCGCGCCGCCGAGCAGATCGCCGAGCAGCTGCGCGGACTGGTCGAGGAGACCCGCGCCCGCACCCTCGCCTGCTATCTCTCCGGCGAGTTCGAACCGGGCACCCGGCCCTTCCTGCAGTGGGCCGGGGCCGAGGGGCTGCGGATCCTGCTGCCCGTCACCCGCGAGGACGGCCTGCTCGACTGGGTCGTCAGCGACGGCGAGTCGGAGATCGTGCACGAGCTGGGGTTCCCGGAGGCCGTCGGCACCCTCCTGGGCCCCATCGCGGTCGACGAGGTGGACCTCATGCTCGTGCCGGCGGCGGCCGTGGACCGCAGCGGCATGCGCCTGGGCTGGGGCCGCGGCTACTACGACAAGACGCTCGGCTCCATGCAGCGCCGCCCGCCGGTCTTCGCGATCGTCGACGACCAGGAGCTCGTGGACGAGGTGCCCTGCGAATCCCACGACCGGCCCGTGGACGGAGTGGTGACCCCCTCCGGCGTGCTCCGCTTCCCCGCGTGAAGCGGAGCGGATTCCGCCGCCGCATCGCACGACGTTTCCGAATTCCCCCGACGTTCTCGTCGGGAACGCCCGTTCGTGCTTGGCGCAGCCCGCGCACCCGGCTAGAGTGAGAGACGCCTGAAAGAGAGGATCGATGCCCACCTACTCGTATCGCTGTCCGCAGTGCGGAGACGCCTTCGACATCCAGCAGTCGTTCAGCGACGCGGCCCTGACCGCGTGCGGCCGCTGCGGGGGCGCCCTGCGGAAGGTGTTCAGCCCAGTCGGCATCGCGTTCAAGGGCTCCGGTTTCTACCGCACGGATTCCGCTGCCCCGCGTAAAGAGGGCTCCCCGAAGACCTCGGAGGGCTCCGAAAAAGGCAAGGGGAGCGCCGGCGACGGCGGCTCGGCCTCGCCCACGACGCAGGGAGCGGCCAAGCCCGCCCCCGCGAAGAGCGGCGACTGAGCGTCCCGGCAGTCACCGCGCGGACCCTCCCTGACCGCGCGAGACAGGACGTCGCGATGCGACGTCCGCACAGCAGAGAGGAGAGCCCATGAAGGGCTTCAAGGAATTCATCATGCGCGGCAATGTCATGGACCTCGCCGTCGCGGTCATCATCGGAAACGCGTTCAGTGCGATCGTGAACGCGCTCGTCGAGAACGTCTTCAACCCGCTGATCGCGGCGCTCGTGCGCACCGACAGCATCGACAGCGCGAGCGTCGTCCTGTACCCGGGCGGCCCGAGCATCGGATACGGCGCCGTGATCGGCGCGATCATCCAGTTCCTGCTCATCGCCGCGGTGGTCTACTTCGTGCTCGTGCTGCCCATGAACAAGGCGCAGGAGATGGCCTACGTGCGCAAGCACGGCCACAAGCCGAGCGAGGAGGAGACCCCGCCCACCGAGACGGACCTGCTCACGGAGATCCGCGACCTGCTCAGGACGCAGGCCGCACGCTAGACGGCTTCGCAGGACGCTGCAGGGCCCGCCCGGTCTCCGGGCGGGCCCTGCTCGTGCTCGGAGCCCGCCGCAGGCGGCATCCGATGGGCGGGCCGGTTTCGACGCTCCCCGCTCACACGCCACGGGGCTCAGCGGCCCGGCAGGGTCTCCCGGCCCCGCAGCCAGGCCGCGAAGGCGAGCAGGAGCACGACGCCCGACACCCCGAAGCCGGCAGGGTAGCCGGCCAGGTCGATCATCAGACCCGAGACGATCGGACCGATGATCGCCCCCACGTCGACCATCATCTGCACCGCGGACAGGACCGAGCCGCCCGGCCGGTCCCGGCCCACGACGTCCGCGACCGCCGCCTGCTGCGCGGGCATGTAGACGCCCGAGCCGATGCCGGCGACGAAGGCGACCGCGAACATGAGCGGAAGGTTCGGCACCAGGGCGAAGCAGAACATCGCCAGCGCTCCGACCGCCAGCCCGAAGCGGATGAGCGGGCGGCGGCCCATCCGGTCCGCCGCCCGGCCCGCCCACTGCAGGGCCAGGACGTTCCCGACCGCGGAGACCGCGATCACCGCGCCCGCCGCCCACGGCTCGCTGCTCAGGGAGGTGGCGACGAACAGCGGCAGCACCGAGCTGCGCATCCCGATGTTCGCCCAGCCGTTGGCGAGCGCGCCGACCGTCAGGGCGCGGAAGGCCGAGTCCCCGCGCACCTCGCGCAGCGTCAACGGAGCGCCCCGAGGACCCCCGCCGCCGCGCGCCCCCTCCCGGCCGCGCACGATCCTGCCCAGCACCAGGCCGATGACGGCGGCCGACACGAGCAGGGTGCCCGAGTAGACGAAGAACGGCACCCGCATGCCGAACTGGGCGAGCAGCCCTCCGAAGATCGGGCCGGAGATGCTGCCGATCACGAAGGTGCCGCCCCACAGCGCCGAGACGCGGCCGCGCATCTCGGGCGGCGCGTACGTGATCATCATGGACGAGGCGGAGATCGTGAACAGGACCGAGCCGACCCCGCCCAGGCCCCGCATGAGCAGCAGCTGCCAGTAGTCCTGGGCGAGTCCCGTGGCGAAGGTGGAGACGGCGACGATCAGGATGCCCGTCACATAGGTGCCCCGCTCCCCCAGCCGGTTCACCAGGCGCCCGCCGAGCGGGGCGGCCGCCAGCCGCATGAACGCGAAGACGCTCACGACGATGCTCACGAGCATCGCGCCCACCCCGAAGCTCGCCGCGAACTGCGGCAGCACCGGCACGACGAGCCCGAAGCCGATCGCCACGAAGAAGGTCGCGACCAGCAGGATCACGATCTCGGCCGGCAGCCGCGTCCGCTCCCCGTCCCCCCGCGGAACGCGCGACTCCGCGCTCGGAGCGGGGGACGGTGCCTGCGGCAGCTGGATCGGCCCCGTCGCGGGCGGGGCGCACTCCGGCTGCAGCTGCGCCTCCAGGGGCGTCGGGTCCCCCTCGCCGTCCGCTCCGCGCGGTTCAGCCATGGTGCGGAGGCCGCTCCGACAGCAGCCGCTCGGTGTTCGACCCCTCGGCCGCCGGGTCCCCCCAGGAACCGGGCAGGTCCTCCGCCGCCGGCACCGGCTCGGGCGCCCGCGGCCCCGAATCCGGATAGCTCTGCGGCGCCGGGTCCGCCCCCGGCACCGGCTCGGTCCTCACGCGCCGTCCCATGCTCGCCGTCCTTTCTTCCTGCTTCCGTCCCGGCACCGGCTCGGTCCTCACGCGCCGCCCGTCGTCCCGCATCCGTCCCGGCACCGGCCCGGCCCTCACGCGCCGCCCGTCGTCCCGCATCCGCCGTCGCGGCCGCGACGGCGGAGTCCATGCTGCCACGAAGCTGCCGCGAGCGGGCGTCTCAAGCGCCCCCGCCGGGGGCGTCCGGACGCCGGAAGACCACATGGTCGTCGGGGCGGCCCTCTTCCGCGGCCTCGTCCCGGTCCGCGAGCGGCTGGGCCTGCTCCGCGGCGCCGGGGGGCTGCCCGCCGGGGTCGTCGGTCCCGGCCGCGGCGATCCTGCGCGGCGCGCGCTCGATCCGCTCGTGCTCCGCCGGCAGCGGCACGAACAGGGCGGAGGCGATGCGGCGGGCGACCGTCTCCGGATGCGCGAACAGCTCGAAGGCGTGCACGCGCAGGTAGTACCAGCCGAGCCGCTTGAGCAGCTCGGGGCGCAGGCGCAGCGTCTCCCGCAGCGTCGGCTCCGGACTGCGGGCGAAGCGCTCGTCCAGGCCGTCCATGTCGATCGCGATCGCCCGCCCCCCGTAGGAGGCGGCCAGGGGGATGCGCCCGCGGTAGGCGAGCTGGGCGGTCATGCCCAGGCGTTCCAGGCGCTGGGCGAGATCGTGCAGCATGGGCGAGAACAGCTCCTCCCCCGGCTGCGGCTCGTGCCGGGCGAGCGCGTTCGACTCGGCGTCGCCGAGGATCTGGGCGAAGGCGAGGGTTCCGCGCGTGAAGCGCTGCGGGTCCAGCTCGCCGGGCCGCACGCAGGAGACGATCGTGAGCGACCGGCGCGCGCGGGTCATGCTCACCGCGACCGCCCGCTCCCCCGCGGCCGAGCCGAGCACGCCCAGATCGTTCAGCACCCGCCCGTGCGGCGTGCGGCCGTAGCCGAGGGAGAAGACGACGCGGTCGCGGGACTGGGCAGAGGCCTGCTCGATCGTGGACACGAGGAACGGCTCGCCGCGGTCCGAGGTGAAGAACGGGGCCACGTCGGCCCGCCGGGAGACCGCCGAGTACACGGCCTGCTCGACGCGGCGGGCGTGCACGGGCGAGGCGGTCAGGACCATGAGCGACTCGCGGCTGCGCCGCAGCGCGTGGTCGATCGCGAGCTCCACGACCCGCGTGACCTCCGCGTCGGTCGACTCCACGGCCCCCGACACGGGGTCCGGCATGCCCGTGCCGTCCTCCACGAAGGAGTAGCTCAGGCTCGGGTGGCCCAGGAAGGTGCCCGCCCAGGGCATGGACTGGAGTCCGCCGTCGTAGAAGCGGCGGTTGACCAGCTCGGCCAGGTCCTCGCCGCCGGCCCGGTAGCTGTGGGTGAGGCGATAGCGGGGCACGAGCTCGCCCAGCCGGGCGTGCAGGGAGGCGCCGGCCCGGCGGGCCGCCTCCTCCTCGGACAGCCCGTCGCGCTCCGCCGCGGCGTCGTCGTGGCTCTGCACGGCGATCGAGAAGCGCTCGGGGGACTCGGTGACCGGGTCGCCGAAGGCGACCAGCTGGCGGCCGCGCCGCACGGCACCGATCGCCTCGGGCACCGAGAGGCTCGCGGCGTCCACGATCAGGACCGTGTCGAAGGCGATCTCGTCGGTGATGAGCGGCACGTCGTAGGGGGTGGCGAGCCACAGCTGGGTGAGCGGCGCGGCGATGCGGCCGGCCTCCCGCACGAGCCGGGCCGAGGTGACGCCCTGGCGGCGCAGCAGGGCGCGCAGCGGCTCCGCCTGATCGGCGTGGTCCACGAGGGCCACCCGCCAGGCCTCCGCCAGCTGCCACGCCAGCTGCTGCGCGGTCGAGCGGGGGTGGGCCTGGTCGACGGTGCGGAAGTCGTGCTCCAGCCGCGTGAGGGTGTGGGTGTTGGCCGCCAGCAGGGCCTTGTCGTTCGCGAGCATGTGCTCCAGGGCCGACTGCCACCAGGCCAGCTCCAGTTCGTCGCCCACCTCCTCGACCGGCACGTGGCGTTCGGCCAGGTCGTTCAGCAGCGGCTCCAGCCCCATGCCCTGCAGCTGCTCGCCGAGCCGCAGCCGCTCCATGAGGTTGTCGAGCACCTCGCTGTCGGCCGCGAGCGCCTCCAGCCGGGCGGGCAGCTCGTCCAGGGGAATGTCGACGAGCGAGTCGGCGCCCGCCTCCACGAGCGGGTCGTCGACGATGTGCAACCGGTCGGTGACCCGCCGGTGCCGCTCGCGCGCCTCGACCACCCCGGGCGGGACGACCGGGATCGAGTCGTCGGTCACGTAGCGGCGCCACAGCACCCGCTGCCGCTGGATGCGCCGCAGGCTCTCGTGCAGATCCGGCACCTCCTGGCCGGGGCGCACGTAGTCGCGGGCCACCTGGCGCAGCTGTCGGCGGCGCGCGGAGGGCATGTCCACGTCCCGGGCCGGCGAGGTGGCCTGGATGAGCTCGGCCAGCGAACGGTCGAACACCGCCGGCACGAAGCGGTCCAGCGTCTCGCGGATGTCCAGCAGCAGCAGGAGGTAGATGCCCAGCTCGGCCCAGTTCTCGGCCGGTCGCAGGCGGGTGCGCTCGATGATCGCGCGGGCGCCGTCGATCGCCTCCCGCATCCGGCCGTCGGCCAGTTCGGCGGCCGTCTGCCTGGCCTCGCGCGCCTCGTCCATGGAGATGAACGACACCCCGTACCAGGGCGAGTCGTCGGGTCCGTAGCGGAACTGGCCGAGTTCGCCCAGCTCCCGCAGCATCTCGGCGACCCGGTTGCGGTCGTCGGCCAGGCGCACGAGCGCGGCGTGCTCCAGACGGGCCGTGGTGGCCGGCGGCACGTCCAGCAGCTCCAGGCCGGAAAGGGCCTCCAGCGCGTCCAGGGGGCTCGCGCCGAGCGCCTCGTCCGGCCGGGTCATGGCGGTCCGGTAGTCGGCCAGCACGTGCCGCAGCCGCACCAGCGCATCCGCCAGGCCGCTGTGCTCGGGGCGTTCGGCGCGCTCGTTGCGGCCGATCGCGGCGATCGTGTCGCGCAGCACCGTGCGGGGGGTCAGGGCGAGCCCGCCGAGGCCGAGGCTGCGCAGGCGCAGACGGATGGCTCGCAGGCTCGCGGATCGGGGGCTGACCACGAGCACGCGGCGACCGTCGGCGACGAGGCTGCCGATCGCATTGACGACGGTCTGGGTCAGGCCCGTGCCGGGCAGTGCGTCCACCGTGATGGAGCGGCCGCGGGTGATGGCGTCGACGACCCGCTCCTGTTCGGTGTCGGCGTCCAGCAGCAGCCGGTCGGCGGCGGGGTCCCGCCGGTCCGGCGAGACGGGCTCCTCCTCGTCGGCCGCCGGGCCCGGTCCCCCCTCGCCGCCCCGAATCGCCGCGACCGCGGACTCGTCGCCCGCGAGGGCGCGCAGCACGGGGTGGTCCAGTCGGCCGTCCGCGTCGCGGACCATGGCGGTGGCCGCATCGCCGAAGCTGGAGACCACGGCGCGGGCGGCGACCGTGAAGCCGGGGATGCGGGCGGCCCGGTGGCGGACGTGCTCGAAGACCGCCTGGGGCAGGAAGCCCTCGTTCTCGCGGGCCAGGTCCAGCAGTTCGCGGGCCGTGATGCGCACCCCGAACTGTTCGGCCAGCGCGCGCAGGAGGGAGGCGTTCGCGTGGGTCTGCCCCAGCAGCTCGACCTCGTAGTCGCGACCGCTGCGGCGCAGCCGCACGGGCCGGGTGAGCACGGGGGCGCGGTGGTGGACGCCGTCGTGGGTCCACTCGGCGATCCCGGTGGCCAGGGCGACGGTGCTCATGCCGCGGCTGGCGACCAGCTCCACGCCCTTCTGGGCGATGAGGGCGGCGGCCGCGCGGGCCTGCCGGAACGCGCCGGGGTCGCGCACGAGGTTCGAGAGCAGCACCGCCCGCTCGGCCAGGAGGGGGGCGATGCCGCCCGGGTGGGCGCTGGTCAGCTCGATGTAGGTGCCGCTCTCGTCGCTGAAGAAGAGCAGCGGGGCCGGCCCGCCGAGCACGGCGAGCTCGTCCAGCCAGCCGCCCCGGACCGCTTCCATGGCGGCGGCGCGCTCCTGCTCGGCGCGCCGTTCGCGCTCCTCGGCCTCGCGTCGTGGCGCCGCCGCCTCCGCCGCGGCGGCGGCCTTCGCGGCCTGCCTCGCCTCGCGTTCAGCGCGGGCCTCGGCGGCCCGCTCGCGCACCGTCCGCTCGGCGTCCTCGCCCGCGGCGTCCGGGCGCACACCGGCCCGGTTCGCGACGGCCTCGGCGACCCAGCCGGCCGGGCCGGAGACGGGATCCTCCGAGACGTCTGCGGGGGCCTCGGGCTCCGCCGCCCGCTCGCGGGCGGCGCCGCGCAGCGCGGACAGGTCCCTCGTCTCCTCGTCCCGGCCGAGCCGGGTGCGGTCGCGCAGCGCCTCGCTCGGTTCGAAGGCGGCGTCGCCGGAGGACCCGCCGAGCTCCTCGGGGGTCGGTCTGCGCTTCCGGAAAAGGCCCCACACCCCTGACAAGATAGGTCACGTTCCGGCAACGGTCCGGAAGCCGTGCCGTGTGTTCACGGGAAGCCCACGAGGCCCGCTGGGCTGACGAGGACTACCAGCAGCCGCGCCGCGTGTTCACGGGAGGCCCGCCCGCGAGCCCGACGCGTCGCGCCGCGCCTCCGCCGGACCGCTTCCCGCCCCTCAGGGGCCGGCTGACCTCCGCCCCGACCCGCCGTGCACTCGTCGGGTCGCTAGGATGGTCCGGTCCGCCTCTGTAGCTCAATGGAAGAGCAGTTGCGTCCTAAGCAAACGGTTGGGGGTTCGAGTCCCTCCAGGGGCACCGGCTCTGCGGGCAGGCCCCGCAGACGCGGCCGCGGGCCCCGGGGGGGCCCCCCGCCCCCCGCCCGCGCCAGCTAAGGCCCCCCCCTGGCCCCGCC
>JAUNLB010000047.1:13581-15292 GCA_030532485.1 Pseudoclavibacter sp.
TCTCTCGCCCCTCTCGTGCCCGGCGCCTCATTTCGAGCGCGCCGACTTTCCCTCGGTCGGACACCTCGCCCCCTCCTGCCCGGCGCTTCAGCCGGCGGCCTGCTCCAGCTTCCTGGCCGCGGCGCGCAGCTGCTGGGACCACCACATGCAGTCCACGCCGAGCAGCGGGCTGGCCCCGGCCGCCGCGGCCGCGTCCGCGACTCCGGGCTCCAGCAAGGCCGTGACGGCCCGGTCGATCGCGTCCGCCGCCTCCTCCAGCGCGAGCCGCAGCGGGAGGGCCTCCTCCCGGAGAGCTGGCGGCCCCTCCTCCCCCTTCATCCGTCCGTCCGCCGCGGACCGCCCGCCGCCCCGTCCCCTCGGGGCGGCAGGAACGCCGCCACGTCCTCGCCCAGGAGGGCCGCGATCGAGGACAGCTCGTCGATCGTGAACGCGGACTCGGCACGGAGCCTGTGCGCCAGGACCTCCTGGGACAGCCCCGCCGCTTCGGCGATCTCGGCGAAGGCCCTGCCGGATCGGGCGATGCGGCTCTGCACCGCCCCGGCCACCGTCGCACGCACCCAGTGTGTTTGCATATCGGGCACAATACCTTCTAAATGAGAATACTTGCAAGGAATACGCGGAAGGCTCGCCGGAGTTCGGGTATCGTGTCCCGCATGGGAACCAATGCGCGGTTGATCGGCCCGTTGAGCAGAGCCGTATCCGCCGAGCTGCGAGCCGAGCTGGCCAGGCAGTCCTACTCCGTTCGAGGGTTCTCCAAAATGCACGGCGTCCCCCTCACGAGGTTGCACAAGACGCTGCGGGGCGAGCGTGTCGTCGACGTCGAAGACCTCTATTCGCTCTCCGAGCTGCTCGGCATCGAGCCCGTCGAGGTCCTGCGCCGGGCCCAGCGTATCGCCGAGGGCGAGTAGCCCGGCGGGGCCCGCGAGTCCCGGACCTCTTCGACACGCCCGGACGCCGGGACTCACGCGACCGGGACGCCGCCGTCCGGAAGCTCCGGATCCAGGTCCGCGGAACGGTAGAGTCCGGCGATCGTCATGCCGAGCGCCTCGACCGCGGCGGACAGCTCGTCCAGGCTGAACGGCGCCTCCTCACCGAGCCGGAGTTCGACGTCCCGACGGTCCAGCCCGAGCGGCCCGGCGAGTTCTTCGCCCGACATCCCGCGGCGTGCGAGTTCCGCTCGAATCGCTCTCGTCAGCCGTCGACTCTCTGGGGTAAGTCGTTCTCTCATATCGGAAACGGTATGCCCTGACTCGCCTCGATGCAAGTTCGTCCGCGTTTTCACCGCGAAGGCGGCAGCGGGTTGGGTACTGTGTGCTGCATGGGACAGAAGCCGATGGGAACCGCCGGACCCCTCTCGCAGCAGGTTGCACGCGAGATCGACCACATCCGTCGGCAGACGGGTATCACCGTCAGCGAACTGGTCCGGCTCGCGGGCATGGGCGCCAACACCTACTACACGAAGATGCGCGGGGAGCGGCCCTTCACGACCAACGAGGTCGACAACCTCGCCCGCGCGCTCGGCCTGTCGGCCCAGCTGCTGCTGGTCCGCGCCGAGGACTCCATCACCCCCAAGAAGCAGCAGAACCGCGGCTGAGCCCCCGCACCGCCGAGAGCGGAGCGAGGAGCCGGGCGACGCCGCGGAGCCGGCCGGTGCGACGACGCGCCTCGCCGGATGCGCTCGAGCGCTCCGGGCCCCGGCGAGGGTGCCCTC
>JAUNLB010000048.1 GCA_030532485.1 Pseudoclavibacter sp.
CGCCGTCGCTTCGACCCTGACGGCGTGTTCCTCAACGACCACACGCGGGCCCTGTTCGGATAGCGCCGGATCATGGAAGCGATCGGCCAGGTCGTCATCTGGCTCATGATGGCCTTCCTCCTCGTCGGCGCCGTCGCCTCGATGCGCGACGACGAGCGGGGCATGGGCAAGGAGTTCAAGGAGGGACTGCACGCGATCGGACCGATCTTCGTCCCGGTCGCGGGGATCATGTGCCTCATGCCGATCCTGAGCGCCTTCGTCTCCTCGGTCCTGGGCCCCGTCTACGCCGCCGTCCACGCCGATCCGGCGCTCGCGGCGACCGCCGTCATCGCGGGCGACATGGGCGGCTACCAGATCGCCCACGAGACGGCCGGCGGGCACGCCGCCTGGATGCTCGCCTACGCCGTGGCCTTCACCTCGGGCTCGACGATCATCTTCTCGATCCCCGTCGGCCTGGCGATGCTGCGCCGCGAAGACCACCGCTACATGGCGCTCGGCGTGATGGCGGGGCTGCTGTCCATCCCGCTGGCCGTGCTCGTGATGGCGCTGCTCCTGCTGTGGACCGGGACGCCGCTGCGCTCGGAGATCTCCACCACCGCACCTTCCACGACCCCCTTCGACATGCCGATCAGGCAGATCCTGCTGAACCTCGTGCCGCTCACGGCCTTCGTGGTGCTGCTGGCCCTCGGGCTCCGCTTCCTGAGCGGCTTCATGGTTCGCGCGTTCATCCTCTTCGGGCGCATACTGAACATCGTGATCACCGGTGCACTGGCGATGTCCATCGCCCAGTATTTCACAGGGATCTTTGATCTACTCGGGCTTCCCTGGCCGCTCGACCCGTTCATCGCCGACGAGGAGGACCAGTTCCGGGCCCTGGAAGTCGCCGGCTATATCGGGGTCATGCTCGCCGGCGCGTTCCCCATGGTGTACGCGATCCGGACCTGGTTGGCCCGGCCGCTCACGGCGGTGGGCCGTCGGCTCGGCTTCAGCGAGGCGGGTGTGGCCGGTCTTTTGGCCGGAGCGGCGAACATCCTCGCACTGTTCCGCGTGGTGGGTTCCATGCCCGCCAGGGACAAGGTGCTCACCATCGCCTTCTCGGTCTGTGCAGCCTTCACCTTCGGTGATCATCTGGCCTTCTCCGCAAATTTCCAACCGAATATGGTTGGCATCCTGATCGTGGGCAAGCTGCTGGGCGGGACAGTCGGGCTCCTGCTGGCCCTGTGGCTCGCGGTCCCGCACGCGAGAAGGCTCGAGCGGGAGCAGGCGACCCAGGAGGGGGCCGAGTCGCAGCACCGAGCCGACCGCGTGTCGCCCGCGATCGCGGGGACTTCGGACACGAATTGATTGCAGTTCGATCACGAATTGATAACCTCGCGGCTCGCGATGTCCGCGCCCGGCTCCGGAGCCGCTCCGGGGCCGGGCACACCGACGAATCGGAGAGTCCCCGTTCCATGACGACGACCATCCTTCCCCCGACGACGAGCCCGGCCCGAGCCCTGCGTCGCGGCCTCGCCCTGCTGTTCGGCCCGCTCCTGCTGGCCTCCGGCCTCGCCTTCGCCTCGGCCCCCGAACCGGCCGCGGCGACCCCCTCCGGCGCGGCGCCCGCCGATCTGGGCGCCGTGCGCTCCCTGCTG
Organism: Pseudoclavibacter sp.; assembly: GCA_030532485.1. GTDB lineage: Bacteria > Actinomycetota > Actinomycetes > Actinomycetales > Microbacteriaceae > Pseudoclavibacter. The sequence goes on from JAUNLB010000048.1 coordinate 1,635, forward strand.
CTCGCCCAGCACAACGAGGCCCGGGCCCGGGCCGGCCTGCCGCCGCTGGCCGCCGACCCGGCGCTCGACGCCTACGCGCAGGACTGGTCGGTGCGGCTGTCCGCCGCCGGCTCCCTCTCGCACAGCGATCTCGGCCGGGTGCGGGGCGTCGACCCGGCCCGCTTCACCGGCCGAGTGGCCGAGAACGTCGCCATGGGGCAGAAGCCCCACGAGGTGGCCGGCGCCTGGACCGCCTCGCCCGGCCACTACGCCAACATGGTCCACGCCGGCGTCGACACGATCGGCGTCGGCTACGCCCTGGACGCGAACGGCACCCCCTACTACACCACCGTCTTCGCCGACAACGCGAAGCGCTGAGCGGTTCCGCGCGCCCGGTCGAGCCGGTCGCCCCGGTCGGCCGGGGTCCTCAGGCCCCGGCCAGGCGCGTGGAGACCTCCCCGGCCGCCTCCCGCACCGCCGCCGCGATCCCGGCCAGCCCGGCCTCGTCGACCCGGTAGCGGGGGGCGGCCACCAGCACGGCCGCGACCGTCTCGCCGGAACGGTCCACGACCGGCGCGCTCACCCCCACCTCGTCCGGGCTGGTGCTGCCCTCGTTGATCGCGACGCCCCGCTCCCGCTCGGCGGCGAGCCTGGCCAGTTCCTCCTCCGGCGTCCGCTCGGCGCGGATCACGCCGTCCGCCAGCAGCCGCCGCGCCCGCTCGGCGGGCAGCCCCGCCAGCAGCACCCGCACGCTGGAGGAGGCGGTCGTGCCGTAGCTCGTGCCCAGCTGCGCCTCGTGCCGGATCGGCCGGGCCGCCGGCACGTGCTCGACCGAGACCGCCCGCTCCCCCGTCCACAGCACGAGCGAGGAGGTCTCGCCCAGCCGCTCGCTGAGCCGGGCCAGCACCGGCCGGGCGACCCGGCGCACGTCCAGGTCCGCCAGCAGCGCGGCCGAGAGCTGGAGCAGGCCCAGGCCCAGCCGGTACTTGCCCGAGTGCGCGTCGCGCTCCACCAGCCCCTCCCCCTCCAGGGTCGCGAGCGTGCGGGAGACGGAGCTCTTGTGGGCGCCCACCCGGGCCGCGATGGCGGTCACCCCGAGCAGCGGCGCGCCGGGCGTGAAGCAGCGCAGGATCGCCAGGGCGCTGCCGATCGGCGTACCGCTCCGATTGGCGGGGGCGGCGACCGGCTCGGCTTCGTGCGGCATGAGGCCATTCTGCCGAGCCGGACCGCCCCGCGGGGTCAGACCCCGACGATGTTGTGCTCGGGGCCGAAGGGGAACTTCGTGATGTTCTCCGCCCCGTCCTCGCCGACCACGAGGATGTCGTGCTCCCGGTAGCCCCCGGCGCCCGGCTCGCCGTCCGGGATCGTGATCATGGGCTCCATGGAGACCACCATGCCCGGCTCCAGCACCGTCTCGATGTCCTCGCGCAGCTCCAGCCCGGCCTCCCGGCCGTAGTAGTGCGAGAGCACCCCGAAGGAGTGGCCGTAGCCGAAGGTGCGGTTCGGCAGCAGGCCGTGGGCGATGTAGATCTCGTTGAGCGCGTGGGCGATGTCCCGGCACACCGCGCCGGGCCGGATGAGCTCCAGCCCCGCCCGGTGCACCTCCACGTTGATGTTCCACAGCTCCAGGGACCTCGCGTCCGGCTCCCCCAGGAACAGGGTCCGCTCGAGCGCCGTGTAGTAGCCGCTGGTCATCGGGAAGCAGTTGAGCGAGAGGATGTCGCCGCGCTGCAGCCTGCGGGTCGTCGCCCAGTTGTGGGCGCCGTCCGTGTTGATGCCGGACTGGAACCACACCCAGGTGTCCCGGATCTCGCTGTCCGGGAAGGTGCGGGCGATCTCGCGGGTCATCGCCTCGGTGCCCGCGAGCGCGACCTCGTACTCGCTGACGCCCTCCCGGATGGCCGCCCGCACCGCCTCGCCGCCCAGATCGCCGATGCGCGCGCCGTGCCGGATGACCTCGATCTCCTCGGGCGACTTGATCATGCGCTGCCGCATGGCCGCCTGGGAGACGTCCAGGAGGGTCGCCCCCTCCAGCGCCGTGCCGATCCGCTCCCGCAGCAGGAGCGGGAGGCTGTCGTCCTCCACCCCGATCCGGCGCGGGGTCACGCCCTGCGCGCGCAGGGTCTCGGCGATCGCGAACTCGAAGTTGTCGCGCCGCCAGTCGGTGTAGACGAGGTTGTCGCCGTAGCTGCGCCGCCAGGGCATGCCCGCGTCGATGTTCGCGGTGATGCTCGTGCTGGTCTCGGCGGTCACCACGAGCGCGTAGGGGCGGCCGAAGGCGGTATAGAGGAAGTCCGAGTAGTACTTGATCGAGTGGTAGCTCGTCAGCACCGCGGCGTCCAGCTCCAGTCCGGCCATGATCTCGCGCAGGCCGGCCAGGCGCCGCTCGAACTCGGCGTCGGAGAAGGTGAGCGGGACCTTGGCCCCGTTGTGCAGCACCTTGGTGCGCTCCAGCTCTCCGATGCTCGCGGGTCGGTTCATCCGGGTTCCTTTCTTTTCTTTCTTGCTGCTCCGCCGGGCCCCGCGCATCGCGGGGCCCGAGGGGTGGGTCGTCGCAGTCGCTACTAGCGGTGGCGCAGCCCGCCGTGCGCGGTCTCCTTGGCGAGGGAGACCGCGACGAGGGAGACGAGCGCCGCGGCGGCCAGGTAGAAGCCGGGCGCCAGCGGGCTGCCGGTGGCGGAGATGAGCCAGGTGGAGACGGCCAGGGCGGTGCCGCCGAACAGCGCGTTCGCGAGGTTGAAGCTCACGGCGAAGCCCGAGTAGCGCACGGTGGTCGGGAACTGCTCGGACAGGAAGGAGGGCAGGGTGCCGTCGTTGAGGCTCAGGATCCCGCCCAAGAGGATCTGCACGAGCAGGATCGGCCAGAACAGTCCGGTGTCCAGGAGCATGAAGGCCGGCACGGTGAGCAGGATGAAGCAGATCGAGGCGGTGATGAGCACGCGCTTGCGTCCCCAGCGGTCGGAGGCCGCCCCGGTCAGGAAGATGAAGCCGATGTAGACGGCCAGCGCGAGGGTCGTCGCCAGGAAGGACTCGGTCTTTCCGAAGCCGACCTCTTCGGAGAGATAGGTGGGCATGTAGGAGAGGATCACGTAGAAGCCGACCGCGTTGAGCAGCACCGCGCCGAAGCACAGCAGCAGCGGCCGCCAGTGCTCCACGAACAGTCCCAGCACCGGGACGTGGACCGAGGCGTCCTCCTCCGCGAGCGCCTGGAAGGCGGGGGTGTCCTCCAGCTTGGTGCGGATGTAGCGGCCGATGAGGCCGAGCGGGGCGGCCAGCAGGAAGGGGAGCCGCCAGCCCCAGGCCTCCATCTGCGGGTCGCTGAGCAGGCTGGTCAGCAGCGCGGCGATGAGCGAGCCCAGCAGCAGGCCGGCCGCGGTGGAGGCGGGCACGACGGCCGCGTAGACGCCGCGCCGGCGGGCCGGCGCGTACTCCACCAGGAAGGCCGAGGCGCCCGCGTACTCGCCGGAGGCCGAGAAGCCCTGCACGACCCGCAGGATCAGCAGGAGCACCGGGGCGAGCACGCCGATCTGGGCGTAGCCGGGGACGAGGGCGATGAGGAAGGTCGAGAGGGACATGAGCAGGATGGACCAGGCCAGCGCCACGCGTCGGCCCACCCGGTCGCCCAGGTGGCCCCAGAAGAAGCCGCCGATGGGGCGGATGAGGAAGGAGATCGCGAAGAGCCCGAAGGTCTGCAGCAGGGCCGTGGTCCCGTCGCTCTCCGGGAAGAAGACCCTCGCGATGACGGTGGCGAAGTAGCCGTAGACGCCGTAGTCGAACCACTCGACGAAGTTGCCGATGAAGCTCGCGCCCAGCACCCGGCGGCGGGTGGCGCGCACCTCCTCGCGGCTGAGGCGCTTGCCGCTCGTGGGCACGTCGATGGCCCGGGTGTCCAGGCCGACGGGCACCGTCTCCTGCGCCTGCTCGGGCTCTTCGGGCCGCTCGGGCTCTTCGGGGTCGTGCGGTGGATTGGGACGGTTCGCCATTGAAGCCCCCCTGATCGGAAGTCGTTGCGTTCATTGCAACAGGGTTGCTTCAGTGTAGGGGGCCCTGTCGGATCCGACAAGCCGAAACGTGCACGTCCGCCCGTTCCGTACGGAACGGGCGGACGTGCGGATGCGGGGAGGAGAGGGGAGCCTACGCCCCCCTGACCTTCGCCTCGATGCGCGCCCCGATCTCGGGGTCGACGTTCTTCCAGTACTGGAAGGCGTTGGAGAGCACCGGCTCCACGACCCCGGTCAGGGCGCCGGCGACCGTCTCCACGAAGCGCTCGCGCTGCGCGTCGTCGAAGACCTCGCGCACGAGCGTGCCGGCCTGGCCGAAGTCGTCGTCCTCGGCGTGCAGCGCGTAGGCGGAGCGCACGAGCTCGCCGTCGGCCTCCCAGCTGTTCTCCACCGGGCCGGTCTCGTCCGCCCAGGGCCGACCGAAGGAGTTCGGCGCGTACACGGGGGCGGCGCCCGAGTGCTCGTACGTCATGTTGCCGTCGAAGGTGTAGCTGTTCGTCTTCACGACGGGGCGGTTGACCGGCAGCTGCAGGAAGTTCGTGCCGATCCGAGCGCGGTGCGCGTCCGCGTAGGCGAACACGCGGCCCAGCAGCATCTTGTCCGGCGAGACGCCCGTGCCGGGCACCTGGTTGGAGGGGGCGAAAGCGGCCTGCTCGATCTCCGCGAAGAAGTTCGTCGGGTTCTCGTTCAGCGTCATGGTGCCGACCTTGATCCGCGGGTAGTCCGAGAAGGGCCAGATCTTGGTCAGGTCGAAGGGGTTGAAGCGGTAGTCCTTGGCCTCCGCGTAGGGCATGACCTGGACGTAGAGGTCCCACTTGGGGTGCTCGCCGCGCTCGATCGCCTCGAACAGGTCGCGGCGGTGGTAGTCCGCGTCCTCGCCCGCGATCCGGGCCGCCTCCTCGTTCGACATGCAGTGCACGCCCTGCTGGGAGACGAAGTGGTACTTGACCCAGAAGCGCTCGCCGGCCTCGTTGATCCAGGCGTAGGTGTGCGAGGAGTAGCCGTTCATCTCCCGCCAGTTCGTCGGCAGGCCGCGGTCGCCCATGAGGTAGGTGACCTGGTGGGCGGACTCGGGGTTCTGGGTCCAGAAGTCCCACTGCATCGTCGCGTCGCGCAGGCCCGAGTCGGGCAGGCGCTTCTGCGAGCGGATGAAGTGCGGGAACTTCATGGGGTCGCGCAGGAAGAACACCGGGGTGTTGTTGCCGACGATGTCGAGGTTGCCCTGTTCGGTGTAGAACTTCAGCGCGAAGCCGCGCACGTCCCGCCAGGTGTCGGGCGAGCCCTGCTCGCCGGCGACGGTCGAGAAGCGGGCGAGCATGCGGGTGCTGGCGCCCTTCTGGAAGACGGCGGCGCGGGTGTAGGCGCTCACGTCCTCGGTGACCTCCAGCACGCCGAAGGCGCCGGAGCCCTTCGCGTGCGGGTTGCGCTCCGGCACCCGCTCGCGGTTGAAGCTCGCGAGCGTCTCCACCAGCTGCACGTCGTGCAGCAGCAGGGGGCCGTTGGAGCCCACGCTGAGCGAGTTGCGGTCGGATTCGGCGGGGGCGCCGAAGCCCGTCGTGGACGGGACGGTCGGGTCGATGTTCCCGGTCATGGTGACTCCTTCGAACGGTCGGGGTTCGGGTGCAGTGGGGGTTGGTGGGCTTCGGATGCGAGGGCTCGGCCGCCCCGTCACGGCTCCCGGGCGGCGTCCGCGCACTGCGGACAGCGGCCCAGGAAGGTCACGAGCGCCTGCTCCACGAGGAAGCCGTGCGTCTCGGAGGGGGTCAGGCACGGCGAGCGGCCGAGCGTGCACTCGACGTCCTCGACCCGACCGCAGCCCTCGCACACCAGGTGGTGGTGGTTGTCGCCCGTGCGGGTCTCGTAGCGGGCGGGCTGCCGCGGCGCGTCGAAGCGTCGCAGGAGCCCTGCCGAGCTGAGCTCCGCCAGCATGAGGTAGACCGCCTGGAGGCTGATCCCCGGCACCGTGCGCGCGGCGTCGGCGTGCACCTCCTCGGCCGTCGCGTGCGGGCGCAGCTCGAGCGCCTCCAGCACCGCCAGGCGCTGCCGCGTCACGCGGCGGCCCAGCTCGCGGAGGCGAGCGGGCCAGTCCTCGGTCGCGGCGACGTCCTGCATGCCGCCATCGTCGCATATTTTGAACGGCTCAAAATAAAAGGTGAGGCTCACCTCACACGCCGCATCCCGCGACGGAGCGGGGCTCGAGCAGACCCTGAGCATTCCCCGTGTACCGTTTCCGGGTCCGGGACTCTGCTTGACTCGAAGCGTGAGCAGACGCGGAAACGACCGGGGACGGGGCGTGCGAGGCGCGCCGCGGCAGGCCCCCCTCAGCGCAGTCCTCTCCGACGGGCGGACCGCCGCCCTGCGCCGCCGGGAGCGCGAGTGGGTGCTCGACGTGGACGGGACCCCGCAATCCGCGATCGATCCGCTGGACCCGACGGCCCTGAGCTTCGCCTACATCCGGCACATGGCCCAGGCGATCGACGCCGTCTTCCCGGCCCGCAGGCCGCTCACGGCGCTGCACCTGGGTGCGGGGGCGCTCACCCTGCCCCGCTACCTCGAGCACAGTCGCCCCGGTTCCCGCCAGCAGGTCCTGGAGCTGGAGCCCGCGCTCGTCGAGCTCGTGCGCGGCGTCGCACCCCTGCCGGCCGGAGCCAGCATCCGCATCCGCTACGGCGACGCCCGGCGGCAGCTGGCTCGGCTCCCGCGGGGGCTCCACGGCGCCGCCGATCTCGTCGTCGTGGACGTGTTCGCCGGGCCCAGCACCCCCGCCCACGTCACGAGCCTGGAGTTCTTCACCGAGCTGGCGGCCTTCCCGGCCCCCGGCGGGCTCGTGCTCGTCAACGTCGCCGACGGCCGCGAGCTGCGCTTCGCCCGGGGCTGCATCGCGGGGCTGCGGGAGACCTTCGGGCGCACGGCGCTGATCGCCGATCCGGGGGTGCTCAAGGGGCGACGCTTCGGCAACATCGCCGCGGTCGCCTCCCGCGAGCCGGTGGCCTTCGAGGGCCTGCCCCGGCTGCTCGCCGCCGGCTATCCGCCCGCGACGCTCGCCGACGACGCGCAGACGCTCGCCTGGCTGCGGGGCGCCCGCCCCGTCCGGGACGCGCAGGCCGTCCCCTCCCCCGTGCCGGGCGGGAACGTGTTCCGGATCCGCCGGGAGGACGGCTGGTGAGCTCCCCGGAGCGAGCCGGCGGCGATGCGGAGGACCGCTCGCCGGACACTCGGACACGCAGCCGACTTCCACAGCCGCGCGCCGGTACCCTGCATCGCGTGTCTGCAGCGCCCATTATCCTCGGTTACGACCCGGAGACCCTCCGGGAGCGCATCGACCCGGAGGCCGCCCTGGCCCGCCTCGAGGTCGTCCAGCAGTTCCGCTCCCTCTCGGCCATGAACGAGCGGGTCTCGCTGCTGCGCCTGCTCGGCCGCCTCGAGGAGGCCTTCGAGCTGGCCCAGGCGGCCTACCGCCAGTCCATGTTCACGGGTTCGCGCGAGGACATCCTCGCCGCCCGCATCCGGCGGGCGGTCGTCACCCAGTTCCAGGGCGAGCAGGACCCGGCCAAGCTCGAACTCGCCGTCAGCGAGCTGACGACCTGCGCCGAGGAGGCCCTCTCGCGGGATTGGCACGTGCTGGCGGGCTTCGCGCTCCAGCACCGCGGCAAGGTGCACTTCGACCGGGCCGACTACCAGGCGGCGCTCGCCGACTTCGAGCAGGCCGAGGTGCTCCGGCGCCGCGACGGGGTGCCGCCGGACCAGCTGGCCTCGACCCAGTTCGCCCTCCAGGTCGTACGGGAGCTGCTCGGCTCGCCCGGCGGTGCACCGGCGCCGATCGCCCCCAGCAGCGAGCTCGACGCCTAAGCCGCAGGGATGGCCGACCCCCTGCAGATCCGCGAGGACGCGGAACTGCTCATCGCCGAGCACCTCGACGAACGCTGGTCGTTCGCCTTCGACCGGGCCCGCAAGCGGGCGGGCTGCTGCGACTTCCGGCGCCTACGGATCACGGTCTCCCGGCACGTCGCCGCCCTCGCCACCCGGGAGCAGATGCGCCAGACCCTGCTGCACGAGATCGCCCACGCGCTCGTCGGGCCCGCCGCCGGCCACGGGCCGGTCTGGCTGCGGGAGGCCCGGCGCATCGGCTATCTGGGCGGGCGCACCCTCGAGCTGCCCTTCGATCCCGCCGGGGCGCCGTGGACGGGCCGCTGCCCGAACGGCCACGAGCTCCCCCGTTTCCGCGCCCCGGACGCACGGCCCCGTTCCTGTCCGCGCTGCGCGCCCCGCTTCGACGAGCGCTATCTGCTGGTCTGGCGACGCAACGAACGTGCGGCACAATTGGAGGGCGGGCGACGACGCACGCGCACCGAGCGGCAGGATCGGACGGAGCCATGACGACCACGCCATTCATCACCCGCGCCATGCTTCTGGAGCACCTCACGGTGCAGTCCTCGGTCGAGGCGCTGCGCAGCGCGCTGCACGAGGGGGTCGCCAACGCGGGCGCCCCGGCGACGCAGGCGGTGCGGGGCGGTACGCTGCGCGTCGCGCACGCCGAGGGGCTCGGCTACGCGGGCACGCAGCTGAGCGGCGCGGCCGAGCGCGCCTTCCCCGGCCGCGAGCGGGTCTCCGGCAGCTACGTCCTGATGGACGGCGAGACCCTCGCCCCGCTGGCGATCCTGGACGGCCCCGCCCTCAGCGAGGTGCGCGCCTGCGCCGCCGCGGCGCTCGCCGCCGACGCGCTGGCCCCGCACGCCGCCTCCCGGCTCGTGGTCGTGGGCGCCGGGCCCCTGGCCCGGACCGTGATCGCGGCGATGCGGCGGGTACGGCCGATCCAGCACGTCGTGATCGCCGGCCGCAGCGGGGCCGAGGCGGAGGGCGTGGCGGCGTTCGCCGCGGAGTGCGGCATGCAGGCCCGCGTCAGCGAGGCCATGTCGCTGCACGTGGCCGTCCCGCAGGCCGACGTCGTCGTGGTCACCGATGCGGGGGAGCCGCCGCGCTTCCCGGCCGGGATCGTGGCCGACGGCGCCTGCGTCGTCGCGATCGGCGAGCCGGGCGGTCCCGGGACGGGGCTCGATCCGGAGCTGTTGCGCACCGCCGTGGTTGCCGTGGACGACGCCTCGGCCGCCGCCGAGGCCGGGGACGTGCGCGCCGCGATCGAGGCGGGCGCGGTGGCGGAGGGCTCGCTCGTCCCGATCGGCGAACTCGTGCTCGGCCGCCGGGCGCCCTCGCGCACCGCGCCGAACGTCTACGTCTCGGTCGGCTCGGCCTGGCAGGACCTCGCGATCGCCGTGCTCGCACGGCGCACGGTCCCCTCGCAGCGTCGCAAGTACGTCCCGGGCACCGCCGCCCAGGCCCAGCGCTACCTCTGAGCCTCGGGGGCAGACGGGCCATCGGGGCGGCTGTCCCGCCGGAGGACGTCACCAGGGGTCGTCGAGCACGACGGGGTCGCCCGCCGGCCGCTCCGGCGGAGCGGGCCGCACCAGGCCCATGCCGAGGCGGCTGGGCTCGGGGGCCGGGCGGGCGAGCGCCCCGGCGACGATCTCGAAGTCGCGCCGGGAGAGCTCCACGAGCCCGTCCCGCAGCCGCTCGCCCCAGAAACGGCTGCGGGTGAGCTCCAGCGCGTCCCGCAGCGGCCGCACCGGGGCCGGCACGACGTCCGCGGACCAGCGCACGCGACGGCGCCACAGCACCGGGCCGCCCGGCCGCAGCGGCGCCCCGTAGGCCTCGGCGTCCTCGACGCGCCCCGCGCCCACGAAGGCCCGCAGCGCCTCGCCGTCCGGGTTGCTGCGCCGAGGCGAGTAGAGCACGAGCCCGTCGGCCTCGCGCATCTGCGCCAGGCCTTCGCGCCGACCCCGGGGCAGCTGCAGGTAGCCGCCCTCGATCTGCCGGCGGGCGCGATCGAGGGGCTGCACCACGAGCCAGTACCGGATGGCCATGCCCCATTCTCGCCCCGAGCGCCGACAAACCCGTCCCGAACGCCGAAAAACTCGCCCCGGGCCCCGATGGACCCGTCGAAGCGCCCGCTCAGGGCCAGGCGGACATGTGGCCGATGGCGCTGCGCAGCACGCGGCCCCGGCCGCCCTCCATCTCCTCCAGCAGATCCGGGTCCAGAGCCTCGGCCGCGGTCAGCCAGGACACCTCCAGCGCGTCCTGCCTGGGGCTGCAGTCGCCGGTGACCGGCACGATGTAGACGAGGGCGACGGCGTGCTGCCGCTCGTCGTGCAGGGCGGACCAGGGCATGGGCGAGTACTCGGCGACCGTGAAGGGCACCAGGCTGGCCGGCAGCTGCGGGAAGACCATGTTCCCCAGGTCCTTCTCCAGGTGGCGCAGCAGGGCGGCGCGGACCTCCTCGCCGTAGTGCACCCGGCCCGAGACGAAGGTGCGGGTCATGACCCCGTCCGGGTCGGCCCGCAGCAGCAGGCCGATCTGCTCCAGCCGGCCCGAACCGTCCACCCGGACCGGGATCGCCTCCACGTACAGGATCGGCACGCGGCGGCGGATGAGGGCGAACTCGTCCTCGCCCAGCCAGCTGGATTCCGGATCAGGGGTGCGCACCGTCATGCCCCCATTCTCACCCACCGGAGCCCGTTCCGTTATCGTGGGCGCGATGAGTCCCGAACTGAACGCCGCCTCCCGCGGCCCCGACGGCGAACCCGTCGTCGACCCGCGCCGCGTGGTGTGGACCGTGCCCGGCTCCTCGCCCCGGACCCTGCGCGACGAGCCGCCCCCGATCGACGGCCGGCCCCTCGTGGTGTGCCTGCACGGCTGGTCCTCCAGCGCGCGGGACGTAAGCGCCGTCGTCGACCGGCTCGGGGAGGCCGTGTTCGCCGCCCCCGACGGGCCCGAGCCCAGCGCGACCCCTCATCCCGGTCGGCAGTGGTTCGCGCTGCCCTTCGGGCCGGACGGGGCCCTGCTCGGCACGGGGGACCCGCACGACGGCGAGGACGACGAGCGCGACCGGGCCTCCCGCGAGCTCATCGAGCGGGGGGCGGACGGCGCGGCCCGGGCGGTGCTCGCCTGGCTCGACGGGCTGGCGGCCGCCGCGACGCCCTCGAGCGTCTCGCTCATGGGCTTCTCCCAGGGCGGGATCCTGGCGATGCAGCTGCTGCGCCACGCCCCCGAGCGCTTCGCGTGCGCCGCCCTGGTCTCGGGCTTCGTGGTCCCCGCGCCGCACCCCGGCGACGCCGTGCTGGCCCGGCGCAGGCCGCCGGTGTTCTGGGGCCGGGGCGAGCTGGACGACGTCATCCCGCCGCTCGCGATCGAGGCGAGCGACGCCTGGCTGCGGGGCCATACGACCCTCGAGCTGCGCAGCGAGCCGACGCTCGGCCACGAGTTCTCGAACGAGATGCTCGAGGCGATGCGCGCCTTCTACGCGACCCGTATCTGAGCCCGTCCCGTTCCTCGGGAGCGTCCGTCCCGCTCGGCGGGAGCAGAAGAGAAGGAGCCCCCTCGCATGAGCCGCGGACCGGCGAAGCGCCTGGTGGAGAAGGTCGTCTGCTACATCGTCCGGGACGAGGCGCTGCTCGTGTTCACGCACCTCGACGAGCCGCTGGAACGGACCGGCGTGCAGGTCCCCTCCGGCACGATCCGGCCGGACGAGTCCCCGGACGAGGCCGCGCTCCGCGAGGCGCGGGAGGAGACGGGGCTGGCCGTCAGCATCGAACGAGCGCTCGGCACGACCGAGTACGACATCTCCCCCGCCCGCTTCGAGATCGCCCATCGGCACTTCTTCCTGATGCGCCTGCGGGACCCGAACCCGCCGGAGCGCTGGATCGCCGGCGAGGACGACCCGGAGCACGGCCCGGCCCGGCGCTGGGAGTGCCGGTGGCTGCCCCTCCGGGACGCCCACGTGCTCGCGGCCGGTCAGGGCGCCATGCTCGGCGCGCTCTCCGAAGCGGGGGGCAGCCGCCGCACCTCCACCTCGGCGGGACGCCCGTAGACCCAGCAGATCAGCTCGGCGGGCCGGCCGCGGACGAGCCTGCGCGGGCGCAGCCCCGAACGCCGACGCCTGCCGTCCGGGTGCTCCAGCACGCAGCCGCGGCGCAGGAGCCCGGACGCGACGCCCGCTCTGCGCCACAGCGCTTCCTCCAGCGCGTCGTCCGCCGCGATCTGCGGCAGCCCGTTCGCGCGCACCACGTCCTGGGTGTGGACGAAGTACTCGCCGAGCGCGTGCCGGTAGCCTTCCAGCGCGTCCATCGGCATCATGCAGGAGACGGGGCCGCGCAGTCCACGCAGCCGGACGATCAGCTCCCGGTACGGCATCGTGCGGCGCAGCCGCTCGAGGCGACGCGCGGACAGGCGGGGGGCCGGAAGCAGCGCCCAGGCGAGCGGATCTCTGTGCAGCTGCCAGAGGTGCACCGCCAGATCGTGCGCGCTCCAGCCCTCGCAGCAAGTGGGGGCCTCGGCCGGGACCGCGGCCAGCGCATCGCACAGCCGGTCGAGCTGCCGGTCCCGCAGCGCGGCCCCCGTCTCCTTCCGGGAGCGGGCGCGGTTCGGTGCGTCGCGGACCGCCCCGGCCGTGCTCGCACGCCCCCGGAAGGAGGCATCGGAGCTTCGCGGGGAGCGCCTCATTCGCTGGGGACGACGATCCAGCAGACGACGTAGATCACGATCTGCGGGCCGGGCAGCAGGCAGGAGACGAGCGCGAGCACCCGCACGAGCCAGGCGGGCATGCCGAAGCGCTCGGCGACCCCTCGGCAGACGCCTGCGATCACACGGCCGCGGCGGGGACGGACGAGACGACGGGTGGCGGACATGCTGGCTCCTTCCGATCGCGCCCGGCGCCTCCACGCCCGGCGCTGTCTCCATGATCGCGCCGCCGACTGAATACGGCCAGGGGGAAACCCCGAACACCGGTGAGGTACGGCACCTCGCTCCGGCGTGCCGAGGCGAGGGACGGGGAGCGAAATTTCCCTCCAGCAAGATTGAAAAAGATTCACCTGCAACACCTTGATCACGGCCATTCTTGTTTGTCGTAGGTGGTCGGTAGGATTCGACCGGACCCTTTCTGCGTCTTTTTCCTTTCCCGACTCGGAGCCTGTCCCGACGGTCCTCTCGGGGCGCGTGTCGCCCGTCGTTTCGGGCGAGTCTGTACATCCGTCGCTCAGGAAACACCCAGCAGAAAACACGCTCCCGGGCTTGTCGTGTCGTACCGTTCAGGATATGCTGGTGGCATCCTTCGGGAGTGTCGGGGAAGCATAGGCTCCCGGAGGGGTGGCAAGACGAGAAGTCGACTGGGCGATGCGTGTCCGGTGCTTCTTGAAGTGATGTGTTTCACGTGTGTTGGGGATCGGGGTGATCGGTCATGGCGACGACGAAGCGGGCGCGTTGCTCGCGTGGCACGTCCGGCACTCCGGAGGCCCTGGGGACGACGTCGCCGGCTGAGACGCTGGCCGAAGCCGCCCAGCGGTTGGCGGGGCTGCTCGGTCCGGAGTTGACGGCGTTGCTGGATGCCCCGGCCGCCGGTCCCGAACGGGACGCGCCCCTGTGGCGGGCGGAGGCGGTGGCGTCGGTGTTCGCGCGGAACCGGGACCGGCTCGCGCTGCTGCACGCGCTCGCGCAGCGGGCCAGCGCCGCCTACACGTCCCTGCTGGCGGGCGTATTCGAGCAGGCCGAAGCCCACGTGCCGGACCAGGACCTGGAGG
>JAUNLB010000049.1:0-8071 GCA_030532485.1 Pseudoclavibacter sp.
GAACGCAGCCGCTCGGGCAGGACGAGCTCGGCCTCCTCCACGGAGGGCCCCGTCGGCCGCAGCAGGAGCGTCGTGCCCTCCACCCGGAGGTCCCACGGCCCCGAGCGCGAGGTGTAGCGTTCCCACAGCAGCACCGTGTCCTGGTCCGTCGCGCCCGGATCGGCCGTGCTGCTCGCCGTGGGCCCCGCGCCCTCCGTCGGAGCCGGGGCCGGGCTCTGGCCGCTCTCGCCGGTCTGGCCGATCTCGTCGGTCCGGCCGAAACGGATCTCGACCGAGCCGGGGCCCGTGTCCACCTCGAGCCGGTCGACGCCCTGGATCGACAGGGTGCGCTCGCGCTCCACGACGCTCTCGGCCACGCTCGGCAGCCCCGAGCGGATCAGGACCTGGCCCGGGCCCGCCGTGGTGGCGAAGGCCTGCAGCAGCGTCGTGACGACCATGGAGAGGGCCGCGAGCGAGCCGATCGCGATCACGACCGCCGAAAGCCAGCGCGGGGCCGGCTCGACCGCGGGCTCGGGCCGGATCGAGCCGAGCACTGCGGCGTCCCCGATCGCCTGGTCCGGCCGCAGGCCGGCGACGGGCGGCCCGCCGCCCGCGCGCTGCTCGTCAAGGGTGTTCACGGTCGTCCTCCGTTCGTCTCGCCCGGGCCCGAGAGGTGCGCGAGCACCGCGAGGACCCGCCGGTTGCCGTCCTCGGCCTGATGCAGCTCCAGCTTCTGGAAGAGCTGCGAGATGTGCTTCTCCACGCTCCCCTCGGTCACGAAGAGCGTCTTGGCGATCGCCTGGTTGCTCTTGCCCTCGGCCATGAGCGCGAGCACCTGCGACTCCCGCGGAGTGAGCCGCTCGAAGCGCGCGTCCCGCTGGCGGCGGTGCAGCAGCTGGGCCACCACCTCCGGATCGAGCACGGTGCCGCCGGAGGCGACCGCCTGCACCGAGTCGAGGAACTCCTCCACATCGGTGACCCGGTCCTTGAGCAGATAGCCGAAGCCGCCGCGCCGGTCCGCGATGAGCTCCGAGGCGTAGCGCTCCTCGACGTACTGCGAGAGCACGAGCACGCACCGTCCCGGATCCCTCCGGCGCAGCTCCAGCGCCGCCCGGATGCCCTCGTTGGTCCAGCTGGGCGGAAGGCGCACGTCCAGCAGCACGAGCTGCGGGTCCAGCTCGGTGACGGCGTCCGCCAGGCCGCTCGCGTCCCCGAGGGCCGCGACCACCTCGTGTCCCGCGTCCTCCAGCAGGCGCACCATGCCCTCCCGGAGCAGGACGGCGTCTTCGCAGATCAGGACGCGCACGGCACGCTCACCTCGATCGTGGTCGGGCCCCCGAGGGGGCTGGACAGGGAGCACTCCCCGCCCGCGGCGCGGACGCGGTTGACGACGCCGTCGATGCCGCCGCCGGGGACGATGCGGGCCCCGCCCTCGCCGTCGTCCTCGATCCGGGCCCACAGCATGCCGTTCGGGCGCTGCCGGACGGTGACCCGCACGGCGCGGGCCCCGGAATGCTTGGCGACGTTGGTGAGGGACTCGGCGATGGCGAAGTAGACGGCGGCCTCCGCCGGCCCGGCGGAACGGCCGGTCATGTCCACCTCCAGCTCGACCGGCACGTGGGAGGCGGCCGCGAGGGCCGAGAGCGCGGCGTCGAGCCCCTGGTCCTCCAGCACGGCGGGGTGGAATCCGCGGGCCAGGCGGCGCAGTTCGGCGATGGCCTCCTTGGTGGAGGCGTGCGCCTCGTCGAGCAGCGTGCGCGCCCGCGCCGGATCCTCGTCGATCTTGCGCTTGGCCATGCCCAGCGTCATCCCCACCGAGACGAGTCGGGGCTGCACGCCGTCGTGCAGATCGCGCTCGATGCGGCTGCGCTCCACCTGCGCCGCCCGCACGGCTTCGCTGCGCCGCTGCGCGGAGCGCCTCGCCTGCTCCTCCAGCTGGCGCTCCCGGTCGGGCGCGTAGAAGGAGAGCGAAACGGCCCGGTGAGCGGTCGCGGCCAGGTAGAGCAGGACCGCTCCGAGCAGGAGGCCGCCCAGTCCCAGCGCGGTCAGGGCGAGCGGTTCGGTGGGGGCCGGCACCAGCCCGAACAGCTCCAGGCGGGAGCCCGGGGGGCCCGCCGGCAGCAGCGGCGTGAACGGCAGCACCAGGGACCAGACGATCATCTGCAGCGCGCCCAGCACGGCCGTCCCGAGCACCGACATCACGACCGCGTGCAGCAGCCCCAGCCAGTTCGAGCCGTCGGCGAACTGGAGCAGCAGGGTGTGCGGCAGGCGCAGCCCGTCGTTGCGGCCGGAGACGCGCATGCGGCGGGCGGGCACCGGCACTCCGAAGAGCGCGGCGACCCGGTTGCGCTCCTCCCAGGCGAGCGCGAAGAGCGCCAGGGCGAGCAGCGCCGCCAGCAGCAGGCCGATCCCGAAGACCGGCAGCAGGCCGAGCGAGAGCCCCGCGAGCCCGAGCAGGGAGAACAGCAGCGCCGGTCCGACCGTCCCCAGCGCGGCCAGATGGGCCAGCACCGCGAACGTGGTGCGCAAGGACATCTTCATGACCATCACGCTAGGGCCGCCGGACGCTCCCCGTCATCCCGGCTGGCCGCCGGGCGTGCGGGGGATAGCCCCCGAACCCGGGGCGGACGCGCCGACTCGGCCCGCACTCGGCCGAGGGCTCGTAGGCTTGAGGGGATGAGGAGGTCCCGAGCGCCCGCTCCGCGAGGGATACGAGGGAAAGGACTTCAGAGATGCGTCGCACGACCGTCGTCACCGCCGCGTTCGCCCTGCTCGTCGGGCTCGCCGGCTGCGCCTCGGACGGGACGGGGACCGCAGCCCCGGGAACGGGGTCCGAGACCGCCTCGCCCTCGGACTGCGCCCTGGTCGAGACCGCCATCCAGCGGGCCGGAGAACGGGCGACCGGCCTGGCGGACAAGCTGCAGAACGACGTCCCCGGCGCCATCGCCGACATCAACACGACCGTGGACGAGCTGCAGGCGCTCGCCGAGAGCCTGCCCGAGGGCGAGCTGAAGTCCCAGCTCGGCACGCTCGTGGACCAGGCCGTCGAGCTGCGCACCCTCCTGGAGGAGTCGCAGCAGAGCGGTGCGAACGGCTTCACGACCGTCGCGCAGGCCTCGACCAAGCTGGGCGAGATGTACACCACGCTGGAGGGCATCAACAACAGCTGCGGCTTCATTCAGCGATAGCCTGCCTCCGGCAGCGGCCTCGCCCGACGGCCGTCCTCATCCCCGGCGGCGGCTTTCGTCCGACGGGCAGGGGCGAGGCGAGCGGGGCGGGAACCGACCCCGCTCAGCTCTCGCAGCCGAAGCCGCGCAGCACGGGCGAGACCGAGGCCTCCAGATAGGGCAGAAGGCCGCCCCGGCGCAGCCCGGCGTCCACCCACTCGGCGGCGCCGGAGACGCAGCCGGCCAGGAACGCGCTCGCGAAGGCCGCCGCCTGCAGCCCGGGCACGCCGGAGCGGCGCAGCAGCCGGACGATCGCGGCGCGCTGACGCATCGCGTAGAGCACGCCGGTCGCGGCGCAGTCGTCCGCGGTGCCCATGATCTCCCGCTGAGAGACCGACCACGGGATCGAGCCGGGCTCGAGCCGGGCGGCGTGGCGCAGGTAGAGGTCGCGCACCGCCGCGTAGGCGTGCGGGGCCCCGTCGGCCGCGGGAAAGGTCTCCAGGTCCTCCACGATGGAGCGGAACGCCTCCTCGGCCGAGCACCACAGCAGATCGGACTTGCTGTGGAAGTAGTTGAAGAAGCTCGACCGGGCGACGCCGGCACGGCGTGCGATGTCGTCGATGCTGGTCTCCGCGTAGCCCCGCTCGAGGAACAGTTCGCTCGCCGCCTCCTCGAAGATCGCCCTGCTCGCGACCTGGGGACGACCGCGCCTGCGTTTCACGGGCGGGCTGGGGGCCTCGTTCGTCATGGTTCGATTCTGCCCGTTTCCTCACCCGCTCGCGAACCCTCGACGACTCGGATCGTCACCTCCGCGGGCCCGCGCGCCTCACCGCCTGGCGCCGGGGTCCGCCGTCTCGGGGTCCGCCACCTCGTGCCGGACCCGCGCACCCGCCTCCACGGTCCGCTGGACGGTGCAGGTCGCCGCGATCGCGCGGTCCAGGGCGAGAAGCAGCTGCTCCCGCGCCGCCTCGTCGAGCCCGGAGAGGTCCAGCTCGATGCGCTCCGAGATCTCGGGGTAGCGGTTCTGTTCGCGATCGGCGTCGCCGGCGATCTCGATGCGCATCCCGAAGCCCTCGCCGAGCCGGCGGGAGAGCACGGCGTCGGCGCTCATGCCCGCGCAGCCCGCGAGCGCGAGCTTGAGCAGCTCGCCCGGCCGGAAGTGGCCCGGCACGTCGTCCGGACCGATCGGCACCTCATCCCCGCGGCCGTTGCGGCCGAGGAAGGTGCGCGGTCCGGTCCGGATGAGATCCACCATGGCCACGATGCTAGCGAGCCGTCCCGCGCGTTTCGGCTCCGCCGGGCGGGAGCGGGTCGTGCCGCTCCAGGAACTCGTAGACCTCGCGCTGGTCCACCCCGGGGAAGTCGCCTGCGGGCAGCGGCGAGAACACGTGGGCGTGCACGCGGGCGCTCGGCCACACCCGCTCGCCCCAGCGTTCGGTGTGCCGCGCGTCCGGGGTGCGGCAGCAGCCCTCGTCGGGACAGCCGGAGCGGGCCCTGCGCTGCGTGTCCCGGCCGCGGAACCAGCGCGCCTCGTCGAAGGGCACGCCGATCGTGATCGAGAACTCGCCGGACTCGGCGTGACCGGTCTGGGTCGAGCACCAGTAGGTGCCGCCGGGGGTGTCCGTGTACTGGTAGCTCTCGGTCGTGCGGTTGTGCTCGGTGAACGCGCGCCGGGCGGCGAAGCGGCGGCACAGGAACTGCCCCTCGATGGAGCCGGTGACGTCGGCGGGCAGCGGCAGCTCGTCGTTCTCGTAGACCTTCTCCACCGCCCCGTCTCCCCGGATCCGAAGGAAGTGCAGCCGGATGTCCAGGTGCTCGGTGAGCAGGTTCGTCATGCGCAGCGCGGCGGCCTCGTGGGTCACCCCGAAGGCGTCCCGGAAGTCCTCGACGGCCATGTCCCGCCGCTCCTTGGCGGTCCGCAGATAGGCGATCGCCCGGTCCCGGGGCATGAGGCAGGCGGCCGCGAAGTAGTTGATCTCCAGCCGCTGGCGCAGGAACTCCGCATAGGAGCGGGGCTTGGCGTGGCCGAGCACCCGGTGCGCCATCGCCTGCAGGGCCATGGCGCGCAGCCCGTGCCCGCCGGGGATGGAGGCGGGCGGCAGGTAGATGCGCCCGTGCTCCAGATCGGTGATGGAGCGGGTGGATCTGGGCAGATCGTCCACGTAGATGAGCTCGAAGCCAAGGTGCCGGGCCAGCCGGGCCACGCTGTGGTGGGACAGTCCCCCGTTCGCCGGCTCGATGCGGCTCATGAGCTCGTCCGCGGCGTCCTCGATCTCCGGCATCCAGTTGCCCCGCTCGCGCATGCGCAGGCGCAGCTGCGTGTTCGCGCGCCGCGCGGCCTCGGGGGTCCGGCTCGCCTCCGTCTCACGTCGTTCCAGCTCCCGGTGCATGCCCGCCAGGGCGTGCAGCACCTCGTCGGGCAGGGTCTTGACCGAGGCGACGGCGGGCAGGCCCAGACGCAGATAGCGGTCCTCGCGCTGGGCGCGCTCCACCTCGATCTCCAGCCGGGAGCGCTCGTCGGGGGGCGAGCCGCTGAGCATCTCCCGCATCTCGACCCCGAGCGCCTCGGCGATCTGTTGAAGGACCGAGATTCTTGGCTCCCGCTTGCCGTTTTCGATGAGGGAGAGCTGACTGCTCTGCACGCCGGAGCGCCGCCCCAGCTCGGCCAGGGTGAGCCCCGCGCGCCTCCGGTGGAAGCGGACCGTCCGCCCCAGGATGAGTGGGTCCACGCTCCTCCTCTCGCCGATTCGACCAGTGTAGGGCGCGAGCGTGCAGCGCCTCGCCCGGCCTTCGCATTCCACTGCGGAACCGAGGTGCCTCCCGGATCACCAAGGTGAAATACATGATAAACAGCAAGAATCCAGGAATTTTCAGCCGGCGCGGCCCTCCCCCGCAGCTCGCATGGGCCAGACTTGAGCCGTCACCGTCAGTGTCGATACCCCGTTGAGAGCGCACCATGACCGATCCCGCCGCCGCCGCCCAGATCCCCCAGTTGTCCCGGAACCCCGAGGTCAACGCCTGGGTGGTCGAGACCGCCGAACTCGCCCGGCCGGACCGGGTGGTGTGGTGCGACGGATCGCAGGAGGAGTTCGACCGGCTCACCGAGGAGATGGTCGAGGCCGGCAGCCTGATCCGCCTGAACCCCGACAAGCGCCCCGGCTCCTTCCTGAGCCGCTCGGCGCCCGAGGACGTCGCCCGCGTCGAGGGCCGCACCTTCATCTGCTCGGAGCGCGCAGAGGACGCCGGCCCCACCAACAACTGGCGCGACCCGGCCGAGATGCGCCGGACGCTGCGCGGCCTGTTCGACGGCTGCATGCGCGGCCGCACGATGTACGTGGTCCCCTTCGCGATGGGCCCGCTGGGCGGGGCGATCACCCAGTACGGCGTCGAGATCACCGACTCCCCCTACGTGGTCGTCTCCATGGCGCTCATGACCCGCTCCGGCCGGGCCGCGCTCGAGCACATCGGCCCGGACACCGAGTGGGTGCGGGCGCTGCACTCCGTCGGCTTCCCCCTCGCGGATGCGGACGGCCGGACGCGAGCCGACGTCGCCTGGCCGCACAACCCGGAGAAGTACATCACCCACTTCCCCGAACACCGCGAGATCATCTCCTTCGGCTCCGGTTACGGCGGCAACGCGCTGCTCGGCAAGAAGTGCTTCGCGCTGCGCATCGCCTCGGTCATGGCCCGCCAGGACGGCTGGATGGCCGAGCACATGCTCCTCATCCGGGTCACCGACCCCCAGGGGCGCAGCCACACCGTCACCGGGGCATTCCCCTCGGCGACCGGCAAGACGAACCTCGCCATGCTCCAGCCGAAGCTGGACGGCTGGAAGGTCGAGACCCTCGGCGACGACATCGTCTGGATGCGACCGGGCGCCGACGGGCGCCTGTACGCCATCAACCCCGAGTTCGGCTTCTTCGGCGTGGCCCCCGGCACCGGTTGGAAGACGAACCCGGTCGCCATGGAGACCATCCGGAAGAACACGATCTTCACCAACGTCGCGCTCACCGACGACGGCGACGTGTGGTGGGAGGGCATGACCGAGCAGGCCCCCGAGCACCTGCTCGACTGGCAGGGCCGGGACTGGACCCCCGCCAGCGGCACCCCCGCCGCCCACCCGAACGCGCGCTTCACGGTCCGCGCCGAGCAGTGCCCCACCATCAGCCCCGACTGGGACTCGGCGGACGGGGTGCCCGTGGACATCATCCTGTTCGGCGGCCGACGCGCCTCGAACGTGCCGCTCGTCTTCCAGTCCGAGGACTGGGAGCACGGCTGCTTCCTGGGCGCGACCCTCGCCAGCGAACAGACCGCGGCGGCCGAGGGGCCCGTCGGCGAGCTGCGGCGCGACCCCTTCGCCATGCAGCCCTTCGCCGGCTACCACATGGCCGACTACTGGGCCCACTGGCTGGACATGGGCGAGCGGCTCGGCGATCGGGCGCCCGCCGTCTTCCAGGTCAACTGGTTCCGGAAGGACGCGGAGGGCCGCTTCCTGTGGCCCGGCTTCGGCGAGAACATCCGCGCGCTCAAGTGGGCCGTCGCCCGCGTCGAGGGCGAGGTCGAGGCGCGTCGGACGCCCATCGGCCTGCTGCCGCTCGAGGAGGACCTCGACGTGGCGGGCACCGATGTGGACGCCGAGCGGCTGCGCGCGATCTTCGCGATCGACCCGGAGTCCTGGCGGCACGAGCTGGAGCTGACCCGGGAGTACTTCGACGGGCTCGGCGACCGCCTGCCGGCCGTGCTGCGCGAACAGCTGGAGCGCCGTCGGAAGGAGCTCGACGAGGCGGTCGGCGGCACGGCCTGAACCTTCCCTCCCCGTCCCCGTTCCGCATCCAGGCTCCTCGCGGAACGCCCGCGGCCCCGGGGCTCCGGCTCCGGGGCCGCGCCCCTGCTCCGCCGGCCGGCGGCGTCGGACCGGCGGGCGG
>JAUNLB010000049.1:8081-15228 GCA_030532485.1 Pseudoclavibacter sp.
CATGAGGCACCCCTGGACTCGGTGCCGCACACAGCGATTCGGAGCGAGCATGACGAACGACCCCGGCGGCCAGGCCGGCATCCCCGACAAGCCGGCGCTGGAGGGCTTGGAGGCCAAGTGGGGCGAGGAATGGGAGGCGCAGGGCGTCTACCGCTTCGAGCGGGACGGCGCGACGCGCTCGCAGGTGTTCTCCATCGACACCCCTCCGCCGACGGCCTCCGGTTCGCTGCACATCGGCCACGTCTTCTCCTACACCCACACCGACGTCGTGGCCCGCTACCGGCGGATGCGGGGCGAGCGCGTCTTCTACCCCATGGGCTGGGACGACAACGGCCTGCCCACCGAGCGCCGCGTGCAGAACTACTACGGGGTGCGCTGCGATCCCTCCCTGCCCTACGTCGAGGACTTCCGGCCCCCGCACGCCGGCGACGGCAAGAGCGTGAAGGCGGCGGATCAGCAGCCGGTCTCGCGGCAGAACTTCATCGAGCTGTGCCTGCGGCTGACCGAACAGGACGAGCTCGCCTTCGAGCGGGTCTTCCGCACCCTGGGCCTGAGCGTGGACTGGCGGCAGAGCTACCGCACGATCGGCGACGACGCCAGACGGATCGCCCAGCTCGCCTTCCTGCGCAATCTGGAGCGCGGCGAGGCCTACCAGGACCTCGCACCGACCCTGTGGGACGTGACCTTCCGCACCGCCGTCGCCCAGGCGGAACTGGAGGACCGGGAGCAGCCCGGCGCGTACCACCGCATCGCCTTCGCCCGTGCGGACGGCTCCGACGGCCCGGTGTGGATCGAGACGACCCGGCCGGAGCTGCTGCCCGCCTGCGTCGCCCTCGTCGCCCACCCCGAGGACGAACGGTACCGGGAGCTGTTCGGCACGAGCGTCCGCACCCCCCTGTTCGGGGTCGAGGTGCCCGTGCTCGCCCATCCGCTGGCCCAGCCGGACAAGGGCTCGGGCATCGCCATGATCTGCACCTTCGGCGACGTCACCGACGTGGTGTGGTGGCGCGAGCTGCGCCTGCCCAACCGCACGATCCTGGGCCAGGACGGGCGGATCCTGCCGGAGGCGCCGGAGGCGATCGAGAGCGAGGAGGGTCGGCGCGCCTACGCGGAGCTGGCCGGCAAGACCGTCTTCAGCGCCAAGAAGGCGATCGTGGAGCTGCTGCGCTCGGCCGGCCTCATGGAGGGCGAGCCGAAGCCGATCCAGCACCCGGTGAAGTTCTTCGAGAAGGGCGATCGACCGCTGGAGATCGTCTCCACCCGCCAGTGGTACATCCGCAACGGCGCGGGCGACCGGCGGCTGCGCGAACGGCTCGTCGCCCTGGGCCGCGAGACCGCGTTCTGGCCGGACTTCATGCGCGTGCGCTACGAGAACTGGGTGGAGGGCCTGAGCGGGGACTGGCTCGTCTCCCGACAGCGCTTCTTCGGCGTGCCGATCCCCGTCTGGTACGCGCTCGACGAGCACGGACGACCCGACTACGACCGGGTGCTCGCGCCGGCCCCCGAGCGGCTGCCGGTGGACCCCTCCATCCACGCCCCGGACGGCTACGAGGAGTCCCAGCGGGACCGGCCGGGCGGTTTCACCGGCGAGCTGGACGTGCTGGACACCTGGGCGACCTCCTCGCTCACGCCCCAGCTGGCCGGCGGCTGGGAGCGGGACTCGGAGCTCTTCGAGCTGGTCTTCCCCTTCGACCTGCGCCCGCAGGGCCAGGACATCATCCGCACCTGGCTGTTCACGACGATGCTGCGCGGCGAGCTGGAGCACGGCCGGGCGCCCTGGCGCGCCGCCGCGATCTCCGGATTCATCCTGGACCCGGACCGCAAGAAGATGTCCAAGTCCAAGGGCAACGTCGTCACCCCGATCGACATCCTGGAGCGCTACGGCAGCGACGCGGTCCGCTACTGGGCCGCCTCCAGCCGGCTGGGCATGGACGCCGCCTTCGATCCGCAGAACCCCACCCAGATCAAGATCGGCCGCAGACTCGCCATCAAGGTGCTCAACGCGAGCCGACTCGTACTCGGTTTCGAGTCCGAGTCGGGCGAGCCCAGCGCGCCGCTGGACCTGGCCATGCTGCGCGCCCTGGCGGAGGTGGTGGAGCAGGCCACCGCCGCCTTCGAGGAGTTCAACCACGCTCGCGCCCTGGAGACGATCGAGGCCTTCTTCTGGACCTTCTGCGACGACTACCTCGAGCTGGTCAAGGAGCGCGCCTACGGCCAGGAGGGCGATCGGGCCGGCCGGGCCTCGGCCGTGGTCTCCATGCACCGGGCGATCCGGGTGCTGCTGCGGCTGTTCGCGCCCTTCCTGCCCTTCGCGAGCGAGGAGGCGTGGTCCTGGCGCGAGTCCGGCTCGGTCCACGCGCAGCCCTGGCCGACGGCCGCCGACGCGGCCGGCGCGGAGGGGGCCGGCGACGCGGAGCTGCTGGAGCTCACGAGCAGGGCGCTCAGCTCGATCCGCGGGGCGAAGACGGCCGCGAAGGCCTCCCAGAAGACCCCCGTGGCCGGCGCCCGCATCGTCGCCCCCGCCGAGCAGCGGGCGAAGCTGGAGCTGGCCGCCTCGGACCTGCGGGCGGTCGGCCGGATCGGGGAGCTGCGCTTCGGCGACGGGGAGGCGCTCGAGGTCCTGGACATCGAGCTCGAACGCCCCTCGGCCTGACCCGGGGACCGGCCCCGCCGCCCACCGGGCGGGCCCGGAGTGCGCCCCGGGGATCCGGAGGGACCGCGGAGGCGACACTCTTCGATAAAGACTCACACCCAAAGTAGAGCCAAGAAAGAGTACAGATTTAAACCATTTTATTGCCGGGGTGAGCATGTTTTATCGGATATGAAGAATGAGTAATTCTCCGTCGACATGAGGCTGCACAAGCGCCCCCGGGAGCGGTACAGTAGAGCCGCCTACCCCAGCCTCCACCCAGAAGAGCCTTCATGTCGCCGAACACCTCCTCCCCCCGTCGCGAACGGGTCCGCCATCTGCAAACGGCCCCCGCCCTGGAAGTCCGAGAGGTGCGGAACGGCGACTTCTTCGCGTGGCACGATCTCTTCGGCGCCTATCTGGAAGAATCCGGATTGGATATCACCGACCGCCACGCCCTTCAGGTCTGGCACTGGATCGCCGCCGATCCACGCAAACTGGAGGCGCTCGTGGCCACCCGAGACGGCGCGCTGCTGGGATTCGCCCACTTCCACGAGACCGTCAACCCCCGGACCGCGAGCCTCGAGGTGTTCATCGACGACGTGTACGTCCTCTCCCGGCGCGAACGCGACGATTTGGGCGACGAACTCTTCGCGGCCGTCCACGCGGAGGCGATCGAGCGCGGCGCCTCGCACCTGCGCTGGACCGCCTGCGCCTCCAACGCCCTCCAGCAGCGCTTCTCCTCCCGCTACGGCCGACCGGTCGGCTCGGACGTCTACGAGCTGGCCCTGAGCGCCTGAGCCGCATGCGGATCGGCAGGCGCTGGCCGGAGGGAGCAGAGCCCCCCTCGGAGGTTCCCGAGGAGCTGCGCGCGCGCATCCGCGAGGCGGAGGCCGCCCGCCGCCGCTCCGGCATGCCTCCGGACGCCTGGACGCTGAGCTATCTGGAGGGCTCCGCCGTGGTCGAGCTGCCGGGCGGACCGCGCCTGTCCCTGCGTCCGGAGCCCTGGCTGCCGGACGCGGAGGAGGACGAGGACCTCTTCCCCGGGCCGTGAGGGAGCCGCGGCGGGGATAGCCTGATCCCCATGTCAGAAGCAGCAGGCGACACCCGACCCCGGCACCCCCGGCTCGATCCGGACAACCCCTTCGCCCGCCCCGCTCCCCCGCCCCACGGGCTGCCCGACTTCGACCGTATCCGGCCGGAGCACTACCTGCCCGCCTTCGAGGCCGGCTTCGCCGAGCAGCTGGCCGAGGTGGAGACCATCGCCGCACAGGCGGAGGCGCCCACCTTCCAGAACACGATCGAGGCGCTGGAACGGTCCGGGCAGCTGCTGCGCCGCGTCGCCCGGGTGTTCGACAACCTCCGCGCGGCCGCCTCCACCCCGGAACTGGAGCGGCTCGAAGGAGTGCTCGCCCCGCGCCTGGCGGCCCACGAGGACGCCGTGCGCCTGCACCCCGGGCTCTTCGCCCGGATCCGGATGCTGGCCGAGCGGGCGGAGGAGCTGGAGCTCGACGCCGAACAGCGGCACCTGCTCGAACGTCACGAGACCGCCTTCCGGCTCCGGGGCGCGGGACTGGATGAGGCGGGCAAGGCGGAGCTGACCGCGCTGAACCGGCGGCTCGCCGAGCTGTCCTCGGCCTTCGGGCAGCAGCTGCTGGCGGACACCGAGGAGCTGGCCCTCCGCCTGAGCGATCGCGCGGAGCTGGACGGACTCGGCGAGGGCGAGGTCTCGGCCGCCGCCCGGGCGGCGGCCGAACGGGGGCTGGACGGCTGGCTGCTGCCCCTCTCCCTGTTCACCGCCCAGCCCGCGCTCGCCTCGCTGCACCGCCGGGAGGTGCGCGAGCGCCTCTGGCGGGCCTCCCGACAGCGGGCCTCGCGCGACAACGGGAACGACAACCGCCCCCTGGTGCTGGAGATCGCGCGCCTGCGCGCCCGGCGCGCCGAGCTGCTCGGCTTCCCCCACCACGCGGCGGTCGTCGCGGCGGAGTCGACCGCGGGCTCCGCCGAGGCCGTCGCCGAGCGGCTGGCGATGCTCGCAGGGCCGGCCGCCCGCAACGCGGCCGCCGAGCAGGAGCGCCTGCAACTGCTTTTCGACGAGCTGCGGCGCGCCGAGGGGCTCGAGCCCGCGCCCATGGAGCCGTGGGACCAGCCCTATCTGCTGGAGCGGCTGCGCGCCCGCGAACACGCGGTGGACGCCGCGGCGCTGCGGCCCTTCTTCGAGGCCGAGCGGGTGCTGCGGGACGGAGTCTTCTTCGCCGCCGAGCGGTTGTACGGGCTGCGATTCGCCGAGCGCGAGGAGCTGCCCGGTTACCTCCCGGACGTCCGGGTCTTCGAGGTGCGCAACGAGGACGGCTCCCTGCAGGGCCTGTTCCTGCTGGACCTCTACACCCGACCCGGCAAACGCGGCGGGGCCTGGATGAACGCGCTCTCGCAGCAGAACCGCCTGCTGGGCGAGCCGACCGTGGTGGTCAACAACCTCAACGTCGCACGTCCGGAGCCCGGGGCGCCGACGCTGCTGAGCCTGGCCGAGGCGAAGACGCTCTTCCACGAGTTCGGACACGCCCTGCACGGGCTGCTCGCGGAGGTCGAGTACCCCTCCGCGGGCGGCACGAACGTGCCGAGGGACTTCGTGGAGTTCCCCAGCCAGCTCAACGAGATGTGGATGCTGCACCCCCAGGTGCTGCCCCGCTACGCCCGGCACCACGACAGCGGCGAACCGCTGGACGAGGCGCTCGCCCGGCGGCTGCGGGAGGCCGGGAGCTTCGGCGAGGGCTTCGCGAGCTGCGAGTACCTGGCCGCGGCGGTGCTGGACCAGGCCTGGCACACCCTGTCCGCCCGACAGGCGGAGGAGGTCGAGGACGTGGCGGCCTTCGAGCGCGCGGCCCTGGAGCGGGCGGGTCTGGCCGATCCGCTCGTCCCCCCGCGCTACTCGTCCTGCTTCTTCGCCCACTGCTTCAGCGGCGACTACGGGGCCGGCTACTACAGCTACATCTGGAGCGAGGTGCTGGACGCCGACGCCGAGGAGTGGTTCCAGGAGCACGGCGGCCTGCGGCGGGCCAGCGGCCAGCGATTCCGCGAGCGCCTGCTCGGCGTCGGCGGCTCGCGGGACCCCGTGGCCGCCTATCGCGACTTCCGCGGCCGCGACGCCCGCATCGAGCCCCTCCTGACCCGCCGCAGACTGGCCGCCTGAGCCGTTCCGGGGCGGGCTGTTCTCGCGCGGTGCCGTATCCGGGCGGGTCCGTCGCGTCGCGTCTCAGTCCGATCGGGAGCGGCTTCGGCGATTCGTCGATCTCGAACGGCCTTCGGCGCTGGCGCTCGGAAGGATGGATCCTCGTATGCCGACAGCCGGTGGCGCGAAGACCCGGGACAGCCTGCCCTCCGCCGCGCGAGAGACCGTCAATAGTGTCGAAGCGGAGACAGGCGTCCAAGTCGTCCTCGTGTCTACCGGGCCAAAGATCGACGACACCGTCCAGCGCCCTCGGGAAGGAAGCACCACATGAGCGTCCTGACGCGCCCTCGGGCGCTCCTCCTCGACCTCGACGGCACGATCCTCGATCACGAACGAGCGAACCGGTCGGCCATCCTCTCCGTGATGGCGACGGCCGGTATCACCGGCTCGAACCCCGATGAGTCCGTGTCGCTCTGGCGCGATCTGGAAGCGGAGCACTTCCAGCGCTATCTCGACGGCGAGCTCGACTTCGAGGAGCAGCGGGTCGTCCGCGTCCGCGCGTTCCTGGAGTCGCTTGGCAGGACCGAGCGCGATCGTACGGCGCTGCTGCGCTGGTTCGAGGACTACCGCACCGCCTACGAAGAGGCGTGGCACCCATTCGCCGACGTGCGACCGTTCCTGGAAGGAGTCGCCTCACTCGACGCGGCCCCGGCGCTCGCAGTCGTCACAAACGGCGACCAGCGTCAGCAGGCGTCGAAGCTCGAGGCGCTCGGGCTCGGCCGACTCCCGCTGCACGCCTCGGGGCAGATCGGCGCCAGGAAACCCGACCGCGCGATCTTCGTCCACGCGTGCGAGGCGCTCGGGGTCAGTCCGGCCGACACCTGGTTCGTCGGAGACAACTACGAGGCCGACGCTGTCGGTGCCGTGCATGCAGGACTGTTCGGCGTCTGGCTGGATCGACGTGGCGACACCGATCCATGCTCGCAGCCCGCGCGTGCGGCGACGCTACTGGACGTGCTCGAATGGATCGAAAAGCTTCAATGAATTTCGCCCGCCCCCTCATCGGGCTCTCGCTGTTCGCGCCGGGCTCGCACCCGCAGGGCTGACAGCATCCGCCGCTCGGGACACATCAGGAGGCCGCGCGGTGCGAGCGCCGAGGTCTCCCCGGAGCCGCGGGAGCGCGCCACGGCGGGCCGGCCGCGACACAGTGCCGGTGACACAACAGGGCACAGCGATGCCAGAGCTCCGACAGGTACATCTGGAGCGAGGTGCTGGACGCCG
The DNA here is from genome assembly GCA_030532485.1 of Pseudoclavibacter sp. Classification (GTDB taxonomy): domain Bacteria; phylum Actinomycetota; class Actinomycetes; order Actinomycetales; family Microbacteriaceae; genus Pseudoclavibacter. The sequence continues at coordinate 15,161 of JAUNLB010000049.1, forward strand.
ACGCCGAGGAGTAGTTCCAGGAGCACGGCGGCCTGCGGCGGGCCAGCGGCCAGCGATTCCGCGAGCGC
>JAUNLB010000050.1 GCA_030532485.1 Pseudoclavibacter sp.
GATCCGGGTCGAAGCGGCGGCGCGAACGACGCGGAAGCGGCGGGGCGTCGTCGTCGCCCTCGAAGCCCTTGCGGCGGTAGCTGGCGAAGAAGTCGTCCGGCTCCAGATCCGCGTCCACCGGCCCCGGCACCTCCTCCAGGCCCGGTTCCGCCTGCCCGCCGGCGTTCCAGTGGAAGCCCTCTCCCTCGACCACGCCCCCGCCGAGCGGGCCCTGGGGGTCGGGGACGGCCGCGTGCGCGCCCATGAGCTTCGTCCCGCAGTTGGCGCAGAACCGCTGGGTCTCGCCGACTTCCTGACCGCAGGTCGGGCAGTAGGCCATGGTCTCCTCCAAGCGACGAAAACGGACGAGGGTCGAACCGTCGTGCCTCCACAGTATCCAGGACGAGCCCGGAGCAAGTAGTCGAGCATCCAGGACGAGCGCGGCCGGACGCTGCGCATCCGCCGCGGTCGATCCGGTACCGCTCGGTGCCGCTCAGGCGTAGCCGGGGGCGGGCGGATAGCCGAGGAACTGCTCGTACGTCGCGTAGCCGCCGTCGTGCATGGCGGTCGCGACCTCGACCCCCACGTAGCGGAAGTGCCAGGGCTCGAACTCGTAGCCGGTCACCCCCGTCATCCCCTCGGGGTAGCGCAGGATGAAGCCGTACCGCCACGAGTTCGTCGCCAGCCAGCGCCCCTCCGCGGTCTGCGCGAAGCACTGCTCCAGGACGCAGCCCGCCGAAGGGGCCGAGATGTCGGCGGCCAGCCCCGTCTGGTGCTCGCTGTACCCGGGCCGGGCGCTCGTCGCGTCCGCGCCCTCCTGGCCCAGTTCCGCCACGTAGCCCTCGTACAGCCCGGTCTGGGACTCGTAGGAGCGGTAGCCGCTCGTCATATCGAGCGCGTAGCCCTCGGCCGCGGCCGCCTGGAACATGAGGATCACCGCATCCGCCGCGGCCTGCCGGAGCGCGTGGTCGTTGGCCGAGGGCACCCCGATCGCGGACATGGGCACGAGGTCCGCCGGCACGTAGTCCTGCGGCTCCAGCGGGGTGAGCTTGTTGACCATGACCGTCACGCTCTGCGGGTCCCGGACGTCGCCCGCGATCGCGGGCGCCCCGCCGTCGGCCGTCGGCGTCGGGCTCGCCGTCGGCGCCGCCTGCGTCTGCTCGGGCGAAGCGCTCGGCGCGCTCGGGGACGGCTCGGCCGTCATCGGCTCCGGAGGAAGGCTCGGCTCGGGCCGGACCGCCTCCGGCTGCAGGGCGAGCAGCGCGCCCAGTCCGGTCATCCCGAGGCCCAGCACGAGGCAGAGGACCGTGAGGACCGGCAGCAACCGCCCCCGCCGCCGGGGCCGCGGACGATCGTCCGGATCCGCCTCGCGCACGCCCGCATCCGCGAGCGGGAGGGCGACCGCGGCGGTCTCGGGGCCGGCGGCTTCGTCGTCGAGGCCCTCCCCCGGATCGGCGTCGTCCGGAACGCCCGCGTCCTCCCCGTCGCCGCGCTCCGACCGCTCCGCGGCACCGCCCCGGCGCCCGCCGACGGCGGCCCGGCGCAGCTCGTCGGCGTAGTCGTCGCCGTCCGAGCCCTCGGGTTCCTCGCGGTGACGTGGTGGGCGCATCGGCATTCGTCAAGCTTCGCACATCGGACCAGGCCGCGACTGCGCCCGCCGGGACAAAACGGCGCCCGCCGGGACGGGGAGGCGGGCGTAGGGTGTCGGCATGGACTACGAGGTGTTCAAAGAAGTCGGGAGCGAGCGCTTCGTCGCCGCGGACGGCGACGAAGAGCTGGGCTTCCTCAGCTACCGCGAGGACGAGACGAGCGTGACGATCGAGCACACGGTCGTCCAGCCGCAGCACCGGGGCCGCGGGGTGGCCGCCGCCCTCGCGGAGCACGCCCTGCGTCGGCTGGCGGCCGCGAACGACAAGCGCATCGTGCCGCAGTGCTCCTACGTCCGCGACTACATCGCCCGGCATCCGGAGCACGCGCCCCTCACGCGACGCTGAGCCCGCCGCGCCGTCCGGCTCCGGGCTCAGGGGATGCGGGCGGTCCACTCCCGGGAGGAGAACTTGGACTCGGCCAGCTCGATCGCCCGGCGCTGCTCGGGCACCTCCAGCTCCCCGAGCCTGCCGCCGTGCAGGCGCAGGAAGGTCTGCTCCAGGTGGTCCACGACGTCGTCGCGCCGCAGGCCGCTCTGCTCCTTGATCGAACTCGCACGACCGCGCGAGCGGTTCGTCCGGCCCCGCCGGTCCGCGGCGCCGCGCAGCACGTCCTTCATGAGCCCCTGGTCGATCTCGTAGCCGAGCACCGCGTGGTGCAGCACCGCCCCGGAGCCGAAGCGCTTCTGGGCGGCCTCGCCGATCCGGCCCTCGTCGCAGACGATCTCGCCGAGCGCCTCGGTGCGCACCCGCACGCCCAGCTCCGCCAGGCCCTCCATCGCCCAGGCGTTCAGGAAGGCGTAGGACTGGGCGAGGTCCATGCCGCCGACGAGCTCCTGCGGCGCGTAGATCGAGTAGGCGATGACACTGCCGCGCTCCATGAACATGGTCCCGCCGCCGGTGACGCGCCGGACCACGTCGAAGTCGCGCTGCGCCGCCCGCTCCTCGTCCACCTCCTCGCGCAGGGACTGGAACGAGCCGAGCAGGACCGCCGACTTCCACCAGCCGCGCCAGAAACGCATGCTCGGCCCGCGGCGGCCCGCACCGACCTCCTCGGCGAGCACCTGGTCGAGGGCCACGTGGATGCGCGGATCGAACATGGGGGTGCGCAGCACCTCCCACTCGAAGTCGCGCCAGTCCGCGGCCCCGGTGATCGCGCGGCGCACGACCACCCCGATCTGCTCCGGCGTCGCGCCGATCAGTTCCGCGCGGCGGGGCATCGCCTCGCGCACGCTGCGGGCGATCCGTTCGCTCGTGGCCTCCAGAGGGAGCCCCGCGAGCGCCTCGACCACGTCCTCCAGCGCCTCGGCCGGCTCGGCCGAAAACTCGCCGCCGAGCCGGGGATGGGCGATGCGGCCGTCGAGGACCTCGGCGTCGAAGACGAGCAGTCCGCCCCCGGGGACCCTGTACTCAGCGTGCATCTGATTTCTCCTCATTTCGCCTCCGAGGGCGTTCCGCACCACTGGGACCGAAGCGGCCAGCGCTCGACCAGCCAGGACACCATATCGCCGATGACCTCGTCCCGGTTGCGCTCATTGACCAGTTCGTGACGAGCCCCCGGGTATTCCCGATAGCTCACATCGCTCAGGCCGGTGCGGCGTCGATAGCAGCGGACCAGGGCCCGCGCCCCGCGGGCGCCGTGGCTGATGGCGTCCTCCGAGCCGGCCAGGACCAGCACGGGCAGCTCGTCGATGCGCCCGCGCAGCCGACCCGGCGGCAGGTGGAGCAGCTGGAGCCTGCCGATCGGCGACCACGGGGGCGTTCGGGCGATGTCGAAGGTCAGCGGGTCGTTCGCGAACGCCTCCGCCACGGCCGGATCCCGGCTGAGCCAGGACAGCCCCGTGCCGTCCGGCTCGAAGCGGGCGTTCATCTCGCCCGCGTTGATCCAGCCGGGCAGCGCAAGCGTCGTGCCCGTCAGGATCATCCCGTCCACCAGGCCGTGGTGGCGAGCGAAGAGCTGCTGGGCCAGCAGGGAGCCCCAGGAGTGGCCGAAGACGACGAGCGGCCGCCCCGGCCGCTGCGCGCGGATGTGCAGGGCCACCTCCGCCACCGCGCGCAGCGCGGCCCGGTTCTGGCCCCGACCGATCCGGCCCAGCCGACCGGCGGCGAGCCCCGTCTCGCCGTGGGCGAGGTGGTCGTCGGCGAAGACCTCGAAACCTGCCCGCACGAGCGCGTTCGCGAGGTGGTCGTAGCGCAGGGCGTGCTCGCCCGCCCCGTGCAGCAGGTGGACGACCCCACGGCTCGGACCGGGCTCGGCCGACCCCCAGCGGTGCACCCAGACTTCCCGGCCGTCGTCCGTGGACAGCGGGAAGGAGGTCCGCGTCGGCACGGTCGGGGCGCCCATCAGGCCTCCCGGGTGATCTCGACCGAGACGAACAGCTGCGACTCGGTCGGCCCCGCGTACACGCCGCGCAGGGGCGGCACGTCGTTGTAGTCCCGGCCGCGGCCGACGAACACGTGGCGCTCGTCGATCGGCACGTCGTTCGTGGGGTCCCAGCCGCGCCAGGCCCCGTCCCAGAACTCGATCCAGGCGTGCGACTCCCCCGGCACCGTCTCGTGCAGGGGCGCGTCGGGCCGGGGATGGTGGTAGCCGGAGACGTAGCGGGCGGGGATGCCCGCCTCCCGAAGCGCCCCGAGCACCATGTGGGAGATGTCCTGACACACCCCGCGCCGCTGCGACCAGGCCTCCCGGGCCGTGGTGCGCACCCCGGTGGAGCCGGGCACGTAGTCGATCGAGCCGTGCACGAAGGCCAGCAGCTCGCGGGCAGCCGCTTCGGGCGTGGCGGCCCGCGAGCGGACCTCCCTCGCGGTCTGCGCCAGCTCCTCGTGCGGGCGGGCCAGGCGGGTGTGCTCGCCGTGGTCGACGAGGTCGACCGAGCGCTCCACGGCCGCCTCCAGCGCCGACCAGGACAGCCCGCAGGCGGCCTGCTCGACGCGGCCGGCGGTCTCCACCAGACTGGAGGCGGTCAGCGAGAGCTCCTCGTGCGGGCCCAGGACCTCGAATGCCGTCACCCGCGTCCCCCAGTAGTCGACGTAGCCGTGGGTCACCGCGGTGGGCGCGACCTCCAGGTGCGAGAACAGCACGAACTGCCCGTCCTGCGAGGCGGGCAGCATGCGCGCCTCGTTGTAGGAGCTCGAGACGGTGCCGGCGTAGCGGAAGCCCGTCTCGTGTCGGATCCGGATGCGGGTCATGCGTGCTCTCCCACCCAGCTGGGGGCCGTGATCTCGGGGAAGTACCGTCTGCGGATCGCCTCCGAGGCGGCGGAGACGGCGGCCTGCACAGCCTCCATGTAGCTCGGCAGCTCCGCCAGGGTGTCCGGCATGGGCCGGTACTCCAGATCGCTGCGGATCTGCCCGAGCAGCCGCTGCGCCTGATCGGTCACGCCCGCCCGGCCCTGGCGCTCGTGCCGCGGCTGCAGATCGTAGAGGCAGGCCAGGGCGGTGGAGACGGAGGAGAGGATGGAGCGGGGGAACAGGCGGTCCAGCAGCAGGAACTCGGCCGCGTTGGCCGCCGAGGGCATGCCCCGGTAGGTGCGCAGATAGGCCTCGTAGGCGCCGCAGGAGCGCAGGATCGTCGTCCAGGACGCGCCGGAGGCCTCGGTGAGCGACCTGGTGGCCAGCAGCCGGGCGGTCATGTCCGCCCGCTCCAGCATGCGTCCCATGATCAGGAACATGTAGGCGTCGTCGCGACTGAAGGTGGAGTCGATGATGCCCGCCGCCAGCGCCGTGCGCTTGCGCACCCACTGGAACAGCTCGTGCGCCTGCTCCTGGCGGATGCCGAAGGGCATGCTCCCGTGGGTGGTGTTGAGGCACTCCCACAGCTCGGTGGAGACGATCTCCCGGGCCCGCCGCGCGTTCTCCCGGGCGGCCCGGACCGAGTGGGCGATCGAGCTGGGCTGGGAACGGTCCACGGTCATGATGCGCAGAAGATCGGCCCGGCCCAGCTCCCGGCCCGGCTCCGCCCCCGCCGCGCCCATGACGCTCAGAAGCGAGCGGCAGGCGGTCGCCTCGTCCACCCAGGGGTCCTCCAGCAGCAGCTGCAGGTGCACGTCCAGGATGCGGGCGGTGCCGTCGGCCCGCTCCGTGTACCGGCCGATCCAGAACAGCGACTCCGCGATGCGGCTGAGCATCAGCGCACCTCCCCGTCCCGGCCCGCGGGGGCCGGCGGCACGATGCGCAGCACCCCGGTGACCGGGTGCGGGGTCTCGGCCACGTCCGCTTGATCGTCCAGCAGCTCCTCGACCGCGTGGGTGCCGGTCGGCACGAAGCGCCGTTCGCTGCCGATCACCCAGGTGTCCTTGGAGCCGCCGCCCTGGGAGGAGTTCACGACCAGCTGCCCCTCCGGCAGCGCGACGCGGGTGAGCCCCCCGGGCAGCACCCACACGTCCGAGCCGTCGTTGACGGCGAAGGGCCGCAGGTCCGCGTGCCGGGGCCGCATGCCGTCGTCCACCAGGGTCGGGATCGTGGACAGCTGCACGACCGGCTGGGCGATCCAGCCGCGCGGATCGGCCAGCAGGCGGCTGCGCATCCGCGCCAGTTCCTCGGCGCTCGCGCGCGGGCCGATGCAGATCCCCTTGCCGCCCGAGCCGTCCACGGGCTTGACCACGAGCTCGTCCAGCCGGTCCAGCACCTCCTCGAGGGCCTCCGGTTCCTCCAGCCGCCAGGTGTCGACGTTGGGGAGGATCGGTTCCTCGCTCAGGTAGTAGCGGATGATGTCGGGCACGTAGCTGTAGACGAGCTTGTCGTCGGCCACGCCGTTGCCGACCGCGTTCGCGAGGGTGACGTTGCCCGCCCGGGCCGCGGTCATGATGCCGGCCGCCCCCAGCATGGAGTCCTGCCGGAACTGCAGCGGGTCCAGGAAGTCGTCGTCGATGCGCCGGTAGATGACGTCCACCCGCTGCGGGCCCGCGGTCGTGCGCATCCACACCCGCCCGCCGGAGCAGAACAGGTCCCGGCCCTCCACCAGCTCCACGCCCATGGTGCGGGCCAGCAGGGTGTGCTCGAAGTAGGCCGAGTTGTAGACCCCGGGGGTCAGCACCACCACGACCGGGTCCTCGATCCCCTCCGGCGCGCTCGCCCGCAGGGCGCCCAGCAGCCGGTAGGGGTAGTCGCCCACCGGCAGCACGCGCATGCGGGCGAACAGCTCCGGCAGCGTCTGGGCCATCGCGCGGCGGTTGGAGATGACGTAGCTGACCCCGGAGGGGACGCGGACGTTGTCCTCCAACACCCGCATGCGGCCGTGCTCGTCGCGCACCAGGTCGATGCCCGCGACCTGGATGCGCACCCCGTTGGGGGCCCGGATGCCCTTGGCGACGCGGTGGAAGTGGGCGGAGGAGGCGATGAGCCGGGCCGAGACGACCCCGTCGGCGACGATGTGCTGCTCGCCGTAGACGTCGTCGAGGAAGGCCTCCAGGGCGCGCACGCGCTGCTTGACGCCCGCCTCGATCCGCTCCCACTCGGCGCGCTCGATGACCCGCGGCACCACGTCGAGCGGGAAGGGCCGCTCCTCGCCCGCGAAGTCGAAGGTGACGCCCTGGGCCAGGTAGGAGTCGGCCAGCACGTCCGAGCGCTGCCGGATCTGCTCCTGGCTGAGCCCCGCGAGCGCCTCGTGCAGTTCGCGGTAGCTGCGCCGGGGGACGAGCCCGCCCGGCCCGCCCGCGTCGAACATCTCGTCGAAGGGCTCGGAGATCGCCTTCGCGTTCTGCCGCGCCAGTGCGGCCTCATAGCCGTCGAACAGCTCGCCCATGGCCAGTGATCGTACTGGATACGGGCCCGCCGGGAATGGCCCCGGAGTCGGATTCCGCGGCCGGGTCCCGCAGCGACGATCAGGCGGGGATACGCAGCACCTCCCGGGCGTCGCGCGAACCGCCCGAGCCCATCGCCCCGCCGTCGTATTCGACCCGGCTGCCGATCCAGTCGAAGGAGCCGTGCGGCCCGTAGCCGAAGCGGTCCCACACCCGCCCCGCCACGATCGCGGCCAGCAGATGTACGAGTATCTCCCGGGCATCCTCCTCGTCACCGGCCAGGCCGATCGCGAGCCGGCCGTAGCGGATGCCCGCGGAGTCCGGACCGAGGTCCAGCTGGATCGCGGGGCCCTCGCGCCGCGTCATGCGCAGGATCGCCACCCGCCAGCGCTCGTCCCAGTGCAAAAGCTCCAGCCCCAGCTCCGGCAACCGCGCCCGCAGCCGCTCCCAGCCCCAGTCGAATCCGCTCGTCTCGTCCATGGCTTCCGCCTCCCGTCCGTCCCGGCCCGTCATCCGGATAGAGAACCCGTCATCCGTAGAGAAAGTAGATCACCGCGAAGTCGGCGATCGCGTGCACCAGGATCGCCCACAGCAGGGTGCCGCCGCCGAGCCGGACCAGGCCGTGCATGGCGAGCGCACCGAAGGCGCCGGAGGGGAAGGGGAGCCAGAGGCTCGTCGCCTGAGCGAGCACGACCCGGGCGAGCAGGCCGGTCCCCGTCCAGCGGCTCCGCGCCGGGCCGCCCGGTAAACGCCGGAGACGCAGCGGAGCTCGGGGCCGGTCGATGAGGGGCGGCAGGATCAGCACAGGACCAGGAGGTGCGGGCACGGGACCGGACCTCTCGGACGAGCCGGACGAACTGCCGGTCCTGTCAGGAGGTGCGGGCGCGGGCCTGGAGGACGGCGGCGAACTCGCGCAGGATCAGCTCGATCTCCTCCTCGCCGACCACCAGCGGCGGGGCGAAGCGGATCGTCTGGCCGTGGGTGTCCTTCGCGAGGATGCCGCGCTCCAGCAGGTCCAGGCACACCTCCTTCGCCGTGCCGAGCGCGGGGTCGATGTCCACGCCCGCCCACAGCCCGGCGCCCCGCACCGCCACGGCGCCGCGCCCCAGCAGCTCGCGCAGCCCCGCGTGCAGCCGCTCGCCCAGCTGGGCCGAGCGGCGCTGGTACTCGCCGCGCTCCAGCTCCTCGCACACGGCCGCCCCGATCGCGCAGGCCAGCGGATTGCCGCCGAAGGTCGAGCCGTGCTGGCCGGGCCGCAGCAGGCCCAGGGTCTCCCGGTCGCCGATGACCGCCGACAGCGGCACGATCCCCGCCCCCAGCGCCTTGCCGACCGTGATCAGATCCGGCTCGACCCCCTCCGCCTGGAAGCGGAAGGTGGTCCCGGTGCGGCCCATGCCCGTCTGCACCTCGTCGCAGATCATGAGCACATTCCGCTCCCGCGTCAGCTCCCGCACCCGCCGCAGATAGCCCTCCGGCGGCACCACGATCCCCGCCTCGCCCTGGATCGGCTCCAGCAGCACCGCGACGGTCTCCGGCGTGATCGCCTCGGCCAGCGCCTCGGCGTCCCCGAAGTCCACCAGCCGGAAGCCGGGGGTGAACGGGCCGTAGTCGGCGCGGGCGGTCTCGTCGTCGCTGAAGCTGATGATGGTGGTGGTGCGGCCGTGGAAGTTGCCGTGCATGGCGATGATCTCGCCCCGGCCCTCCGGAACGCCCTTCACCAGCCGCCCCCACTTGCGGGCCACCTTGATGGCCGTCTCCACCGCCTCGGCGCCCGTGTTCATGGGCAGCACCAGCTCCTTGCCGGCGAGCTTCGCGAGCTTCTGCGCGAAGGGGCCGAGGGCGTCCGAGTGGGCGGCCCGGCTGGTCAGCGTGAGCCGGTCCAGCTGACGCTTGGCGACCTCCGTGAAGCGCGGGTTCCCGTGCCCGAAGTTGAGGGCGGAGTAGGCGGCCAGGCAGTCCAGGTAGCGGCGGCCGTCCACGTCCGTCACCCAGGCGCCCGAGCCGGCCGTGATCACCACGGGCAGGGGCGCGTAGTTGTGCGCCGTGCAGCTGTCGACGAGCTCGATCGCGGCGCGGGTCGCCTCGCTGACGGGGTGCTGGGTCACGATGGTGCCTTTCCGGGTGGGGCCGGCGGGCGGCCGGGCGGGGGGACGGGGCCGGCGTGAGGGCCGGACGGACGGGAGGGGCGGTTCGCGGCGCGGCTCACGCCTCGAACACCTTGCCCGGGTTCAGGATGCCGCGCGGGTCGAAGAGACGCTTGATCTCGCGCTGCAGGCGGTACTGGACCTCGCCCAGCTCGGTGCCCAGGAAGGCGCGCTTGAGCACGCCCACGCCGTGCTCACCGGTGAGCGTGCCGCCGAGCTCCAGGGCCGAGGCGAACAGCTCGTCGGCGGCCCGCCAGACGTGCTCCGGCACCTCGGCGGCCGAACCGGGGAAGACGAAGGTCGGGTGCAGGTTCCCGTCGCCGGCGTGGGCGGGAGCGGCGATGACCACCCCGTACCGCTCGGAGATCCGGGCGATCCGCTCGTACATCTCGACCATGCGGTCCCGGGGGACGGCGACGTCCTCCACGAGCATCGCCCCGAGGCGGTCCAGGGCGGGGAAGCCCTGGCGGCGCACGTCCACGAGCAGGGCCGCCGCCTGCGGGTCGCTCGTCAGCTCCGCGTCCCCGCCCGCGGTGCGGACGATCTCCAGGATCCGCTCCGCCTCGGCCCCGGCGGACGGCCCGTCGCTCTGCACGAGCAGGTAGGCGTCGCCGCGGGAGGCGAAGTCGTGGCCCGTGTGCGCCGTGACCGCCTCCAGCATGACCCGGTCCAGCAGCTCCATGATGGCCGGCTGGAGGCCCGCGGCGGTGACGGCCGCCGGCATGGGCCGCCGCGGCCGCCGCGGCCGCGCGCACGTCCGGGAAGAAGGCCCCGATCGTCGGCACCGGGCCGGCGACGGCGGGCCGCAGCTTGAGGGTGGCCTCCACGATGACGCCGAGCGTGCCCTCCGAGCCGATCATGAGGGCGCACAGATCGTAGCCGGTGACGCCCTTCACGGTGCGGTGCCCGATCTCCAGCAGCTCGCCGTCGGCGAGCACGACCTTCAGGCCCAGCACGGCCTCGCGGGTCACCCCGTACTTCGCGCACAGCAGCCCGCCCGCATTCGTGGCGATGTTGCCGCCGACCGTGGAGATGTCCTTGGAGGCCGGGTCCGGCGGCCACCACAGCCCGTGCCCGGCGAGGATCGCATTGAGCTCGCCGTTCAGGATCCCCGGTTCGACGACGCACAGCTGGTTCGGCTCCGAGATCTCCCGCACGCGGCGCATGCGGGCGGTGGACAGCACGATCTCGCCCGCCCCGGCCGTCGCGCCGCCCGCGAGCCCGGTGCCCGCGCCGCGGGTGACGATCGGGGTGTGCGCGGCGTGGGCGATGCGGCACACGGCCCGCACGTCCTCGATCGACTCGGCGTGCGCGATCGCGAGGGGGACGCCCTCGGCGACCATGCCGGAGCGGTCGGTGCGCGCGGCCCGGAGCGCGCCGGCCTCCCGTTCGATGCGGCCGGGCAGTGCGGCTTCCAGCCTCGCCAGCGTCCGTGCCGGATCGGCCCCCTCCCGCGCCCGGTCCGAGCCGAGGTCCTTCTCCATCCCTCCAGCGTAGAGGAAGCGCTCTTCCGTCCGTTGTTCGCCGTTCCGTCCGCGGCCGCGGGCGGGAACGCGAACAACGGACGGAAGAGCGCTTCGGGCGAGCGGGCCGCGGGCGGGGCGCCGGGGCTAGGCGTCCGCGAGGGCGTCGCCGATCGGGGCGCTCGGGTCGAGCAGCCGCTCGTGCTCGAAGAGGTGCTCGACCCGCTCGTCGGGGCGGCCGTCCCGGTGAGCGGTGAGGGAGATGGACTGCTCGCGCAGGAAGGGCAGCAGCTCCACTCTGCCCGCCGGGGTGACCGGATCCGACCACAGCGACATGTCCGCATCGCCCCCGAGCGCCGCGCACACCGCCCTGCGGTCCCCGCCGATCAGGCGGATGCGCAGCGAGCCCAGGCGCTGGGCGGCGATCCGCTCGGAGAAGGAGACGTCGTCCTCGATGCGCAGCGGGAACTCCAAGCGCTCCAGCGCCTGGGCGATGGCCGGCGGCAGCGGCTGGGCGCAGGACACCTCCGGCACGGCCCGCACGATGCGCGCGCCGACCAGCACCCGCACCAGATCGGCCAGCGCCCCGCCCTCCGCCAGTCGCACCGTCACGGCCGCGGGGCGGTAGCGGAACAGGTTCCGCTCGAAGGCGAGCCCGGTCGCGTCGCTCGCCTCGCCGAACTCCTCGTTCCAGACGATCTGGGCGCTCAGCGCGAACTGCCGCACCCGGTCGAAGGCGTCGTAGTCGAGCGAGGGCCCGGCCGCCTCGATGAGGGCCACCGCCTTGCCGTCCAGTCCGCGCAGGTGCAGCGTGGCCGACTGCTCCCCGGGGTCGGGGCGCCAGGAGCCGAGCGCCATGAGCGCGTTCGGCCCGCCCGTCTTGGCGAGCGTGCCGACGGCCGAGCGCCGCCAGCCGCCGTCCGGGTGCCGCTGCACGCGCCCGCCCACCGTGTCCCGGTTCACGAACATCGAGCCGGCCTCGACGCCCTGCACCCAGTCGGCGATCTCGGCCCGGTCGCGGGACTGCAGCCCGGCGGCGTCGCCGTAGGGGGTCGCGTTCTGCATCTCGATCGCGGCGGCGAGCGTGGGCGCGTGCATGACGCCCAGCACGGGCCCGGCGAACTCGGTCACGTGCGCGTAGCTGCCCGGACGCACCCCCAGGCGCACCCCCGGCGACCACAGCCGGCCGGTGTCGTCCAGCTGCCGCGGCTCGACCAGCCAGCTCTCCCCCTCGCCCAGCGCGGTCATCCCGACCCGCAGCGTCGAGTCGGCGGGCGCGATCAGGGGGCCCATCTCGGCGGCCGGGTCGGCCGGGTAGCCGACCCGGATGGAGGTGACCGCATCGGCCAGCTGCTCCAGGAAGCGCCCCCGGCGGGCGAGCGAGCCGACCAGGACGACCGAGCCGATGTGCCCGGGCGCCTGCCCGGCCGAGCCGAAGGCGCTGCGCACGATGTCCCGGACCGCCCGGTCCGGGTCCGCCGAGGGGGTGACGACGATCGCGTTCTTGCCTCCCGTGGAGGCGATGAGCGGCAGATCCGGCCGCCATCGCAAGAACTCCCGGGCCTGCTCCCAGGAGCAGCTCGCGAGCACCCGCTGGACCCGGTCGTCGACGATCAGCCGCCGCCCGAGCCGCTCGTCGCCGATGCGCCGCTCGTCGGCGAAGACCAGCTGCACGAGCTCGGGGTCGATGCCCGACTCCCACACCACGCCGATCGCGACGGCGGCCGAGCGCATCGCGGTCGGCGGCCCCTTCACGACCACCGCGGAGCCGGCCGCGAGCGCCTCCATCAGCTGCTCGAGGGCCCCGGAGACCGGCGGCATCGGGCCGGGCACCGCGAGCGTGAGCCGGTACGGCCGGAAGCGGGCGCCCTGCATCCGGTCCAGCTGCCTGGCCAGGTGGGCGGCGTAGTTGGCGAGGTCCACGGCGCGGCTCACATCGGCGTCCGCGGTCGCCAGGGACAGGCCGGCCTCGCTCATGGCGACCTCGACGAGCCGGGCCCGGTTCGCCTCGATCGCCTTGGCGAGCCGGACGAGCGAGGCGGCCCGTTCCCAGCCGGGCTTCTCGCCCCACGGGCCCGCGGCGCGGACCGCGGCGTCCAGCACTTCGTCCAGGCGCGACTCGTCGCGCAGCTGCATGCCGGCCGCCTCGGCCGCGCCGAGCTCGCTGCGGGCCACGCGCCTGCGGATGCGGGCCGCCCAGTCGCGGTTGGCGGGCAGAGCGGGGTCGGTGGGCGGCGCGTTGCGGAAGGTGTTGCGCAGGATGCGGCCGCGCCGCAGCCCCAGCACGATCTCGGTGAGCCGCGCGCTCGGCCCGGTCTCGGCGATCTCGGCGTCGCCGAGGGCGCTGCGGCCGCGCTCCTCGGCCGTCATGGCGGCCTCGGCCTGGGCGTCGGCGGCCCCGGGCGGCAGGAACTCGTCCTCGCCGCGGGCGGAGTCGGGCAGCTGCGGGATGCGCGGCCGGTCCGGCCTGCGGTCGAGCGGTTCCGGCTCGGGCTCCGGCTCGTCCGCGAAGAGCCCCTCGGGGAACAGCTCCAGCGGGATGCTGGCCGTCACGGTGGCCGCGTCGTCGGCGTCCACCCGCTCCTGGGCGCGGTTGTGGCCGCCGGGCAGCTGCGGCATCCGGCCGATCGCGTCCAGCAGCCGGTCGTCCTCGGGATGCACGGTCTCGCGTCCCGTGAGCATCGCCTCGGACATCTCCCGGGCGGCGACCGCGGCCGCCTCCGCGTCCACGCGGCCCAGGAGGAAGGGCACGGCCGGCCGCATGGATCCGCGCTCCCGGTCCGGCAGCAGGGGGATGCGGCGCACGACGCTCGCGCCGGCGGCCAGCAGCCGCTCGGCCTCCGGGGCGGGGGCGCTGCGCGGCAGCACGAGGCGCACGGGGCGGGGCATCCGCCGGCCCCGGCCGAGGGCGATCGCGAAGGCCGCTTCGCGGGCGAAGTCGGCGTCCAGCTCGACCCGGATGGCGCCCGCGTGCTCGGGGGCCAGCGCCTGGTCCAGCAGGCGCACGACGTTCGCGTCCACGTCGCGCTCCTCGGCGAAGCTCGCCAGCTGCCAGCCGTGCATGACGGCGTCCACCCGTTCGCGGGCGATGCTGCCGGCGCGGGTCACCGCCACCACGACGGGGGCGCCCAGGTCCTCCCGGCGCATGTGCGCCCAGCCGCTGATGCGGCGCAGCAGCCCCGTCGTCTCGGGGAACTGCGCGGGCAGGGCGATGCCCGCTACGAGGTTCTGCAGCGCCGGCTCGTCGAGCAGCCGCATGAACACCTCGACGCTCAGCTCCAGGTCCCGCTCGCTCGTGGCCCGCAGCATGAGCAGGGTGCCGTTCCCGGCGGTCGCGGCGAGGTAGAGGGGTGCGAGCCTGCTCGCGATGCGCTCCACGGTCCCCTCGAAGTCCCACAGGTCCGGGGAGGGCTCCACATCGGCCAGCTCGAACTCGAGCTCGGGGATCTCCGGGTCGCAGACCAGCTCGTGCATGCGCCGCAGCCGCTCCTGCGCGGCGCGTTCGCCCAGCACCGGGTCGCCGAGCAGCCGCAGGCGGGCGATCGCGGAGCCGGCCGTGCACTCGTCCAGCGCCAGGCGCAGCGGACCCGGCGCGTCGAGCACGAGCTCGTCGCCGAAGAATGCCCTGGCCATGCGCCGCATGACCGGCACCGCCACCCACGGCAGACCGGGGCCCGCGTAGACGCCGAGCCCGAAGGCCCTGCGGGCGTGCCAGGAGATCGTGGACGGCACCCGGTGCTGCAGATCGGCCAGGCCGTTGCCCGCCACGATCGAGTCCTCGGGCCGGATCACCTCCTCGAGCAGGTCCCGCAGGAACTCGGCCCCGCCCGGGTCGGCGAGCGCGCGGCGCAGATCGCCGGCGGGATCCAGCCGGTCCCGCGCCCGCTCGGTGCGCAGCTGCACCTGCGCCCGGGCGAGCTCGTAGGCGGCCCGCTCGGCCTCGGCCCGCCAGGAGCGCAGCAGGCCGATCGCGTCCGCGGCGGCGTCGGAGGGGCTCAGATCGGCGGGGGAGGCGACGACGGGCAGGGCCCGCGTGTCCGGTCCCCGCCCGTCCTCCGACCCCTCCGCGGCGCCCCGGGGGCGCGCCGCCTCCGGCTGCACCGCGGGGCCGAGGGGGGCCTGCACGGGGGGCAGCACCCGACCGATCCGGCCGACGGGCTGGCTCGGCTGCGCCGACTGTTTCGC
>JAUNLB010000051.1:0-2063 GCA_030532485.1 Pseudoclavibacter sp.
GCCGGTGCACTCGGCCAGCGAGAGCAGGAGGGGCCGCCCGGTCCGGGCGGCCAGCGGCGCGGCGACCAGCGCGTCCGGCCAGTTGTCGGCCCGCACCACCAGGCCCCCGCTCGCCTCCGGGAAGAAGCGGTCGACGAGCGCGGCGGCGGTGGCGAAACGGTCCGCACCGCTCAGCCGCTCCACCGCGACGGGGGCGCCGGCCAGCTCGGCCGCCGCATCCGGGGCCAGCACGTTCGGGCCGCCGACCAGGTGCACCTCGCGCAGGCCGCCGATCCCCTCCAGGGCGGTGCGGGTGGGCCGGGTCAGCTCCGAGGCGCTGCCGAGCAGCACGGGCAGGCCCCGGGCGGCCCCGGCGGCGCTCGCGCTGAGCGCGTCGGGGAAGTCCCAGCCGGTGGCGATCAGGGCCCCCGGCGCTTCGGGGAAGAAGGCCCCGGCCAGCAGCGCGGCCGTCTCGTGCCGGTCGGCGCCGCCGAAGCGTTCCACGCTCGCGGCCGGGGCGATCTCGCCCAGGGTCCGTTCGACCTCGGCGCCCACCGCGGCGACGCTGCCGACGATCAGGATGCGGGCGGGGGCGGCGGCGGCCACCGCCTCCCGGACGACGTCCGGCACCGCCTCGCGGCGGACGAGCAGGATCGGCGCGGCCAGCCTGCCGGCGACGGGACCCGCGGCCAGGGCGTCGGCGTAGTTCTCCCCCGTCGCCACGACGATCGTGCCGCCGGCCGGGAAGCGGGCGGCCACGGCCGCCGCGGTCGCGAAGCGGTCGGGGCCCGCGATGCGTTCGGGCAAGGCCTCCTCGCCCGGCGCGGCGCCGGGGGCGGAGGGCTCGGTCGTCGGGGAGGGCTCGCCGGGCTCGGCCGGATCCTCGGCGGGCGGCTGCCCGCCGCCCATGGGCACCCGCTGCACGACGCCCGCGGCGCACTCGGGCTTCGAGGCCTCGCGGACGAGCGCGTCCCGATCGGCGGCGGTCACGGCCAGTCCGTAGGAGCGGAGCACGTTCGTGTAGCTGGCGACGAAGACGCAGAGGAAGGCCGTGTTGGCCGGCAGCCACTCGGAGGGGCCCCGGTCGCTCTTGGCCTGATTGGCCCGGCCCTCGACCGCCAGCAGATTCGCCGGGTCGTTCGCGAAGCGCTCCCGGGTGGCCGGGTCCCAGCCGTGCGCGCCGCCGGTCCAGGCCGAGGACAGGGCGACGATGTGGTCGATGTGCACCGCCGAGGAGGTCGAGGCGCCTCGCCGATAGGAGATCGTCTGTCCCGTGTAGGCGTCCTGGAGCGTGCCGGACTGGACCGAGCAGCCGTTGGCCGCCAGCACGATGCCGCTCATGTCCCGGGCCAGGATCTCCTCGCGGGTGCGGCAGCGGTCGCCGTCCAGATCGCTCCAGTGGGGGAACAGGCGCCGGTCGTAGCCGAGCACGGAGGAGTCGACGATCGGGAGGGCCGCGGCGTCGGCGGCGACCCTGGCCCCGTCCACCGTCAGACCCTGCGGGGTGCGGGCGGCGTAGCCGGCGGCGACCAGCGGCTCGTAGGAGGCGGATGTGGCCGCCGCAGCGGGAGGCGCCCCCTCGGTCAGTCCGGTCGCCAGGACGGCCGCGGCGACGAGGCCTGCGGCGAGCGTGTGAAGCCTGCGCATATCGCTCCAGTCCCTCATTTCCAATCCAGGAAAAATACTGCGAAACAGTCAGTAAATATACAGCATACATACAGTTGAGGTGTCGTCAAATCACATGAGACACGAAAGACTACTTCAGCCGCATACATATCTTTTCACAACATACGGCACCGCCCCGGAACCATCGGGAGGACTCGCCACCCGGACCCTTCCGACTCATGCGCCGTTTGGACGACATCCGTAGGCTTGTGTCCATGAATCAGCAGGAGAGCGGAGCCCAACCCGATCTGGATCGCATCTTCCCGGGCCGGCAGTTCATCTCCACGATCCTCGACCTGCTCGAGAGCAAGCAGCAGATGAGCGGCAGGTGGACGCGGGTCTACCTCCAGCGCGCGGTCATGGCCGGCGTCATCGCGAGCCTCTTCTACCTGGCGAGCTTCCGGCTCGTGGCCGTCTTC
>JAUNLB010000051.1:2073-15101 GCA_030532485.1 Pseudoclavibacter sp.
CCGGCCGCATCCTGGGCGCCTTCGTCTTCGGCTGGGCGCTCGTGTTCATCTACTACACCCGATCCGAGCTGCTCACCTCGAACATGATGGTGACCGTGATCGGCGTCTACCACCGGCGCATCTCGATCCCGGGCGGCCTGCGGATCCTCGCGGTGTGCCTGCTGGGCAACGCGCTCGGCGGAGCCCTCGTCGCGGCCGTGCTGCGCCTGAGCACCCTGACGGCGGGGCCGACCGGCGAGCAGATGCGCGCCGCCGTCGACTACAAGCTCGCCTATCTGGACTCGCCGGCCGCGGCCGGCGACCTCTTCGTCCGGGCGGTGCTGTGCAATCTGCTGATCAACCTCGCGATGCTGCTCGTGTACAACGGCTACATCAAGGACGACATCACGAAGTCGCTCGCCATGGTGACCTCGGTCTTCCTCTTCGCCCTCCTCTCCCTCGAGCACTCCGTGGCCGACACCGTGCTCTTCCTGATGGTCGGCTTCCAGCACGGTCTGGACCCGCTGCGCGCCCTGGGCTGCATCGCTCTCGTCCTGCTCGGCAACTTCGTCGGCGGCGGCCTGCTCATCGGCGGCTACTACGCCTACGCGAACGACGAGCGCCTGCTGCAGCGGCACATCGAGCACGAGCGGGGGCGGCACGGATGACCCCGCGGGTTCGCTGCCCGCGATCCCGCAGGAGCCGGGCGGGCCGGCCCGGTAGCATGCGCACATGAAGCTCTCCGACTCCCTCGCAACCGCCTTCAACACCCAGGTGCGCCTGGAGATCACCGCCTCCCTGGTCTATCGCCAGCTGTCCATCGACATGGACGCCCTCGACCTGCCGGGCATCGCCTCCTGGTTCCGCGCCCAGGCGGACGAGGAGATGGTCCACGCGAACAAGTTCATCGACCACATGCTCGACCGTGGCGGTCACCCGCGCATCGGCACGTTGGAGATCGAGCACGCGCCGGCGACCACCGTGCTGGCCGCCTTCGAGGCCTCCCTCGCGCACGAGGAGAAGGTCTCCGAGGCGATCCGCGAGCTGTACCGGACCGCCCAGCAGGAGGGCGACATCGACTCGCTGCCGCTGCTGAGCTGGTTCGTCGACGAGCAGCTGGAGGAGGAGGCCTCGGTCAGCGAGATCATCGCCCGAGTCAAGCTCATCGGCGACGACGGCGTGGGCCTGCTCGCGCTGGAGGACCAGCTCGGCGCCCGGCCGGGCGGCGAGACCGGCGCCGAATAGCCCGGCTCCGGCCGGCATCGGGGCCGCCGCCTCCGGGAGGCGGCGGGCCCGCCCGTTCCGGCCCGGGAGCGGAAACGCCAGAATGGAGGCATGGACGCATCCGGACCCTGGCGGGCGACGGCCCGTGGCGCGGGGCTGCTCGGCCCGGACGGGACGCCCGCGCCGACCGTCTTCGCCGAGACGACCGAGCTGGCCGACCGTGCCGGCGCCGTCAATCTGGGGCAGGGATTCCCCGACGAGGACGGCCCCGCCGAGGTGCTCGAGGCGGCCGTTGCCGCGATCCGCGCCGGCCGCAACCAGTACGCGCCCGCTCGCGGACTCCCGGAGCTGCGGGCGGCGGTCGCCGACCACCGGCTGCGCCGCTTCGGCGTCCGGCCGGATCCGGAGCGCGAGGTGCTCGCGACCGCGGGGGCGAGCGAGGGGATCGCCGCGGCCATGCTCGCCTTCCTGGAGCCCGGCGACGAGGTCGTGACGGTCGAGCCGTACTACGACGCCTACGCGGCGCTCGCCGGCCGCACCGGTGCGAGGCTGCGCACCGTGCCGCTGCGCCGGGAGCCGGTCTCGGGCGGCTTCCGCCTCGATCCGCAGGACGTGCGGGCCGCATTCGGCCCGGCCACGCGCATGGTCGTCGTGAACACCCCGCACAATCCGAGCGGCATGGTGCTCGATCGCGAGCTCGGCGGACTGCTCGTCGAGCTGGCCGCCGAGCACGACGCGATCATCCTCAGCGACGAGGTCTACGAGGAGCTCGTCTACGAGGGCGCGCACCTGCCGATCGCCGCCCTGCCCGGCGCCCGGGAGCGCACGATCACCGTCTCCTCGGGCGGCAAGACCTTCTCGACGACGGGGTGGAAGATCGGCTGGCTCACGGCGCCGGCCGAACTCGCGACCGCGGTCCTGGCGGTCAAGCAGTACCTCAGCTTCGCCAACGGCACGCCCTTCCAGCACGCGATCGCGACGGGGCTGCGACTGCCGGACGAGGTGCTCGCGGCCCGTCGGGAACGCATGCGGGCCCGGCGGGATCTGCTCTGTCAGGCGCTGGAGCAGGCGGGCCTGGACGTCGTGCGGCCGCAGGCCGGCTACTTCGTCTGCGCCGACGCCCGGCCCCTGGGCGTCCGGGACGCCGCGGCGCTGTGCCGCGCGATGCCCGAGCGGATCGGCGTGGCCGCCGTCCCCCTCGCCGCGCTGTGCGCGCGGGGCGGCGAGGGGGCCGAACGCTACGGCTCCTGGCTCCGCTTCGCCTTCTGTAAGCGGGAGGAGGTGCTGCGGGAAGCAGCCCGGCGGCTCGCGGCGCTGTCGGCGTCCTCGGCTCCGTCCGCATCGCTCTGATCGGCCGCGCCGCCGCCGGAGCTCCACACGAGCAGCGCGCCGCCCGCGGCCACCACCAGCACGCCCAAAAGGCTCAGCGGCGTGATCTGCTGCCCGAGCATGAGGAAGCCGACGAGCGTGCCCATGGCCGGGTCGATCGCGAAGAGCGTGCCGATGATGCGCGGCGAGGTGATGCGGCCGGCGATCGTGTCCACCGAGTAGGGGACGACCACGCCCACGAGCGCGGAGACGGCCAGCAGGCCCCAATCCGCCGGGGGCACCTGGGCGACGCGGCCTGCCCCGAAGGGCAGCGAGAAGAGCGCCGCCGCCGCCACCGACAGCGCCAGACCGCCCAGCCCCTCGCTCTGCGTGCCCACCCGGTGCGCGCAGACCGTGTACAGGCCGAAGGCGGCGGCGGCGCCGAGCCCCGCCAGATAGCCGAGCGCGTCGAAGTAGCCCCACGGCCCGATCGACATGAGCGCGACGCCCGCGAGCGAGAGCACCGCGCACAGCCCCTCCCGGATCCGGTGCGAGGCGAGCAGGGCGACGGCGCAGGGGCCGAGGAAGTCCAGCGTGACCGCGATGCCCAGCGGGATCCGGTCGATCGCCGCGTAGAGGCAGAGGTTCATGGCGGCCATCGCGGCCCCGTAGACCACGATGCCGGTCCACTCGGCGCGGCCGCGGCCACGGAGCGAGGGACGGAAGACGGCGAGCAGGACGAGCGCTGCGATGACCATGCGCAGCGAGCTGACCGCGAAGGGGCCGTGCGCGGCGAAGAGCGTCGCGGACAGGGCCGAGGAGATCTGGATGCCGGCCGAGCCGATGAGGATGAGACCGGCGGCCCGCAGCACGGTGCCGCGGCGGAACTGTCCCGGCACGGGGACCGGTGGGGTCATGGGCGTCCTCCCTGGGACACGGCGCCGCGTCCCCCTCACGGCCGCGGCGGCCCCGCGGCGCACGGGCAATCTAGCAGTCGGCGCCGGTGTGCGCACGAGCCGTTCGCTGCGCTCCCCCGTCCCTCGCGGAGGCTCAGGCGGCGCCCGCCCGAGCGGTCCGCAGCGCGATCCCCGCCCGCTGCAGTGCGGCTGCGGCGCACACGGTCAGCGCGATCGCGACACCAGCGCCCAGGACCGGCAGCAGCGGCCCGGTGCCGGGCGCCTCCCGGAGCGACGTGCCCGCTAGCGCGGCGGGCAGCGTCGAGCTCACGAAGGGCCGTCGCCGCCCCGCCGCCGACGGTCCCCGCCCGCTGCAGCGCCGCCCGGCCCGGCAGGGGCTGCAGATCCCCGTCCGCCATGCGCTCGGCGCGCAGGGCGAACACCAGCGCTGCAAGGCCCAGGAGCGCCGAACCGAGCCCGACGACCAGGAACCACGCGACGGCGAACCCCTCGGGGACCCCGATCGGGGCCTCCCCGTCCCGCAGGAGACGTTCGCCGAGGAAGACGCCCGTGAAGAGGACGCCCGCCGTCCGCAGCCACCCGAGGACCGCGGGATCGCCGAGCCCGCGGGAACGCCTTCCGTCCCCACGGCCGTGCGCGCGGCGAGGGACGCGAGCAGGAGGCACAGCGCTGCGGCCGTCAATTCCGGCGCCGCCCGCCCAACGGCGGACCCGGTGGGAGCCTCGCGCCTCGACGAGGCGCCGCAGCGGGCCCCGCTCCCGTCTCAGTCCAGCCGGCCGTAGCGGGCGCGCACGATCTCGTAGAGTCCCGCCAGCACGAGCCCCGCGCCGAGCGCGATCAGCAGCCACGGCCCGAAGGGGACGGTCAGCACGGACTGCAGGGCCCCGTCCATGCCGGACGCCTGCTCCGGGTCCCGCAGGACGACCGCCAGGACGAGGAGCACGCCGATCACCGCGATCGCGATGCCCTTGGCCAGATGACCGAGCAGGCCCAGCGCCTCCACCGGGCCCCTGGCCCGGCCCAGCTCGTCGAGCGCCAGTTCCTCCCGGAAGCTCCGGGACAGGCCCCGCCAGGCGATGAAGCAGCCGGCGCCGATCACGGCGATACCCGCGGCCACGAGCAGCGCCCCGCCCCAGCCGCTGCCGATGAGACTCGAGGAGGCGTCGTCGGCGGTCTGCTCCGAGTCCCCGCTCGTCCCCGTGACCACGCCCAGGACGACGACGCCGAGCATGGCGTACAGCCCGGCCCGACCGATCCCCTTGAGGCGATCCGCCCAGCGCTCCTTCGCCTCCCCGCCCGCCGGCTGCAGCCAGGCGTCCACGAGGTACCACAGGGCGAGCGCCGCGAAGGCCGCGACCGCGAGGATCAGCAGGATCCGCCCGCCGGGCAGGGCGTCCACCACCCGGAAGGCGCCGGACTGGTCGGCCTGCGCGTCCCCCCGAGCGCCCAGCGCCGTGGCGATGGCGATGGCCCCGACGAGGGACTGGGAGATCCCGGCCGCCACGAAGCCGGCGCGGGCGGCGATGCGCAGCGCCGGATGCCGGTGGGCCGCCCGCGCGGCGTCCGCCGCCCCCTCCGCGGCGCGGTCGATCGCCTCGCCGACGTCGCTCACGTCCGAGCGACCCGTCTGCGCACGCTCCTGCATGACCCCTCCCGTGTCCCGACTCAGCCGGCCTTCTCCTTACGCAGCTGCCTGCGCGGCAGGATCGTGGGCGCCGCGTTCTTGAGCACCACGTCGCGGGTGATGACCACCCGATCGGCCGCATCGTCGCTCGGCACCTCGAACATGACCGGCCCGAGGATCTCCTCCAGGATCGCGCGCAGCCCCCGGGCGCCGGTCTGCCGCTTGACCGCCAGATCCGCGATCTCCTCCAGCGCCCCCTCGTCGAACTCGAGCGCGACCCCGTCCAGCTCGAACATCTTCTGGTACTGCTTGACGAGCGCGTTCCTGGGCGTGGTCAGGATGTCCACGAGCGCCTCCCGGTCCAGGGGCGAGACGGTGGTGATGACCGGCAGGCGACCGATGAACTCGGGGATCAGCCCGAACTTGTGCAGGTCCTCGGGCAGGACCTCCCGGAAGACGTCCCGCTCGTCGTGCTTGGAGTGCAGGGGGGAGCCGAAGCCGATGCCCTTCTTGCCCGCCCGCTGGGAGATGATCTCCTCCAGCCCCGCGAAGGCGCCGGCGACGATGAACAGCACGTTCGTCGTGTCGATCTGGATGAACTCCTGTTGGGGGTGCTTGCGGCCGCCCTGCGGCGGCACCGAGGCGACGGTCCCCTCCAGGATCTTCAGCAGGGCCTGCTGGACGCCCTCGCCGGAGACGTCGCGCGTGATGGAGGGGTTCTCGGCCTTGCGCGCGATCTTGTCGACCTCGTCGATGTAGATGATGCCGGTCTGAGCCCGCTCGACGTCGTAGTCGGCGGCCTGCAGCAGCTTCAGCAGGATGTTCTCGACGTCCTCGCCGACGTAGCCCGCCTCGGTGAGGGCCGTCGCGTCCGCGACCGCGAAGGGGACGTTCAGCCGCTTGGCGAGGGACTGGGCCAGATAGGTCTTGCCGCAGCCGGTCGGGCCGATGAGCATGATGTTGCTCTTGGCGATCTCGACCTCGTCGGAGCGCTCCTCGGCCGAGGTGATCTGACCGAGCGCCCGCACCCGCTTGTAGTGGTTGTAGACCGCGACCGCGAGCGCCTTCTTGGCCTCCTCCTGGCCGATGACGTACTCCTCCAGGAATGCGAAGATCTCTCGTGGCTTGGGGAGTTCGAAATCGGCCACCGAGTCGTCGCGGGCCTCGGCCATGCGCTCCTCGATGATCTCGTTGCACAGCTCGACGCACTCGTCGCAGATGTACACCCCGGGCCCGGCGATGAGCTGCTTGACCTGCTTCTGGCTCTTGCTGCAGAACGAGCATTTGAGCAGATCGCCCGATTCGCCGATGCGTGCCATAGGACGTCCCTCCCGTCGGTCGGACCCCCAGCCTAACGCGGCCCGGCGACGATCGCGCGGCACGCGCCGGGCCGGAGGGGTCCGATCACGCGGTTTCCCGGCGCGTCGCATTCACACGAGCCTCATTCATCGACTCGAAGACGCTTGATTCACTCCGACAACCGTTCACGGCCGGTCGCTCGGTCCGGCGCGTCGGATACGCGCGACGCCCCCGCCGCCGAAGCGGAGGGGGCGTCGCGGGCAGCGGGCTCAGTCGACGATGACGGGCTGGGCACCCTTCCGGCTGGAGAGCACCTGGTCGATCAGGCCGTACTCGAGCGCCTCCTGGGCGGAGAGGATCTTGTCCCGCTCGATGTCCTTGTTGACCTCCTCCGCGGTGCGCTTGGAGTGCCGGCCGAGCGCCTCCTCCAGCCAGGTGCGCATCCGCAGCACCTCCTTGGCCTGGATCTCGATGTCCGAGGCCTGCCCGTGGCCGGCGTCGCCCGTCGCCGGCTGGTGGATGAGCACCCGCGCGTTCGGCAGGGCCAGACGCTTGCCGGGCTCGCCGGCCGCCAGCAGCACCGCCGCGGCCGAGGCCGCCTGCCCCAGGCACACGGTCTGCACCTGCGGGCGGATGTACTGCATGGTGTCGTAGATCGCGGTCATGGCCGTGAAGGAGCCGCCGGGCGAGTTGATGTACATGGTGATGTCGCGGTCTGGATCCTGCGACTCCAGCACGAGCAGCTGGGCCATGATGTCGTCCGCGGAGGCGTCGTCCACCTGCACGCCGAGGAACACGATGCGGTCCTCGAAGAGCTTGGCGTAGGGGTCCTGACGCTTGTAGCCGTACGCCGTGCGCTCCTCGAAGGAGGGCAGGATGTAGCGCGACTGGAAATCGGGGATCTGCTTCAATTCGGGTACCGCCTCGTTCTGTTCGTCACTTGTCGCCCGTGCCGCCGCCGCCGACGACGTCGGTGGCCGAGGCCCGGATGTGGTCCACGAAGCCGTACTCGAGCGCCTCCTCGGCCGTGAACCAGCGGTCCCGGTCGCCGTCCTCGTTGATCTGCTCGACCGACTTGCCCGTGCGCTCGGCCGTGATCTGGGCCAGGCGCTCCTTCATGGACAGGATGAGCTGCGCCTGGGTCTGGATGTCGCTCGCGGTGCCGCCGAAGCCGCCGTGCGGCTGGTGCAGCAGCACGCGCGCGTTCGGGGTGATGTAGCGCTTGCCCGGCGCCCCCGAGGTGAGCAGCAGCTGGCCCATGGAGGCGGCCATGCCGATGCCGACGGTCACGATGTCGTTGGGCACGAACTGCATCGTGTCGTAGATGGCCATGCCCGCCGTGATGGAGCCGCCGGGCGAGTTGATGTAGAGGTAGATGTCGCGCTCGGGGTCCTCCGCCGCCAGCAGGAGGATCTTGGCGCAGATCTCGTTCGCGTTCTCGTCGCGCACCTCCGAGCCGAGCCAGATGATGCGGTCTTTCAGCAGCTTGTCGAAGACGCTGTTCGGCAGGGTGATTTCGGCCACCGTCGCTCCATTCCGTCCATTGGGGATCCTGAAGAACGTACCCGAGGGGACGCGGCCGCCGGGGCCCTGTTCGCCGTGAGCGCTACGTGCGCCGCGAGCGCCGCCCCCGCACGCGGCGGCCCCGGACGCGCGGTGCGTCCGGGGCCGCCGCGGGGCGCCGGCTACTCGGCCGCGGGCGCCTCGGCCGGCTCGTCCGAGGCGGAGTCCTCGACGAGGTCCTCGGTGGGCACCGAGCCGGCCCGGGCCTGCGCGCGCTTCTCGCGGTCGCGCTCGACGGTGGAGGTGAACTCGGAGACGTCGACCGGCTCGCCGTCGGCGTCGACCACCTCGGCCGCGTCCAGCACGTACAGCAGGGCCTTGGAGCGGGCGAGCTGGCCGACCATGCCCATGAACTGGCCGTTCTCCTGCAGGACGTTGACGAACTCCTGCGGGTTCATCCCGTACTGCTGCGCCGACTGGATGAGGAACTGGGTGAGCTCGTCCTGCTCGACCTGCACGTCCTCGGCCCTGATGATCTCGTCCATGAGCATCTGCTGGCGGAAGCTGCGCTCGACCTCGGGGCGCACCTCCGCGGCGTGCTCGTCGTCGGCCGCCAGCCCCTCCTGCTCCAGGTGGCGGGCGACCTCGTCCTCGATCAGCCGCTCCGGCAGGGGGATCTCGACCTGCTCCAGCAGCCGGTCGACGATCTGGTCGCGGGCCTCGTCCACCTGCTCGAAGCGCTTCCGCTTGGCCGCCTGGGCCCGCAGGTCCTCGCGGAGCTCCTCGACCGTGTCGAACTCGGAGGCGGACTGCACGAAGTCCTCGTCCACCTCCGGGAGCTCGCGTTCCTTGACCGCCCCGACCGTGACCGTGATCTGGGCGTCCGCGCCCTCGTGCTCGCCGCCCAGCAGCGTGGACGCGAAGGTGGTCTCCTCTCCCGCGGTGAGGGTGTCCAGCGCCTCGTCGATGCCGTCCAGCAGCTGACCGGACCCGACCTCGTAGGAGATGCCCTTGGCCTCGTCCACCCGCTCGCCGTCGACCTCGGCGACCAGGTCGAGGGTCACGAAGTCGCCGTCCCGGACCGGCCGGTCGACCGTGACGAGCGTGCCGAAGCGGCCGCGCAGCGCGTCCATCTCGGCGTCCACGTCCTCCTCCGAGATCTGCACGCTCGCGACCTCCAGGCGCATGCCCCGGTAGTCGGGCAGTTCGAACTCGGGGCGCACATCGACCTCGACGTTCAGCACGACGTCGCCGGAGAGGTCGGCCGGATCGGGCATGGCCGCCACGTCCGCGCGGGGACGGCCGATGGGCTTGATCCCGGACTCCTCGACCGCCTGGTTGTACCAGCCGTCCAGGCCGTCCGAGACCGCCTGCTCGAGGACCGCGGCGCGGCCGATGCGCTGATCGATGATCGCGGCCGGGACCTTGCCCTTGCGGAATCCCGGCACCTGGATCTGACCGCCGATCATGCGGTAGGCCTCGTCCAGCCGGGGCTTGAGATCGGCCGGTTCGACGCGGATGGTCAGCGTGACGTGCGTGGGGGTGCTCTGTTCGACCGAGGTCTTCACGTGGTGATCTCTCCTGGAAGTGCGTGGTGGCTGCGCCGGTGTCCGGGCGTCCGGCCCGGCGGGCCGCACGCAAACGCAAGGAAGTCTACGCGCTGCGCGCGCGAGCGGGCGAATCCCGGCTCGAGGAGGGCTCCTGGCCTGTCCGGCCTGCGCGCCGCGCGAGCGGGGCGGCACCCGCGGACGCCCGCCGCACCGGGGCTCCGCGTGCCGACGGGTGCGTCCGTCCTCCGGAGGAAGCGCCGCAGGGCGCACGAACCGGCTCCGCGTGCCGACGGGTGCGTCCCTGCGGCGTCGGCCGCCGGGTTCAGCCGACCGCTCGAGCTCAGAAGAGCCCGGCTTTGAAGAGGAAGCTCAGACCGAATCCGATGCAGCCCAGCACGAGACCCGTGACGGCCGTCCCGAAGCCGGCCGGGCGCCCCGAGGGCGCGACGCGGCCGCCCATCACGAGCGCGAGGATCGAGCAGACGATCGCCGTCATCGAGGGGACGAGCAGGAAGTTCAGGGGAAGAACCGAGACGGCGCCCGCGACCACCGCGATGACGGACAGTACGGACGCGGCCCGGGCGTTCTGGTCCGAGGGGGCGGGATAGACCGCGGGCTGGTGGGGAGCCGCGGGACCGGGCGCTCGCCAGGCGCCCTGCGGGCCCGGTCCGGGAGCGAATCCGCCGCCTCCGGGGACGGAGGGACCGGGCCCGCCGGGTGCGCTCCGGGGGGAGTCGGGGGCGCTCGTGCCGGTCTGGGAGGCGAAGTCGTCGTGGTTCATGCCGCCGAAGCTATCGCCTCGCGTCGATCCCCGTCACTGGGGGAAACCCCCGGATCCGCACCGTGGAGGCCCCCGCATCTCGACCGTGGCCGCCGGCCGGGCCGGGAGGCTCGGCCCAAGCTGGACTTTGGCTGACAGAACGGGGATCATGGAGGGCATGAGCTCGTTCACCCGTCGCGTCGGTGCCGCCACGATCGCCTTCGGCGTCCTGGCCGGCGTCTGCGGCGTCGCATCGCCCGCGACCGCGGACGAGCCCCCCGAGATGATCGGCACCTCGGCGACCGCGCCCGCCGAACCCGCGGAGCCGAGCCAGCCCGCGGAGCCGAGCGAGACCGGCGGGCCCGCGACCCCGACGGCCGCGACCGGGGCCGAGGAGGTCGCCGGGCTGCAGGAGCTGCCGGTCGACTTGAGCGGCTTCGCGCCGGGCGCGTCCCTGAGCGCGAGCCTGAACGGGCCGGACGGCGCCGAGACCGAGGTGACCGCGTCCTTCGAGCCGGTGCTCGCCGCCGACGCCGACGGCGCCTACTCCGGACGACTCCGGCTGCCCGGCGAGCAGGCCCCGGGCGACTACCGCCTGGACGTCCGGCAGCCCGACGGCGCCACGGCCAGCCTCACGGTCACGGTCATCGCCCCCGACGCGCCGGGCCCGCAGCCCGCGGCACAGCCGAGCGCCGCCGCCACGAAGCCGACCTTCCTGCCGAACGAGGAGATCACCTACCTCGCCCAGCACTTCATGCCCGGCGGCGCCATCAACGCGACCGTGACCTTCCCCGACGGCAGCTCCATGACGGCCGAGGGCGACGGCTCCGGCGCCGACCAGAACGGCTCCTACGCCGGCAAGCTCAGCTACACGGGCGCCCTGCCGGTCGGCGACTACTCGGTGCGCGTCTTCCAGGACTCCGGCCCCGAGGCGAGCTTCGCCTTCCGGGTGGCCGGCAGCGCGGCCGCGCCGTCGGCGACCGCCGCCCCCTCCCCCTCCGCGGCCGCACAGCGCCCCGACGCCCTGGCCGCCACCGGGCCGGCCGATCCCGCCGGGCCGATCCTCGCGGGCCTCCTGCTCGCCTCGGGCGGCGGCGCCCTCCTCGCCGCGCGGCGCGCGTGCGCCCGCCCCTGAGCCGACCGACGCCCGCCGTTCGTGCGTGCCCCGTCCGGGAGAGGACGGCGGCCGCCTCGTCGTGCGGAAGGGGATCCTCGGGCACCCCGGAGCAGCTCGGGAATCAGCCTCAGCTCCTCATCCTCCCGAAGGATGAAAGCTGCGAGAACCCTGGACAACGCCCGAGATATCGCCCAGGATGGATGACATGAGTTCATTCGTTCGTCGTACCTCCGCAGCAGCCCTCGCCTTCGGCGTCGTCACCGGATCGTTCGCGCTCAGCGCCTCCGCGTTCGCCGACGACACGGCCGAGAGCCCCGCTGCCACCGCTACCCCGACCGAATCCCCCAGCACTCCGGGCACCGAGCCCGCCGCGCCCCAGCCCGCCGACCAGGAGCAGCAGGGTCCGAGCGCGACGCCGAGCAAGCCGAGCTACACCCCGGACGAGCGGGTCGAGTTCATGCTCGCCGGCTTCGCGCCCAACACGGCCTTCACGGCCACCGTCACCGGCGAGGACGGCGTGGCCCACCCGGTCCAGCCGCCCGCGGAAGGCCACACCACCGACGACCAGGGCGGCTACCACGGCGACCTCGGCATCGAGGGCGGCGGACTGCCCGTGGGCCGTTACACCGTCACCTTCACGCAGGAGGGCGGCGCCACCGCCGGCTTCGAGATCACGGTGCAGAGCGCCGAGGCCCCCGCGCCGCAGGGCCCCGCCGCCTCGGCGGTCAAGCCCAGCTACCTGCCGAACGAGCACGTCGAGTTCTACGCGACCGGCTTCACGCCCGGCGCCACCGTCGAGGCCGACGTCACCTTCCCCGACGGCCAGGTGCTGACCGCCGAGGGCGAGGACTGGACGGTCGACGACACCGGCGCCGTCGCCGGCTCCCTGGAGTACACGGCACAGCTCCCCGTCGGCAGCTACTCGGTCCGCCTGTACCAGCAGGACGGCGTCGAGGCGACCTTCACCTTCGAGGTCGTCGCCGAGGGCCAGCAGGGCGGCCAGCCCGCGCCGAGCACCGAGCCCGGCACGGGCACCGGCGCGCGCGAGGAGGGCGGCCAGCTGGCCACGACGGGTCCCGCGGACGCCTTCGGTCCCGCCGGCCTCGGCCTGCTGCTCGCCGCAAGCGGCGCCGCCGCGATGACCGGCCGCCGACTCCTGACGCGTCGCGGCTGATCGGGACGGAACCCCGCCCCACGAGCGCTCCGCCACGAGCGCGCAGAGCGGCCCGCGAGAGTTGATTCTCGCGGGCCGCTCGCTTCGTCTCCGCGTCGTCACGGCGGCCGGCAGGACAGGGCGGACAGCCGACGGGCAGGATAGCCGACGGGCAGAGGGAACGCGACGAGCAGAGAAACAGGCCGACGCAGACGGGGGAAGCAGGCTCCGTCCGCCCGGCAGGCACGGCGCGACAGGCCGACCCGGACGGGGGAGGCAGGCAGGGGACCTCGTGCATCCCGTCCCAGGAGTCACACCGGCGGACCCGGCTCGGGAAGCAGGCAGACGGAGAAGCCGGCCGGACGGGGTCGTGCGCCTGCCGGATCCGGCTCGGGGATTCGGAGGGGATGACGGGAATCGAACCCGCGTCATCAGTTTGGAAGACTGAGGCTCTACCATTGAGCTACATCCCCGTGGTCCGCGCCGTTGCGCGGACCCGAGCAGCTTAGCGCATCCCGGGGCTCGGCGGGGCGGGGAGCCGGAGGCGGTATACTCGCTCCCGGCCTCAGCCGACGGGGTGTGGCTCAGCTTGGT
>JAUNLB010000052.1 GCA_030532485.1 Pseudoclavibacter sp.
GAGAGCGCGACCCCGCCCACACCGCGCAGGAACCCCTCCACATGCCGGGCCTCCAGGAGCCCGCGGGTGTGGGCCTCGTGCAGCCTCGGAAACCGCGTCCGGGTCAGCCCGACATCCAGAAGGACCTCGGTCCGCTTCGGCGTCAGCCCGAACAGCAGCGTCGTCTCCCGGGTCAGTTCCTTGCCTGCGTCCTCCAGGTCCTGGTCCGGCACGTGGGCTTCGGCCTGCTCGAATACGCCCGCCAGGAGGGCCGTATAGGCGGCACTGGCCCGCTGCGCGAGCGCATACAGCAACGCCAGCCGATCCCGATTCCGCGCGAACACCGACGCCACCGCCTCCGCCCGCCACAGCGGCACATCCCGCTCCGGACCGGCAGCCGGGGCATCCAACAACGCCGTCAACTCCGGACCCAACAACCCCGCCAACCACCGAGACGCCTCCGCCAACGTCTCAGCCGGAGACGCCGCCCCCACCTCTGGGGCGCCGGCCGCGCACCGCGAGCAACGCGCCCGCTTCGTTGCCGCCACAACCGATCACCCCGATCCCCAACACACGTGAAACACATCACTTCGAGAAGCACCGGACACGCATCGTCCAGTCGACTTCTCGTCTTCCCGACCCTCCGGGAGCCTATGCTTCCCCGATACCCCCGAAAGGACACCACCAGCATATCCCGAACGGTACGACACCACAAGCCCGAAAGAGGATTTTCTGCTGGGTGCTTCCTGAGTGCCCGACGTGCAGACTCGCCCGAAACGACAGGCGAGACGCGTCCCGAGAGGACCGTCGGGGCAACCCCAGAGACGGAAAACGAAAAGGGACAGGCTTGGCCCCGGTAAATCTTACCCGCCACCCACGACACCCGAGACGAAAACCGAGTCCGAGCGTTTGCAAATCAGAACTTTATATTTATCTGGAGCGATATTCGGAACAACAGGCGTCCGAGAGGAAGGAAAAAGGCGTAGGCGCGCGCGAGCCGACGGTAGGGCGTCGAGACGAAGGCGAGGAGCACCGCCGCGAGCATGATCGCGCTCGCAATCGTGAAGACGAGCGCGATGCCCCGCGCCCGGCCGCTGCCGAGCAGCGGTTCCAGCAGTGCGGCGCCCCGCTCGGAGGCGGCGAAGGGGAGCAGTCAGAACTCCGCCAGCGGGCCGACGAGGAAGGCCGTCAACGGAGCGGCCGCCGACTCGACGCTCGTCGCCAGGCCGAACACCCGCCCCTGCCGCTCGTAGGGGACGAGTCGCTGGACGACCGTCTGCTCGGCCGCCTCCGTATACGGGACCAGGCAGCAGTAGAAGAGCAGGCCGAGCGCGAACAGCCATCCCAGCTCGCGCAGCGTGAAGCCCAGGCCCGTGCATGCGCTCCCCAGATTCGCGAGCAGCACGACGCGCACCGGGGCGCGGCCGAGACCGAAGCGCGTCACGAGCAGGCCGCCCACGATGAAGCCCGCGCTCGTGGCTCCCATCACCAGTCCCCAGAGCTCGACCGGGAAGAGCGTGAGCCCGTAGGGGTCCATGAGCGCCACGAAGACGCCGCCGATCAGATTGTTGAACGCCGAGAACAGATCATCGCGGACAGCCCCGGCACCGAGCGGACCGTGGACGGCACCCCGCTCCTCGCGGCTGCCCGGAGCGGGGCGCCCGCCGCGCCGGCCGGTCGCCTGGGATGGGGACGAACAGCAGGGTCGCGCCCATGCCCGCGAACCCGATCGCGACTCCCGAGACCGCGCTGGTCACGAGGAAGACCACGCCCTGGACGGTGCCGACCGCGCCGTTTGCCCGGTCCCGCCCCTCCGCAGGCACGAGCAGGGTCACGAGCGCGGGCAGGGCGATGTTCCGCAACTGCTCGGCGATGGCCCCGAGCAGGACCAGCAACACGAAGATCCAGAGTCTCGTATCCCCCGGCTCGGCAGAACGCACCTCCCCCGAAGCCAGGGAGAGCGCCCCGACCAGCAGGAACGCGGCCGGGGTCGCTGCGCTCGAGCCCAGCAGGACCGCACGCTTCGCCGCCCGGTCCACCAGCAGCCCGAACGGCACGCCCGCGACCGCGCTCGCCAGCATGTAGCCGCCGCCCAGCAGGGAGGCCGCGAGCACCGAGCGCGTCTCCAGGTAGACCCAGAAGACGAGCGCGAACCACAGGGAGCCCGCCGTGACGTTGGCCGCGACCGTGTTCGCCAGCAGCTGCCGGAAGCTGCGCAGCGCGAGCCGCTGCGCCCGCTCCGGGCCGCTCATGCGAGTTCGGCGGAGTCCAGCAGGATCGTGACCGGTCCCTCGTTGACGCTCGCGACGCGCATGTTCGCGCCGAACACGCCCGTGGACACCTCGGCCCCGGCCTCGCGCAGACGGGCGACCAGCTCGTCCACGAGCGGCTCGGCGTGAGCCCGCCCGCTCGCCGCGGACCAGGAGGGTCGACGGCCGCGGCGCGCGTCCCCGTAGAGGGTGAACTGGCTGACCACGAGGATCGGTGCCGACTCGTCCGAGGCGGAGCGTTCGCCCGCCAGGATGCGCAGGCCCCAGATCTTGCGGGCGATGCGGGCCGCGTCGGCGGGACCGTCCGTGTGCGTGACCCCGGCGAGCACGAGCAGCCCCGGGCCGATCCGGGCGACGGTGCCGCCGTCGACCTCGACCGCAGCGCTGGAGACCCGGGTGACCACCGCCCTCATGCGCCGGCCCCGTGGACGCGCTGCTGTGCCGCCGTCAGTCCCTCGGCCAGGATCAGCTCGACCGCGTCCGCGGCGTCCTGCACGAGGATCGGCAGCGCCTGCCGTTCGGGGCCGGCGAAGTCGCGCAGCACGAAGTCCGCAGCCTGCTGGCGGCCGGGCGGACGGCCGATGCCGACGCGCACGCGCAGATAGTCCGGGCCGATCACGGCGGAGATGTCGCGCAGGCCGTTGTGGCCGCCGTGGCCGCCGCCGCGCTTGAGCCGCACCGTGTCGAAGGGGATGTCCAGTTCGTCGTGCACGACCACGAGCCGCTCCGCTTCGATCCCGTAGTACCGCAGCAGTTGCGAGACCGGGCCGCCGGAGGCGTTCATGTAGCCGTTCGACTTGGCGAGCACGATCCGCGGCCCGCCGGGTCCGAGCCTGCCCTCGGCGACCCGGGCCCCCGCCCTGGGGTGGCGCCGGAACGGCGCCCCCGCCCGGGCCGCCAGCTCGTCGACCACCATCTGGCCCACGTTGTGCCGATTGCCCGCGTAGCGTTCGCCGGGGTTGCCGAGTCCCGCGATGAGCCAGCTCGATGTCATGGACACCATTCTCCACCCGGCGCCCCCTGCGCCCGAGCCGGATCAGGCCCGTCGCGCCCGCCCGGCCTCACGCTTCCCGCCCGCCGGGGCGAGGAGCGAACGGTCAGAACCTCCAGCCCTGGGCCTTCACAAAGCCGAAGAACTTCACCGTCTCCACCCCGTACTCCCGGGCGATGTTCGGAATCTTCTGATTCCGGTCCGCGGTATTGGGACCCTTCATATTCTCTTCCGTGACCACGACACGACCCTCCTGACGACCGCGTGCGACGACCCAGGGATCGGCTTCGTTCCGACCCTCGCTGACCCACTCGGGGTGCGCCCGAGTGATCTCCACCACCGTCTGCACTTCCTCCTGTCGCGTCGAGCACAGGAATCCCGGAAGACCCTTCGCCCAGGCGTGCAGACAGTCGTCCCCGCGTTTCAGCTCACGAAGAACAGGCTCGCAAATGCAAGCGCCTCCCCGTTCAACCAGATGTTCAATAGAGCCCCAGAGCGAGGGGAAGATGTCTCGCGGATACAGCCGCTCCATATTGATCAGGATATTGGAGTCGAGGGTGTATTTCACCGGCCACCCCCCCTCGAGTCGATAGTACTCGTCGAACATCTGCCTCACAGTGGGGATCCGGGCATCGAGAAGGTAGCTCGCATCCATCCAGTCCACCCGGGCATCTTCGACGGCCCGCGCGACCGCCCCGATGTACGCACTGCCCAGATCCCGGTAGCGGACCCGCCAGAAGGGCGGCCCTCCCCCTTTCTTCTTCTGCTCTTTTCGATGTTTCTCCCAGATCGAGTCGCTCTGCACCCGGACGGCCGCTAGCCCGTCCTCGTCGATCACACCGAGAGTGCGGAGCCGGACTCCTGCGGCCAAGCGGCTGACCTTGAACCGCTCCGCCACCTCGGCCGCCAGCTCTTCGGGGGTTCCATCGATCACGTGGAGGAGCGCCGTCACCTGCTCTTCGGGCATCAGGAAACAGGCCGCAAAGGCGTTTGCGACGGCCTCCTCGTCGACTCCGTCGACCAAACTGCAGAGGCCGCTCGTCCGATTGGCCAGGTGCGCTACTTCGTGGAACAGTGTGAACACTTTCCCGCTATTGGAGTCGGAGCCGTTCAAGACGACGACCGGCAGAGAGTCGTGGTGGATGGACAGGCCTCGAAAATCCTTGAGCGGAATCTTCGTGGTCTGAAACACCAGATAGCCGTGCTGCTCAAGACGTCCTCGCCAGAAATCCAGCACCCGGCTCCGATCGATTTCAGTAGACATGAATTCCTCGCGAACCCCCAACTGCATACGCAACTCGCTTGCACGCCTACGGTGCGTCTCCCAGGTTATCGGCTCGATCCGGGCCGTTCGACCAGGGGGTCCCTGGAGATCCAGGAGAGCGTCCCGGTGCTGTTCGGCGCGACGCATCTCCCGGACCAGGAGGGGCGGCAAAGGGCCTGCGCCGCGCCCCCTGAAGTCGGGAGCTTCGGGAACGTCCGGAGACTCCGGAGGATCGGTGAAGAAGAAGGTCGTCGTACGGTCCAGCCTCTTCGCGATCTTCTCCAGCTGCTTGAGCGTCGGGTTTTCCTCCTCGGACTCGAACGCGAGCACGCGCTCCCGGGGGATGTCGGCCGCACGAGCCACTTCCTGGGGGTCCAGGTGCATGACGGAACGCGCCCACGTCAACGTCGCTCCATTGATGGGTGCGCGAACCACGACGGCCTCTCCTTCCCCGGGCGACGGTCGAGGACGGCCGAACGAGCTCGGCCTCGCCCCATCATATGTCTGCCCGGTGACACGCTCCCTTCCCTCCCCGGCGGTGCGGTGAACGGCCTGTCCGCTCGGCCGATGCCTCGCCGTTCGGCCCCCCGCACGAATACGGCGGGGCGGTCCGGATGGACCGGACCGCCCCGCCGCGTACGGATGCTCGGGCTACTCCTCGTCCTCGCCCGCCGCCTCGGCCTCCACGGCGACCGCCTCGGCCTCGGCCTCCGGCTGGTCGGCGTCCAGGCCGCCGCTGATGCGCGGCGGGGTGATGGAGACGACGATGATCTCGGTCTCGGCGTCCACCAGCTCGACGCCCTCGGGCATCGGCACGTCGGTGGCGTGCAGCACGGTGCCCTCGGCCAGGCCCTCGACGTCCAGCTCGAGGGCCTCGGGGATGCTGATGGCCGGGGCCGACACGAGCAGCTGGGTCGTGTCCTGCATGGCGATCATGCCGGGCTCGGGCTCGCCGAGCAGGTGCACGGGCACCTCCACCTCGACCCGCTCGTTGCGGCGCACGATGACCAGGTCCACGTGCTCGATGACGCGGCGCACCGGATCGCGCTGCACGTCCTTGACCAGCACGAGCTCCTTGTCCCCGCCCTCGATGGCCAGGTCCACGATCGCGTTGGCCTTGCGGATGAGCAGCATGGTGTCGTGGCCGGGCAGGGTCAGGTGCCGCGGCTCGGTGCCGTGCCCGTACAGCACGGCGGGGACCTTGTCGGCCGCGCGGATGCGGCGCGCCGCGCCCTTCCCGAACTGCGTGCGCAGCTCGGCGGACAGCTTCTCGATGTCTGCCATCTGGGATTCCTCTCTGGCGAGCTGTGCTCGCGTCATCGGTCTCAACTCGAACGCCGGGAGCGTGAGGAGACGTGCGAGCACGTCCACCGCGTCGATCACGGGCGACTCGTCCCGCGTGCCGCGGAAACCGGCCCCTCGCCGAAGTTCAGCCGACCATGCTACACGAGCGCTCGGGACCTGGAGCCGCCTGCCCCCCGCCGCCAGCCGGCCCGCCTCGTGCCGCGCGCGGCGAGGGCCGCGCCCAGCAGCGTCGCCCCGGAGGAGAGCGCGACGACCCCCACGACCGCGTTCACGAGCTCCGTGAAGGAGGCGAACAGCTCCAGGAGCACGTCCGGCAGTCCCGTCGCCCGCTCGATCCACCCGCTCAGCAGACCCGGCCACACGAGCGCGACGATCCCGAAGAGCATCCCGAGCAGGCCGGCCAGCGCCGGGCCCGCGGCCGAGACGCGGGCCGTGGCGGCGGCCAGCAGGAAGGCGAGCGCGGCAGCGGCCACGAGCACCCCGGCGGTCAGGCCGAGCGAGCCGTCGAGCGAGACGAGCGCGTCGCCGAGGGCGAACTCGACGCCGTCCGGAAGCAGGATCGAGGCCATCGCGAGGGCGAGCGCGAAGCCGGTGAGGCCGACGGCCGCAGCGTGCAGGGGCAGCGCGAGCAGCGACGACAGGACGCGCCGGAACATGCCGGGGTCCGCCGACCGGGGCGCCGGCGGGGGGACCGATCCGGCGACGGGGGGCGGCCCCGGCAGGACCGGCGTCTGCGGGAGGTGCTGGACCGGCGGCGGAGGCGGCGCCGGAGTCGGCGCGACGGAGGTGCGGGGCGCCGGAGCGGGCGCAGCGGGTCCGGCGGACGGCAGCGCGATCGTCGCCTCCTCCTGCGCGGCGGGCAGGCGGACCGTCTCCGCGGCGGGCGGGGGCGTCTGCGCCGGGGCGGCCGGGCTCCGGGGCAGCTCGATCTCGGCGGTCGGGATCCCGTCCGCCCCGGACGCGCCGAAGTCGTACGGCCTGGTCGTCTCGTCGCGCATGGCTCGCGCCTCCCTGTCCACCGGGGCTCCGGTCCGAGACGCCGGAGCCGCTTGCACCGCGGCCGAAGCCGCGGACGGACCCGAGCGTAACGGCAGTGCATGGGCGCGCGCCCGAGCGGCGGAGCGTTCATGCCCGTCCCCCGAACGATCCGGTTCCGACAGCACGGCGCGTCCGAGCGGTGGACGGCTCACGTCAAGCGAACAGCGGATACGGTAAAGGACGCGCGGCCGACCGGCGCCGCGTGCCGAGCGAAAGGTCTCAGCAGCGCATGCCCACCAGCCCTCAGAAGAATCCCAGCACCGGCCCCGGCCAGACCGCGGGCTCCGAGCCCGCCACCGGCCCCGAGCAGGCCGGGGGCGCCAACATCGGCGTCGTGGGCCTGGCGGTGATGGGCGCGAATCTGGCCCGCAACCTCGCGAGTCGCAAGGGCAACACCGTCGCGGTCTACAACCGCTCCCCCGGCCGGACGCGGACCCTGGTCGAGGCGCATCCGGAGGCCGGCTTCCTGCCCGCCGAGTCGCTGGAGCAGTTCGCCGCTCTGCTGCAGCGGCCCCGGACCGCGATCGTGATGGTGCAGGCGGGGGCCGCGACCGACGCGGTGATCGAGCAGTTGAGCGAAGTCTTCGAGCCGGGGGACATCATCGTGGACGGCGGCAATGCGCTGTTCACCGACACCCGGCGGCGCGAGGCCGCGCTGCGCGAGACGGGGATCCACTTCGTGGGGACCGGGATCTCCGGCGGCGAGGAGGGCGCCCTGCACGGTCCGAGCATCATGCCCGGCGGTTCGGCCGAGTCCTACCGCACGCTCGGGCCGATCTTCGAGTCCATCGCCGCCCGGGCGCCCGAGGACGGCGCCGCCTGCGTCGCCCACATCGGCGAGGACGGCGCCGGCCACTACGTCAAGATGGTGCACAACGGCATCGAGTACGCAGATATGCAGCTGATCGCCGAGGCGTACGATCTGCTGCGCCGCGTGGGCGGGCTGCCGCCGGAGCGCATCGCCGAGGTGTTCGAGGAGTGGAACCGCGGCGAGCTGGAGTCGTATCTGATCGAGATCACCGCCGAGGTGCTCCGCCACCGGGATCCGGCCACGGGTCTGCCGTTCGTGGACGTCGTCGAGGACGCGGCCGGCCAGAAGGGCACCGGGGCCTGGACCGTGCAGGAGGCGCTGCGGCTCGGCGTGCCGGTCTCGGGGATCGCCGAGGCCGTCTTCGCGCGCGGCGTGTCCGCACAGCGCGAGCAGCGGCGGGCCGTCGGGGCAACGATCGCCGAGCGGCCCGAGCCGGTCGAGGCCGGCGAGGACTTCGTCGAGGACGTGCGCCGGGCGCTCTACGCCTCCAAGGTCGTCGCCTACTCCCAGGGCTTCGACGCGATCCTGGCCGGCGGGCGCGAATACGGCTGGCGGCTGGACCCGGCCGCGATCGCCCGCATCTGGCGGGCCGGCTGCATCATCCGGGCCCGTTTCCTGAACCGCATCGCCGAGGCCTACGAGCGCGATCCGCAGCTGGCCGCGCTCATCGCCGACCCGTTCTTCGCCCGAGCCGTCGCGGAGGGGGCGGGCTCGTGGCGCCGGATCGTCGCCGCCGCCGCGCTGTCCGGCGTGCCGGCCCCGGCGTTCTCCGCCTCCCTCGCCTACTACGACGCGCTGGCGGCCGATCGGCTGCCCGCCGCGCTGGTGCAGGGGCAGCGCGACTTCTTCGGCGCCCACGGCTACGGCCGCAGCGACCGGCCCGGCGTCTTCCACACCCGCTGGTCCGAGCCCGGGCGGGAGGAGGTGCAGGAGTCCTGATCGTCCAGCCCTCCCCGGCCCGTCGCCCCGCATGACCGGTCTGCTCGACCAGCTCCTCTCCTTCGTGCGGGACATGGACCCGCTCCTGCGCACCCTCGCCGCGGGGGCGGCCATCATGCTGGAGACGAGCATCCTGGTGGGGCTGCTGGTGCCCGGCGACTCGATCGTGCTGGTCGCCGCCTCCGGCGTCCGCGGCCCCGGGCAGTGGCTCGGCATGATCGTCGCGGTGCTGCTCGGTTCGCTGGCCGGCGAGTCCTTCGGCTTCTGGCTGGGCCGCCTGTTCGGCCCCCGCATCCGCGCCTCCCGGCCGGGACGCTGGATCGGTCCGGAGCGCTGGCGGGCCGCCGAGCGGCTGCTGGACCGGCGCGGCGGCGCGGCGATCTTCGCCTCCCGCTTCCTGCCCGTGCTGCACTCGCTGGTGCCGCTGACGGTGGGCATGAGCCGCTTCTCCTACGTGCGCTTCCTGAAGTGGACCGCCCCCGCCTGCCTGCTGTGGGCGAGCGCGTACACCTCGGTCTCGGCGAGCGCCGCACTCGGCTACGAGCAGCTGTCCGACTCCCTGCACTCGGCCGGCGCGCTCTTCGCGGCGATCATCCTCCTGTTCCTCGCCTGCGTCTGGCTCGGCAAGCGGCTCGTGCACCGCAGCATGCGCCGGGACATGGAGGAGACGGGGCCCGTCAAGCTGCCGGCAGCCGACGCAGACGGCGAGGGGGGCCGGAGGGACGAGGCCTGCGCGGACGGAAGCCCCGCGAGCGGAGCCTGTAAGTACGGAGCCTGAGGGAACGGAGGCCGCGCGAGCCGGGGACCGGGCCGCGCAGCAGCGCCCCCAACCGGTCCGCCGGGCGCCCGGCCGCCCGGCGCATCTCCCGCGAGGGCGGCCGGGTGCCGAAGGTCTCGGCCAGCTCGGCCACGATGCACAGCAGCACGCGCGGATCGCGCATGACGAGGTGGTGGCCGATGAGCGGCAGGCGGATCTCCCGGATCCCGGGCAGGTCGTTGCGCCGGGCGATCGCCTGGTCGACCCGGGGCACGATCGAGAGCATGCGGTCGTCGAAGGGGGTGGGGGCCGCCAGCCGCACCGTCTGGCGGCTGGCCGGCCACAGGGCCCGCAGCTCCGGCGCGTGCCGCACGAGCAGCGCCGCGGTCGAGCCCCGGAACGGCGTCGCCAGGGCGATCACCCGGCGGATCCGCTCCGGTTCGCGAGCGGCGAGCATGGCCGCCCGGCCGACGAGTCCGCCCTTGCTGTGACACAGGAGCACCGCCTCCTCCTCCGGCAGACGCTCCACCTCCCGCGCGAGACGCGCCGCGAGCACGCCGACCGGTTCCCGCATGCGGCCGAGCGAGCGGACGGGACGGACCGGGAAACCCTCCCGGTTGAGCCGCCGCAGCAGGGGCAGCAGGCAGTCCCAGCGCTCGTAGATGCCGGGCACGGGCACGATCGCCGGCAGCCCCGGCCGACCGGGCAGGAAGGCCTCGTCCGGCGGCTCCGCCAGCAGCCGCGTGCGCAGCTGCAGCCAGAAGGCGTAGGCGACGTCGAGCTCGATCCCCGCCGCCAGACGCACCGGGCCGATGCCGCGCAGACGCGCCCGGCGCCAGGCGGACTCCCGGAACAGCGCCCGCACCCGGGCCCGCCGCAGGAAGCCGACGCCCGCCGCCAGCAGGGCGCGCGCCAGCCGCCTGCGTGCGGTTGTTCCCCGTCCCCGTCCGCCCCCGCGCCGGAGGCCGGGCATCGCTCCCCTCACGCCCGAGCACTCTACGCGAGGCCGGGGCGAGATCCGGGGAGGCGCCCGGACCGGGCGCGCCGCACGGGCCGGACGGGCCGGTTCAGCCCAGGCCGGCGGGGGCCACTTCGCGCAGGAGCCCGGAATGCACGTCGAAGACGAATCCCCGCACGGCGTCGACGTGCGGCACGAAGGGATTGTTCACGATGCGCCGGATCGACTCGCGCACGCTCGCGTCCACGTCACGGAACGACTCGGTCTTCCACTGCGGCCTGGCGCCCGTCTCCTGCACCAGGAGATCGTCGAATTCATCGTCGGTGAAGGTGTTGAGCCCGCAATTCGTGTGGTGAACCAGCACCACCTCGCGGGTGCCGAGCTTGCGCTGCGAGATCGTCAGCGACCGGATCATGTCGTCGGTGATGACGCCGCCGGCATTGCGAATGATATGAGCCTCGCCCAGGCCGAGGCCGAGCATCTCGAAAACGTCCAGCCGGGAATCCATGCAGGCCACGACCGCCAGGTGCTTGGAGGGCTGGAGCGGCAGATCGCCCACAT
This sequence comes from Pseudoclavibacter sp., assembly GCA_030532485.1. Taxonomy (GTDB): domain Bacteria; phylum Actinomycetota; class Actinomycetes; order Actinomycetales; family Microbacteriaceae; genus Pseudoclavibacter. The sequence goes on from JAUNLB010000052.1 coordinate 10,874, forward strand.
AGCTCACGGCGTAGCGACGGTTGTTCTCCAGCAGCGTATCGATGATAGTCATTCACTTCCTCTCTCTGGGCGGCGGCCGACGATCGCGTCGAGATCGCCCCGCCGACTAGAAAACGAGCATATGCACTGAACCCTGAGCCCCAGCTCGGGATGCGGAGCCCGCCCCTCGCGTGTTCCGCGGCCTGCCGCGGGGAGGTTCCCGAAGCACCCCTCGACCCCGGCCCGGAGCCGTGCGAGGATTGGCGGAACCTCGAACGCGAAGGAGCGGGACATGTCACACGGGGATCACGGCGCTGTCGACGGCTCGACCGGCGGCTCGGCCGGGGAGTCGACCGGAGCAGCGGGCTTCCATCTCGGCAGAGTGCTCCACCTCGCCCTCATCGCGGCGCTCGGCGGCTTCCTCTTCGGCTTCGACACGGCCGTCATCAACGGCGCGGTCGACGCCATGCGCAACGAGTTCGGCATGGGCGACGAGCTCACCGGCTTCACGGTCGCCTCCGCCCTGCTCGGCTGCATGGTCGGCGCCTACTTCGCCGGCCGGCTCTCGGACCGCTTCGGGCGCGTCCGGGTCATGGTCGGCGCGGCCGTCTTCTTCAGCGTTTCCTCCATCGGCTCGGCGCTCGCCTTCGGACCGCCCGACATGATCCTCTGGCGCGTGATCGGCGGCATCGGGGTCGGCGCGGCCTCGGTCATCGCCCCCGCCTACATCGCGGAAATCTCACCGGCGGCCGTGCGGGGCCGGCTCGGCTCGCTGCAGCAGCTCGCGATCGTCTGCGGCATCTTCGTGGCGCTGCTCAGCGACTTCGCGATCGCCTCGGCCGCCGGCGGCTCCGCCGAGCCCCTGTGGTTCGGGCTGTCCGCCTGGCGCTGGATGTTCATGGTCGAGTTCGTGCCCGCCGCGCTGTACGGCCTGCTCGCCTTCACGATCCCCGAGTCGCCCCGACACTTGGTCCGCCTGGGCCGCGAGGAGGAGGCCAGGCGCGTCCTGCTCGGCATCCTGCGCGGCGGCGTCGAGGGCCGCATCGGCGAGATCCGCCGGACGATCGCCCAGGACACCAAGAGCCGCTGGAGCGATCTGCTCGTGCCGGGCCGGGCGAGGCTTCTGCCGATCGTGTGGATCGGCATCGTCCTCTCGGTCTTCCAACAGTTCGTCGGGATCAACGTCATCTTCTACTATTCCTCGACACTGTGGCGCGCCGTGGGATTCACCGAGCAGGACGCGCTCACCCAGACCGTCATCACCTCGATCACGAACATCGCGGTGACGGTCGTCGCGATCCTGCTGATCGACCGGATCGGGCGCCGTCGGCTGCTCACGATCGGCTCCTTCGGGATGTTCCTCGCACTCGGCGTCATGACCTGGGTGTTCAGCACGGCACCGCTCAACGAGGCCGGGGAACCGGTCCTGACGGGGGCCACCGGACCCGTCGCCCTGCTGGCCGCGAACGCCTTCGTGGTCTTCTTCGGCATGTCCTGGGGGCCGGCCGTGTGGGTGCTGCTGGGAGAGATCTTCAACAACAAGATCCGCAGCACGGCCCTCGGCATCGCGGCGGGCGCCCAGTGGCTCGCGAACTTCGCGATCTCCACGTCCTTCCCGGCCATGGCGAGCGTCGGACTGTGGTTCGCCTACGGCTTCTACACCCTGGCCGCCCTGGCCTCCGGGCTCTTCGTCCTGAAGTTCGTCCCCGAGACGAGCGGGCGGGAATTGGAGGACATGGCATAGCCGCCCGAGCGGTCTTCCTCAAAAAACCCTGGCACGGATTGGCGATTGATTCGATTCTCCTCTACGCTGTCCTCAGCGAGTCGGATGATTCCGCACTCGGCAGCACGTCATCGATCAAAGGATGTCCCCGTGGCACGCAAGGTTGTCTATCAGCTCGTCGACGACATCGACGGCACCGAACTCCTCGAAGGCGAAGGCGAGACCGTCGTCTTCTCCCTCGACGGAACCGACTACGAGATCGATCTCTCGACGGACCACGCGCGTCTGCTCCGCGCCGGTCTGGAGAAGTACGTCTCCGCCGCCCGTTCGGTCGGCAAGTCCTCCACCCGCGGTTCGCGCACGAATGCGGCACGCGGTCCCAAGCGCGATCTGAGCGCTATCCGCTCCTGGGCGAACTCGAATGGATTCACCGTCTCCGGACACGCCGGAAGGCCCGAGGGGAGCTCCCCTCGGGCCTTCCGGCGTGTCCGGGCCTATGCTGGTCGGCATGTGCGGCCGTTTCCTGCTCGTCCGGGAGGCCTCGCGGCTCGCCCCCGTCTTCCGGGTCCGGCCGGAGGACGCGCGGGGACCCGACCCGTCCTACAACATCGCCCCGAGCGAGCCGGCCGCGATCGTCGCCGAATCGCCCCGCCGGCCGGGCAGGCGCATCGCGAGCGCCAGGTGGGGGCTCGTGCCGAGCGGCCGGCGCTCCCTGCGCGCGGGACCGGAGCCGTTCAACGCGCGGATCGAGTCGCTGCCGCGCAGCGGGCTCTACCGCGCGGCCCTCCGGTCCAGACGGGTCCTCGTTCCCGCGGACGGCTTCTTCGAACGCGGCCCCGGGCCGGAACGGCCCTCCTTCTGCGTCCGCCCCGCCGACGAGGCGCCGTTCGCGTTCGCGGGGCTCGCCGAGTGGTGGCGGGACCCCTCGCGGGAACGGGACGACCCGGCGCGCTGGCTGTTCTCCTTCACGATCGTCACCAGATCCGCGGCAGGGCCCCTGCGGGAGATCCACGGGCGCATGCCCCTCATGCTTCCGCCCGAGCTGTGGACGCCGTGGCTGGACCCGGCCGCGCCCGCCGGCTCGGAACTGCTCGCCGAGGCCTCGGCGGCCGGCGCACGGCTCGCCGACCGGGTGCGACTCCAGCGCGTCGGCGACGCCTGGCTGAGCACCCGCCCGGGCCGCAAGCAAGACGACGCCTCGCTCCTGGCGCAGCCGCCCGCCTGAGCGGGCCCCGTCCCGATGCAGCCCCGTTCCGGAGGGTCCGGAGAGGACGAAAACGCCCCGCCGGAATCGGCGGGGCGGATGGTGGATCTGAGGGGACTCGAACCCCTGACCCCCTGCATGCCATGCAGGTGCGCTACCAGCTGCGCCACAGACCCGTGAATCGCTCCGATCGCTCGGAACTCGTTCACTCTATCCCATTCCGCCCGGGAATCGAAATCCGCGACACGCCAGCAGCCGATCCGCCTCGCTCAGCGCTCCCCTCCCCCGTCGCGCAGCGCCTCGCGCAGCAGTCGCAGGCCGATCAGCAGCAGGAAGGCGGCGAAGGCGACGCCCGCACCGCGCGGTGGCAGCGCGGCCGCCAGCCACGCGCCCGCCCCGGTCGTCGCGCAGGCGGCAAGGCCCACCGCGAGCGCGGCCACGACGTCGACGTTGCGGCGCAGCGCGTTCGAGAGCGTGCCGGACAGGCTCGTGACGATCATCATGAGCAGCGAGGAGCCCTTGGCGAGCAGATCGCTCGTCCCGAACAGGAGCGTCAGCGCGGGCACCACGATCGCGCCGCCGCCGATGCCGAGCAGCCCCGAGCACACCCCGGCGAGGAGGCCGAGCGCGAGCAGGGCGAGCCCGAGGGGCGGATCGATGTGCAGCACCGCCTCGCGGGAGGGGACGACCACGAGCAGCGAGACGATCGTGGCCGCGAGCAGTCCCAGGAAGGCGAAGCGCACGACCCGGATCGGCAGCCGGTGCAGCAGCCGACTGCCCGCAGGCGCCCCCAGCAGGCCCCCGGCCCCCAGCAGGAGCGCGAGCTGCGCGTCCACCTGCCCGCGCCCGGCGTAGGCGAGCACGCCGACGAGCGCGGTCGGCAGCACCGCCAGCAGCGAGGTGCCGGCCGCTCGGCGCGCATCCAGCCCGATCAGCCAGATCAGGCCCGGGACGACGAGGAGCCCCCCGCCGACGCCGAACATGCCGGACAGCAGCCCCGCGACCATGCCGAGCGCGACGAGCCGGAGCAGGCGCCCCGGCCGCCGCCGCTCGTCGTTCACCGCGGCTCGTCCGCCCGTTCCGCCGTCTCGCCCGCAGGCTCCAGCGCGATCTCGGGCGCGTCCCGCCAGATCCGCTCCAGACCGTAGTACAGGCGCTCCTCGTCGTGGAAGACGTGGACGACCAGCTCGCCGAAGTCCAGCAGGACCCAGCGTCCCTGCTCGAGCCCCTCGCGGCGCAGGGCTCGCTGCCCGGCCTGCTCCCGCAGGCGGTCCTCGACCTCCTCCGCGATCGCCAGCACCATGC
>JAUNLB010000053.1:0-7086 GCA_030532485.1 Pseudoclavibacter sp.
AAGGCGGCCTGCCCGCCGACCTCGTCGTAGAGGGTCGGCAGCACCGTTCCGCCGTGCTCGCCCGTGCGCAGGTGCACCCCGGCGGGTCCGCGGCTGCCCGCGGAACCGCCCAGCAGAGCGGGCCGCTCGCCCGGCCCTGGGCCCCCGCCCGGCCGTGCGCCGGCCGGTTCGCGTCCCGGCGCGCTCATCGCGTGTCCTCTCGCCGTCCGCCCGTTCGCTGCTCGCCCGGTGCGGGTCGCTCGGCCCGCGCCCGCTCCGCCTGCGCGCGCTTGTCCTGCCAGTCCAGGGCCGGGGCGATGCCGTTGGGGCCGTTGAACACGATCGTGTTGAGCTCGGGAAGCCGGATCCCCGCCCGCTTGAAGGCGTCCTGGATGCGGGCCCGCAGCTCCCGCTCCACCTCGGTCGCCGTGCCCGGACGCACCTTCGCCGCCAGGCGCAGCACGACCGCCTCGGCCGAGAGCGTCTGCATGCCCCACACGCGCGGCCGGTCCAGGAAGTAGCCGATCCAGTCCACGTCCTGGGCCATGGACTCGGCGGCCTCCACCAGGACCTGCTCGACGCGGCGCCGGTCCAGCTCGTAGGGCACGGCCAGGTCCAGGATCGCCCGGTTCCAGCCCTGGGACTCGTTGCCGACCCGCTTCACCTCGCCGTTGCGCACGAACCACAGGGTGCCCTTGACGTCGCGGATCTGGGTGACGCGCACGCCGACCCGCTCCACCACCCCGGAGGCGAGCTCCATGTCCACATCGTCCCCCACGCCCAGCTGGTCCTCGATCACCATGAACAGGCCGTTGAGCACATCGGCGACGATGCGCTGCGCGCCGAAGCCGAGACCCGCGCCCATCGCGGCGGTCAGGATCGTCAGGGAGGGCAGCACCTTGGGGTCGATCCGGTTGACGACCAGCAGCACGACCACGATGAGGATGGCGGTCGTGGCGATGTTCCGCAGCACCGAGCCGATCGTGCGGGTGCGTTGCACCGTACGGACCGCCTGCACGGGCGAGCCGATGACCAGCTGCTGGGTGCTGTCGGCGCCTCGGCGACGCTTGACGCCGCTGACGATGCCCTCCACCGAGCGGTCGATAACGCGCACCAGGATGAAGCGCAGCAGGAACCCGGCCCCGATGTAGACGGCGACCCAGATGGGCACCTCGAAGGGTGCGATCGCCCGCATGACCGTGTCCCAGAGCTCGCTCATATCGGCACGATTGTAGGAACGCGGTCCGGCGCGGACCCCGGCGCCGCCTGAGCGTGTCGCGGCGGCGCCGGGGCCCGGGCCGAGGGGCGCGTTCAGGCCCGCGCGTCGCGCTCCTGGGCGCGCAGGGAGCGTTCGGTGCCGGCGCGCCCCTCGAGCACGAGGCGGCGCAGCGCGGCCGGCGCCTCGGGATGGGCCTCAAGCCAGGCGCTCGCGGCCTGAAGGGTCTGCTCGGTGGACAGCCAGGAGGGGTAGAAGCCCTCCACGAGCTCCTCGGCGATGTGGAAGGACCGCTCGGCCCAGATCCCCTGCAGCGCCGCGAAGTAGCGGTCCACGAAGGGCCGCAGCAGCTCCTGGTCGTTCGCGCGGCCGAAGCCAGCGGCGGTGGCCCGCACGATCGCGTTCGGCGCGTCGTCGGCGACCACGACCCGCTCCCAGGCCCGCAGCTTGCCCTCCGGGCTCGGCAGGGCCGCGCGGGCGCGGGCGGCGAAGCGCTGCCCGTCGGCCGTGTTGTCGGCCGCCAGCCGCGCGTCGATCTCCGCTTCGCCCCGTCGGCCGCCGGCCACCAGGGCGTCCAGCAGCTCCCAGCCCAGGTCCGCGTCGATCTCCAGGCCCGCCAGGGTGCGCTCGCCCTCCAGCAGCGCCTCCACCTCGTCCAGCTGCCCGGGGGTGCGGGCCAGCGCGGCGAAGGAGCGCACGAAGGCGAACTGGGCGTCCGAGCCGGCCTCGGCGGCGAGGGCCAGGGACCACAGCTCGTCCACCGTCCGCTGCAGGCTCTGCTCGCGCCCGGCCGGATCCGTGTAGTGCAGGGCGGCGGTCGCGATCTGTCCCAGCAGGGTGCGGCGGGTCGTGGACTCGGTCTCCACGGCGACCGCGCGCAGCGCCAGCCGGATGAAGTCGCGGGCGGGCGCCTCCCCGTCGCGGGTGGCGTCCCAGACGGAGGCCAGCACGAGCGAGCGGGCCATGGGCGAGCCGATCGCGGCGATGTGCTCGATCGCGTTCCGCAGCGAGTGCTCGTCCAGGCGGATCTTCGCGTAGGCGAGGTCGTCGTCGTTCAGGAGCACGATCGCCGCTCGCCTGCGGCCGATCAGCTCCGGCACCTCGGTGCGCTCGCCGTCCACGTCCAGCTCCAGGCGCTCGATGCGCCTCATCGTCCCCTCCGCGTCCTGCTCGTACAGGCCGATCGCCAGCCGGTGGGGGCGCAGGACGGGGTGGTCCGGGTGCGCGCTCTGCTCGATCGCGAAGGCGGTGATGCGCCCGGCCGCGTCCGTCTCGATCGCGGGGCGCAGCGTGTTGACGCCCGAGGTCTGCAGCCACAGCTCCGCCCAGCGGCCCAGGTCCCTGCCGCTGGTCGTCTCCAGCTCGCGAAGCAGGTTCCGCAGCTCCGTGTTGCCCCAGGCGTGCGCGTCGAAGTACGCGCCCAGGCCCCGGAAGAAGGGCTCTCGGCCGACCCAGAAGAACAGCTGCTTGAGGACCGAGGCGCCCTTCGCGTAGGTGATGCCGTCGAAATTGACCTGCACGTCCTCCAGGTCCCGGATCTCGGCGACCACCGGATGGGTGCTGGGCAGCTGGTCCTGCCGGTAGGCCCAGTTCTTGTCCATGGCGTTGAAGGTGGTCCATGCCTCGCTCCACTCGGTCGCCTCGGCGCAGGCGATGGTGGAGATGAACTCGGCGAAGGACTCGTTGAGCCACAACCCGTCCCACCACCTCATGGTGACCAGGTTCCCGAACCACATGTGGGCCAGCTCGTGCAGGATGGTCACCGCGCGGCGCTCGCGGACGGCGTCGGGCACCTTGGCGCGGAAGATGTAGGACTCGGTGAAGGTGACGCAGCCGGCGTTCTCCATCGCGCCCGCGTTGTACTCGGGCACGAAGATCTGGTCGTACTTCGTGAAGGGGTAGGGGTGGCCCCGGAAGTTGCGCTCGAAGTACTCGAAGCCCTGCCGGGTGGTGCGCAGGATCTCCTCGGCGTCCAGGTGCTCGGCCAGCGAGGCGCGGCAGAAGACGCCCAGCGGGATCTCGCGGCCGTCGATCGAGCGCAGGCTGTCGCGCACGGCCGCGTAGGGGCCGGCGACGATCGCGGTGATGTAGCTGGAGATGCGCGGGGTGGCCGGGAAGTCCCAGCGGGAACGGGTCTCGTCGAGCGGCTCGGGCTGCGGGCTCGGCTGGTTGGAGAGCACCTGCCAGCGGCCGGGGGCGATGACGTGGAAGACGAACTCGGCCTTCAGATCGGGCTGCTCGAAGACCGCGAAGACGCGGCGGGCGTCGGGGACCTCGAACTGCGAGTACAGGTACACCTCGCCGTCGGCCGGGTCCACGAAGCGGTGCAGCCCCTCGCCCGTGTTCATGTAGCGCATGTCCGCCTCCACGAGCAGCTCGTTGCGCTCGGCCAGTCCCGGCAGGGCGATGCGCGCGCCGTCCGCGTGCTCGGCCGGGTCCAGCTCCACCCCGTTGAGCTCGATGCGGTGCACCCGCTCGGCGAGGGCGTCGATGAAGGTGGACGCGCCGGCCTCGGCGTCGAAGCGGACGCGCGTGGTCGAGCGGAAGAGGCGCTCGTCGCCGGTCACGTCGAGGGTGATGTCGTAGTCGTGGACGTGCAGGATCCGGGCGCGCTCCTGCGCCTCGCTGCGGGTGAGGTTCTCTCCGGGCAATGCCGCTCCTTCGGGGTCCGGGGTCGTTCTCGCGCCGGGACCGGGACGGTCCGGCGTCGCCCGTCCGAGGGTAGCGGCTGCGCGCTCGCCTGCGCGGACGCGGCAGCCGCCGGGGCCGGGCGACGCCGGGGCCGGTCCGCTCAGCGCAGCAGGCCGAGCTGCCGGGCCCGCGCGACGGCCGCCGTGCGGCTGGGCACCTCGAGCTTGCCGTAGAGGTGCGCGAGGTGGCTCTTGACCGTCGCGGGGGACAGGAAGAGCCGCGCGCAGATCTCCTGGTTGCTCAGTCCCTGCGCGAGCAGCTCCAGCACCTCCTGCTCGCGCGGCGAGAGGCGAACCTCGGGGGTGCGCATGCGCTGCATGAGCCGGGCCATGACCCCCGGCGAGAGCACGTTGCGGCCGGCGGCCGCGGCCCGAACCGCGGCCAGCAGCTCCTGCGGCGGAGCGTCCTTGAGCAGGTATCCGGCCGCGCCCGCCTCGATCGCGCCCAGGATGTCCGCGTCGTTGTCGTAGTTCGTGAGCACGAGCACCGCCGGGGCGTCGCGCGCCGCCCGGATGCGCCGGGTCGCGGCCACCCCCTGCTCGGCGGCGCCGCCCGGCAGGCGCAGGTCCATCGTGACCACGTCGACGTCCGGCAGGTGCTCGGCCGCCTCGGCGGTCGTGCCGACGTCGGCGACCACCCGCATGTCCGCCTCGGCCCCGATCACCGCCCGCAGCCCCTGGCGCACGACGGGGTGGTCGTCCACGATGAGCACCCGGATCGGGTTCGCCGCCCCCGGCTCCTCTCCCGTTCGGGTCATGGCGTCCCGCTCCTCTCCTCCGGTTGTGCGTGTTCCTCCGGTTCCGGCGCCGGTGCTCCCGGCTCCGGCTCCGCCGGCCCCGGTGCTTCCGGTTCCTCTTGCGCGTGCGCGTCCCCCTCCTGCAGGGGGACGCGCACGCTCACGATCGTGCCGTCCTGCGGCTGGGAGAGCACGACGAGCGAGCCGCCCAGCTCCGCGGCCCGCTCCCGCATGCCGGCCAGGCCGTGGCCGCCGTCGGCGTCCTCCGGGTCGAAGCCGCGACCGTCGTCGACCACGTCCAGGGTCACGGCGCCCGGCTCGAAGCTGAGCGTCATGCGGCACGAGCCCGGCCTGCCGTGGCGCAGCGCGTTCGCGAGCGCTTCCTGCCCGGCCCGCAGCAGCGTCGCCTCGATCCGCATCGGCAGCCGGCGCGCCCGCCCCTCGACCGTGAGGGAGCAGGGCACCCCGGTCTCCCGCTCGCCCCGCTCGCAGGCGCGTTCCAGCGCGGTCCGCAGCGAGGCGCCGACGAGCGAGCTGGGCGTCAGATCGTCGATGACGGCCCGGATCTCCACCAGGCCCGCCCCCGCCGTCTCGCGCGCCAGCCGCAGGTGGCGCATGCCCGCCTCGTGGTCTGCGGCGGCCTCGGCCGCGTGCAGCAGCAAGCGGATGCTGCTCAGATTCTGGGCGATCGTGTCGTGCAGCTCCCGGCCCAGCCGGGCGCGTTCGGCCAGCCGGCCCGCCTCCCGCTCGGAGGCGGCCAGCTGCTCGGAGGCCCGGGCCAGGCGCCGGTTCGCGCGGGCGAGTCGTTCGAGCAGCCGGGCCCGCTCGTCCGACTCGGCCGCCAGCGCCCGGTAGCCGCGCACGACCCCGACCGCGAGCACCGAGGCCGCCACCGGGCCGAGCACGGCCCCGATCGTGAAGCCGAAGTGGGCGATCTGCCCGGCGGCGGTCAGCACTCCCAGCGAGATCGTCACGACGGAGCCGAGCCTGGGCGGCAGCACCCACAGCGCGATGAAGTAGAGCGCGAAGCCGAGGTGGGCGGCGTCCGGCGCCTGCGTGGACAGCGCGGCCCACGGCAGGCACAGCAGGACGAGCCACAGCGCGGGCGCGAGGCGCAGCCGGCGGGCGGGCTCGCGCAGCAGCTGCGAGCGGCGCAGCCGCAGCGCGCCGGCGAGGAACAGGGCGATCTCCAGCAGGCACAGCGCCAGGATCAGTGGCGTGCGCGGTCCCGGATCCAGCAGCGTCCGCAGTCCGGGCACGGCGGCCAGGACCAGGAACAGCGCGGCGATCCCGTGCAGCAGCCGGGGGACGACCGCGGAGACCCCGGCTGCGGGCGGGGTGCTGCGCGCCTCGGACCCGGAACGCTCGGGGGACGGCTCTGGCACGGCTCGATCGTACGCCGCCGGAGGCGCCCGGCATCGGCGGATGGGGCCGACATCGGCCGAAAGGACGAGGCGGAAACCGGACGAACGCCCGGAGCGGCCGGGCCCGCCGCGGGCTCAGGATCGAAGGCGGACCGAATCGAAGGAACCGCCTCCGTGCGCCTCGCTCTGCGTGGCGTCCGCGCGGAAGGCGGAGCGAATCAGATCAGAAGGGACCGCTTCCATGTATCTCGCTCTGCGGGACATCCGCTTCGCCCGGGGCCGTTTCGCCCTCGTCGTCGGCGTCGTCGCCCTCGTCATGCTGCTCACCGGCTTCCTCGCCGGCCTGGCCGGGGGGCTGGCGAAGCAGAACGTCTCGGCCGTGCTGGAGACGGACGCGGACCGCGTCGTCTTCGGCATGCCGGCCGGCGAGCGCCCCTCCTTCGGCGACTCCCGGCTGACGGCCCCGCAGCTGGACGCCTGGGCGGCGCGGCCCGGGGTGGAGGAGGCGGTGCCGATCGGCGTCGGCCGCGGTGCGCTCGGCCTGCCCGGCCAGCAGGAGCGGCTGGTGCCGGTGGCGCTCTTCGGAGCGCCGGCCGGCTGGCGGGGCACGGTGCCCGCCGAGGGCGAGGGCATCGCGCTCGCCGAGGCGACCGCGCAGCGGCTCGGCGTCGGGGTCGGGGACGAGGTGGAGCTGGCCGGGTCCCCGTTCCGGGTGGCCGCGGTGACGCCGGGGCAGATGTATGCGCACCAGGAGGCGGCCTGGCTGCCGGACGGCGACTACCGGGAAGCGATGGCCTCGATGCGACAGCAGGCGCCCGAGGCGACCGTGCTGCTGGTGAGCGGGAGCGAGGTGGACTGGACCGCCGCGGACGCCGAGGCGGGCACGGTCTCCCAGCCGCTGCTGCCGGCCCTGCTGGCGATCGAGTCCTTCCGCAGCGAGATCGGCTCGCTGGGCCTGATGATCGGGATGCTCTTCCTCATCGGCGCGCTCGTGGTGGGGGTGTTCTTCCTGGTCTGGTCCCTGCAGCGGCAGCGGGATCTGGCGGTGCTGAAGGCGCTGGGCGCCTCGGACCGGATGCTGCGCGCCGACGCCTTCGGCC
>JAUNLB010000053.1:7096-15081 GCA_030532485.1 Pseudoclavibacter sp.
AGGCGGTGCTCGTGCTGACGGCGGGCATCGGCCTCGGCGTCGCGGCGACCCTGGGGCTCGGCGCGGCGGTCGCGAACGCGCTGCCGTTCACGATCGACTGGTTCACGATCCTGGTGCCCGCGGCGGCGATGTTGCTGGCCGGGGCGGCCGGTTCGCTCGTCTCGCTCGTGCAGGTCACGCGGGCCGATCCGCTCGTGGCCCTCGGTGCGGCGGCCGCCTGAGGCCGCCGCACCGGCGGAGCGCCCTCCGGACGGCGCACGAGGAACAGCCGGGGAAGAAACAGCCAGAAGAAGCGAACGAAAAGAGAAAGAAAAGAGGAGTCATGCTTCGTCTCGACGGGATCACGCTCAGCTATCGGGACGGCGGCGCGCGCCGCCGGGTGCTCGACGAGGTGTCCATCTCGGTGCCGGCCGGCGTGGTGGCCGCGGTGACCGGCCCGTCCGGCTCCGGCAAGTCCAGCCTGCTCTCGGTCGCCGCGACGCTCGTGCGGCCCGAGGCCGGCAGCGTGCGGATCGGTCCGGTGGAGGCGGCCCGGCTGAGCCGGGGCGAGGCCGCGCAGCTGCGGCGCAGCCGGCTGGGCATCGTCTTCCAGAGCCCCAACCTCATCCCCTCGCTCACGGTGCGCGAGCAGCTGGAGGTCATGGCCCGCATCGGCAGTCCCGCCCTGCGGGGCCTGAGCGCCCGGGAGCTTCGGTCGCGGGCCGAGCGCACGCTGGAAGCGGTCGGGCTGTCGGGGCTCGGCGGCCGCCGTCCGGCCGCGCTCTCCGGCGGCCAGCGGCAGCGGGTGGGCATCGCCCGCGCCGTGTTCCACGACCCGGAGGTGCTGCTCGTGGACGAGCCCACCGCGGCCCTGGACCGGGCGCGGGGGGACGAGATCATCGATCTGCTGCTGCAGCTCACCCACGAGCGGCGGCTGTCGACGGTCCTGGTCAGCCACGAGCCACGGCACGTGGAGCGGGCGGACGCCGTGTGGACCATGCTGGACGGCCGGCTGACGGCGCAGCGGTCCGAGCGCCTCGCCGCCTGAGCGGGCGGGGTCTCAGCCGAGGAGGACGATGAGCGCGATCAGTCCGGCCAGGGCCGCCAGGCCGACGCCCACGGTGATGAAGAACGGGACCGCGCCCGGCCGCTTCTGCGGGACGTGCCCCATGGCGCCGCGGCAGAATTGGTACAGCGGGGGCGCGTAGAAGACGGGCACGCTCTGGCCGGGGGCGAGCGGGAAGTCGAGGCTCGCCCGGCCGTAGCGGAGCACCCAGCGCACATCGGCCTCGACGCGAACGGGGCCGGCGCGCACCGGGATCGCGTGGCGGCCCTGCGGGAGGTGCATGAGCTGCCCGTCCACCCGGATGCGCGGAGGGAAGGCGGTCGGGGCGAGGGGGTTGCCCTGCACCGTCAGCTCCACGAAGCCGATCGCCTCCCCGTTCCGGGGGATCCCGCGCGGCGGCATCGCGAATCGGTGCACGCGCCTCATCCTAGGCGCGCGACGCCGGACCGGGAAGGGACGGCCCCGACGCCCCGCTCCCGCACAGCGCGCTGACCTACGCTCGTCTCCGCCGCAAGAACCCGATGAACCGAAGGAGCCCCCCTCGTGACTGCGAACCCCCACGGCATCGCCCTGGAACCGGCCGCCCAGGCCCTCGCCGAGAAGACCTCGTCCCCGCCGTTCCTCCATCAGCTGCCGCCGGAGCAGACGCGGGCCGCATTCCAGGAGGCCCAGCGCTCGGAGATCCGCAAGCCCGAGATCGACGAGGAGTGGATCACCGTGTCCGGCGGCCCCACCGGCGAGGTGCCCGTGCGTATCGTGCGCCCGAAGGGAGCGGGCGGTGCGCTGCCGGTCGTGCTCTACACCCACGGCGCCGGCTGGGTGCTCGGCGACGCCGTCACGCACGACCGGCTCGTGCGGGATCTGGCCGTCGGCACGGGCGCGGCCGTCGTGTTCCCCGACTACCTGCGGGCCCCGGAGGCGAAGTACCCCTCCCAGAACGAGCAGTGCTACGCGGTCGCCCAGTGGATCCTCCGCGAGGGCGCGCAGCACGGCCTGGCCCCCGAGCGGCTCGCGGTCTGCGGCGACTCCGTGGGCGGCAATATGGCGATCGCCCTGAACCTCATGGGGCACGAGCGCGGGGACGTCGCCTTCCGGGCGGTGGTGCTGTTCTACCCCGTCACCGATGCCGGATTCGACACCGAGTCCTACCGCACCTTCGCCGAGGGCTACTTTCTTGCCCGCGCCGAGATGCAGTGGTTCTGGGACCAGTACACGCGGGACGAGGCCGAGCGGGCCGAGATCACCGCCTCGCCGCTGCGGGCGAGCGAGGAGCAGCTCGCCTTCTTCCCGCCCACGCTCGTGATCACCGCCGAGGCGGACGTGCTGCGCGACGAGGGCGAGGCCTTCGCGGCCAAGCTGCGCCGTGCCGGCGTCGAACTGGTGCAGACCCGATACGGGGGCGTGCTCCACGACTTCGTGGTGCTGCACGCCACGCTGGAGACGCCGCCCGCCAGAGCGGCGGTCGCGCAGGCGGTCGCCCACCTCCGGGCCGCGCTGGAGGCGTGATCTGCTCGGCGGTCCGGAGTGTCCCGCCCGCGACCGCTCAGCCGAAGGCGACGACGAGCCCGATCAGCCCGAGCAGCACCGCCGCGACCACGCCCAGCGTGATCACGAAGCCGATCATCCCCGGTCGCTTCTGCTCGACGTGGCCCATGTTCCCTCGGCTGAACTGGTGCATCGGAGCCGCGTAGAAGACGGGCACGGTCTGTCCGGGGGCGAGCTGGAAGTCGAGGCTCGCCCGGCCGTAGCGGAGCAGCCACTGCACGTCCGCCTCGACGCGGACGGGACCGGCGGGCACCGGGATCGAGTGGCGGCCGTAACCGACGTTCAGCGGCCGTCCGTTGACGCGCACGTTCGGCGGGATCACGTTCGAGGTCATCACGCTGCCCGGCACCGTCAGGTCCACGTAGCCGATCGGGCCGACGGGCTGCGGGGCCCCGTTCGGCGGGGGCGGAGGCGTCGTGGGACCGGTCGTGCGCCCCAGCCTATGCGGACGGCGTCGTATCCGGAAGGGGCGTGCTCGCTCCTGCTCGCGGTGCAGGCTCCGTGTCCGTCGGCGCCCCGCTCCGGAACATGAGGAGTCGCCTCACCCCTCGCGGTGCAGCACCTCTGCCGCCGCCTCGCGCACGGCCCGGGCCGCCCGGTCCAGCGCGGGCGGGGCGATGCGCCACTGCTGCCAGTGCAGGGGCACCTCGATCGTCGTCCCGTCGATCGGCACGAGCCCGCCGTCGCTCGTCTCGGCCTGCAGTTCGGGGATGAAACCCCAGCCGTAGCCCAGCCGGACGGCCTCCACGAAGTCCACCGAGCCGGGCACCTGGTGCCGGGGCGGGGCCGCGCCGGGCGCGCGCTCGGCCAGGAAGCGGCGCTGCAGGGCGTCCTTGCGGTTGAACTCGACGATCGGGGCCGCCGCGAGCGCCCGCTCCCCGGCGCCCTCGGGGAACCAGCGCCGGGCGAAGGCAGGAGAGGCGTAGGGGCGATAGCGCATCGAGCCGAGCAGCGTCGAGGAACACCCCTGCACGGGCCGCGGCTCGGAGCCGATCGCGGCCATCACCTCGCCGCTGCGCAGGAACTCGTGGGTGTGCTCCTGGTCGTCGCGGACGAAGACGAAGGCGGTCCGTCCGGCCAGCGGCGCCAGGGCGGGCAGCACCCAGGTGGCCAGCGAGTCGGCGTTCACGGCGATCGCGATCCGGGCGGGCCCCTCCCCGTCGAGCCGTCCGGCGGCGTCCTCGACGAGGGCGTCGATCTGCCTGGCCAGGCGCAGCAGCTCGGTCCCCGCCTCGCTGGGCCGCACCGGCCGGCTGCGCACGAGCAGCACCCGGCCGGCCTGCGCCTCCAGCGCCTGGATGCGCTGGCTGACGGCCGAGGGGGTCAGGTGCAGGGCACGGGCGGCGGCCTCCAGGCTGCCCAGATCGACGGCGGCGGCCAGGGCGCGCAGGCGCGCAAGCTCCACTTCCATAAGAGAATCTTATGAAGCTCTAGAAACATGATCTGGACTGCATTCCACTCGGCGGCTAGCGTCGGGGAGGTGACCGCGACCGCCCTGGACCTGCTCGCCGGATTCGGCTTCTCGATCTCGCTCATCGCCGCGATCGGGGCGCAGAACGCTTACGTGCTGCGGATGGGGATCCGGCGCGAGCACGTGCTGCCGCTCGTGGCGATCTGCGCCGGGACCGATGCGCTGCTCATCCTGGCCGGTACGGCCGGCGTCGGGGCGCTCGTGGAGGCGGTCCCGTGGCTGCTGACCGCGATCCGCTACGCGGGGGCGGCCTTCCTGGTGGTCTACGGGCTGCTGGCGGCGCGGCGGGCGCTGCGCCCGGGCGCGCTGGTGGCGGACGCGGGTGGGGCTGCCACGCCGCTGCGCAGCGCGGTGCTCAGCTGCCTGGCGATCACCTGGCTGAACCCCCACGTGTACCTCGACACCGTCGCGCTGCTCGGCTCGGTCGCCAATGCCCGGGGGGAGGGACGCTGGCTGTTCGCCGGCGGGGCCGCCGTCGGCTCCCTGGCCTGGTTCACAGCGTTGGGCTTCGGCGCCCGCTTCCTGCGCCCCCTGTTCCGCTCACCCCGGGCCTGGCGGGTGCTCGACCTGGCGGTCGCCGCGATCATGCTGGCGCTGGCCGCGGGACTCGTCCTCGGCGCCTGAAGGGCTTCGGCGTCGGGACGGGCGGGCGGCGGACCGGGAGGGCTGACCCGGCCCGCCGCCTCGGGCCGTTCAGGCGGCCTTCTCGCCGATGAGCAGGGTGTAGGCGTGCTCGTAGTCCAGCCGGCCCTCGCGCAGGAACGGTCGGATCTCCCGCAGCACGTCCCGCTCGAAGCCCTCGTGGCCCGAGCCGAGCGCCTCTGGCCCGGCGAAGGGGCTCGCGCGCAGGCGGCCGAGCAGCTGATCGGGCGTCCACCGGTTCCTCGCGCCCGCCTCGATCCGCCGCACCCGGAACCGCGCCGAGGCGAGCACCGCCTCGTCCGGGCGGGAGGGGCGGCGCGCGCTCGCCTCCGCCAGCTCCCGCCGCTCCCGGCCCCCGTAGTGCTGCAGCAGGCGACGCAGCTGCTCCGGCCAGCCGCCGAGCTGCCCCCAGAAGCCGTCGCTCTCGAAGAGGTACAGCGCCCCGTCGGGGACGAGCCAGTCGTGGACGTGGTCGGCGACGAGCTGCCGGTTCATCGCCCGGAACGCCGGGCCGATCGTCACCGCTGCGAGCGAGCCGCTCGGGAACCGGGTCCGGCCGGGGGCCTGCACGAGCCAGCGCAGGCGCGGCGTGCCGCGCGTGCGCGCACGCAACCGGGCGATGCGCCGCGCATCGCCGTCCACCCCCGTGATTCGGCGGAATCGGCCGCGGAGTCCGATCGCGATCCCGCCCTCCCCGCAGGCCAGGTCGACCAGCTCGCCCTCGGGCCTGGGCCGCACGTGCCGCAGCAGCTCGGCCGGGTAGTCCGCCTCCGAACGGCCGTGCAGGGTCGCGAGCTCCCGCAGCGAGCCGATCGCGGGGGCCGTGTCGTGGCGGGTCATCCAGACGAGTGTGCCAGCTCGCCCCGCCCGCCGCGCCGCGGTGCGCCTCCCGCCCCGCCTCAGCGGCCAGTGCCCGGCGCGGCGGTACGCTGGGCGGCATGACGGACAGGACAGCAGTCGACTTCTGGTTCGATCCGGTGTGCCCCTGGGCGTGGATGACCTCGCGATGGATCGTCGAGGTCGCCCGGCAGCGCGACATCGAGGTGCACTGGCACATCATGAGCCTCGCGATCCTCAACGAGGGCGACGAGGGGCGGGACGAGGCGCACCGCCGGGCCCACGAGGCCGGCTTCCGGCTGGGGCTCGTCGTGGCGGCGGTGGACGCCGAACTCGGCAACGGGAAGACCGCCGAGCTGTACGAGGCGCTCGGTCGCCGCATCCACCTGGAGCGTCGCGGTCCGGGCGACCCGGATCTGCTGGCCGAGGCGTGCGCCGAGGTCGGCGTCCCGACGGAGCTGGTGGAGCGGGGCCTGGCCGGCGAGTACGAGCAGGCCTACCGGGCCAGCCACGCCGAGGGCATCGGCCGGGTGGGCCAGGACGTGGGCACCCCCATCATCGCGGTCAACGGCGTCGCCTTCTTCGGACCGGTGATCTCGCCGGCCCCGAAGGGCGAGCAGGCCCTGCGGCTCTTCGACGGGGTGGTGATGGCCGCCGAGTACGACGGCTTCTTCGAACTCAAGCGCTCGCGGACGCGCGGTCCGCGCTTCGAGTGATGCGGCTGCACATCGCTACCGACCACGCGGGCCTGGAGTTCTCGCATCTGCTGCAGGAGCATCTGCGGAATCGGGGGCACGAGCTCGTCGACCACGGGCCGACCGCCTACGACCCGCTCGACGACTACCCCTCCTTCTGCATCGCGGCCGCCCGGGCCGTGGCCGAGGACTGGCGGGCGGGCACCCCCTCGCTGGGCATCGTGCTCGGCGGGTCCGGCAACGGCGAGCAGATGGCGGCCAACAAGGTCCGGGGCGTCCGCGCGGCGCTCGTGTGGAACGAGCAGACTGCCCGGCTCGCACGGGAGCACAACAACGCGAACGTCGTGGCGATCGGCGCCAGGCAGCACACGCGGGAGGAGGCGATCGCGCTCGTGGAGGCCTTCCTGGCCGAGCCGTTCTCGGACGAAGAGCGGCACGTGCGCCGCATCCGGCAGCTGGCCGAGTACGAGCGCGACGGGGCGATCGGGGGCCTGCTGGCTCCGGAGGGACCCGCGGGGCCGACGCCCGTCGTGCTCGGAGGAGCGGGGGAGCGTGCCTGAGGGGCACTCCGTCCACCGTATCGCCCGACAGTTCAGTGAGAACTTCGGCGGGCGCCGGATCGCCGCCTCCTCGCCCCAGGGTCGTTTCGCGGACGGGGCGGCGCGGCTGGACGGGCGCGAGATGCGCGAGACGATCGCGGTCGGCAAGCAGATGTTCTCCCGCTTCGAGGGGGATCTGTGGCTGCGGGTCCACCTCGGCATCTATGGCGCCTGGGACTTCTCCGGCGAGATCGTCTCCCGGCTGGGCCAGACCGGGGAGTACTCCAGGAGCAGGCCGGGGCTGAGGGTGGAGGACTCCCGCGGTGAGACATCGCTGCGCTCGATCGGTGCGCCTCGCCGCACCCGTGTGCGGATGGCGGAGGAGGAGCGCGAGCAGGGCCTGGCCGAGTGGCCGCCGGAGCCGGTGGGCGCCGTGCGGCTGCGGCTGCTGAGCGAGACGGCCTGCGCGGATCTGCGCGGCCCGACCGCCTGCGAGCTCATGACCCCCGACCAGGTGGACGCCCGTATCGCCGCGCTCGGCCCGGATCCGCTCGTGGACCGGGGCCGGGCGGCCGAGGATCGCTTCGTGGCGAACGCGGCTCGCCGTCGCACGCCCATCGGCATCCTGCTGATGGACCAGTCGGTCGTCTCCGGCATCGGCAACGTCTACCGGGCCGAGCTGCTCTACCGGGCCCGCATCGATCCGCACACTCCCGGCAACGAACTCGACGAGCAGCAGCTGCGGGCGCTGTGGCGGGACTGGGCCAAGCTCTTGCGCATCGGTGTGGAGGTGGGGCAGATGATGACCATCGACGGCCTGCGGGGCGAGCGGCGCCTGCGCGCGCTGCGGCACCGTGAGGACCGGCACTGGGTCTACGGGCGCGCGGGCGAGCCGTGCCGCAGCTGCGGCACCCCGATCGCGCTCGAGCAGATGCAGGCCCGCAAGCTCTACTGGTGCCCCGGCTGCCAGCGCTGATCCCGCCCCGCGTCGCTCGAGCCTGGCCCTGGTAACGGCTGGAGCGGGGGCGTGCTGAGCACTCGGTGCGTCGTGCCTCCGCCGATTCGCGTCCGCGATGGGTCCTGTCGAGGGGTCCGATCCGAGGTGTCCGGCCGTGTTTTCGGCGGGGTCGCTCAGAAGGGTGGTTCGTCGAGTTCGGGGTCGGGTTCGGGGTCCGGTTTCGGTGGGGGTGGGGGTGTGTGTTCGGGTCTGG
>JAUNLB010000054.1 GCA_030532485.1 Pseudoclavibacter sp.
CAGCAGCTCGGCGCGCCGCTCCGGCAGCGCGGCGGCGTCCTCGCGTGCCGTCCGCAGCTCGCCGCGCAGCCGCTCGCGCTCCCGCCGGGCGTGCTCCTGCCGCTCGCGCAGCTCCGGCAGCGTCCGCTCCTGCTCGACGAGCGGCCGCAGACGGCCGATCTCGTCGGCGTCCCGGTCCAGGGCGGCCCGGTCGAGCGCCGCCACGGGGTCCCCCGTGCCGGAGGCGCCGGGCAGCGGCTGTTCGAGCGAGCCCACCGCCGCGCGCAGCCTGCGCACGGCCCGATCCAGCTCTTCGGAGAGCCGCTCCAGGCCGATCAGCTGCGGCCGCAGCGGCAGCAGCCGTCGCGCCTCGGCGAGGCGTTCGCGCAGCGCCCCGATCCGCCCCTCCCGGGCCTGCAGCTCCGCCGAGCGCCGTTCGTGCTCGGCCCGGCGGCGCTGCCGCTCCTCGATCGAGCGCAGGCGCTGCGCCTCCGTCTCCGCCCGGCGGCTGTTCTCGCGGGCCTCCCGCAGGGCGTCTTCGGCCTCTGCGGCCACGGCGTCCACGATCCGTCGGCAGCGCTCCAAGCGTTCGGAGACGGGAGCCTCGCCCTCCTCGTCCTGCCCGTTCCCGCCGGCCCGCGCCGTGATCTCGGCGAGCTCGTCTGCGAGCCGCCCGAGCCGCTCCCGCTCCCGCTCCAGCCGCGCGGCGGCCAGACGGCGACGCTCGGCCGCCAGACCGGCGATCCGCTCGAAGCGCTCGGTGCGGAACAGGGCGCGCAGCACCCGCCGGCGCTCCTCCGAGTCCGCGTGCAGGAAGCGCATGAACTCGTTCTGGGCGAGCAGCACGACCTGCAGAAACTGTGCGCGCTGCAGGGGGAGCAGCTCCGCCAGCTCCAGCCCCACCTCGCGCGGCCCGCTGGCGACTGCGATCCACTCGCCGTCCGCGCGTCGGCGCTCCAGCCGCGCCCGGGCCGGGGAGGTCGTCATCCCCTCGCCGCGCCGCTTCGGCCGCTGGAACTCGGGTTCGCGGCGCACCCGGTACCGCTCGTCGCCCAGCTCGAACTCCAGCTCGGCGAAGCTCGGGTCCTCGTAGGCGGCGTGGTCGCTGCGGACGCCGCGCGCGGCGGCGCTCTCGTAGCGGGGCGCGCTGTCGTAGAGGGCGTAGGCGACGGCGTCCAGGATGCTGGACTTGCCCGCCCCGGTCCGCCCCGCGATGAGGAAGAGGCCGTCTTCCTGGAACCGAGTGAAGTCGATGCGTTGTTCGCCGCGGAAGGGGCCGAAGCCGGCCAGGCGCAGCCGCAGCAGCCTCATGCCCCCGGCTCCGTCCCGCCCTCGTCGCCGTCCGGCCCGGCCCGCTCGGCGGCGACGATCTCGGCGAGCAGCTCGCGCTCGGCGGGGCTCGGCCCCGCACCGTCCCGCACGTGGGCGAGGAAGCCCGCCAACAGCTCCTCGTCCGAGGCGGCCGAACGGACGCGCTGCCCGTAGTCGCCTCCGTCCCGCTCGGGGGAGCCGGGCGGGTCGAACTCGATGAGCGCGCAGCGGGGGAAGCGCTCCTGCAGCCGTCGCATGGGGTCCACGGGCCGGACCCGGTCCGTCAGCACGGCGCGCACCCAGGCCTGTTCCCAGGGCTCGTTCGTGGGATCCGTCAGCAGCCGCGCGAGCTCGCCCCGCAGCGTGACCAGCGGCCGGGGCACGGGCAGGGGCACCCACTCGATCGCGGCGCGGCCCCCGGTCTCGCGTACCCCGTGCGCGTCGAAGTCGATCAGCCAGCAGCCGCGCGGCGAATCCGCCTCCGCGAAGGAGAGGTGCAGGGGAGCGCCGCTGTAGCGGACGCGCAGCCCGGCCCGGTCGCGCAGCCGGGCGCGCCGATGCAGATGGCCGAGCGCGACGTAGTCGACGCCCGCGAACAGCTCCGGTGGGACGAGATCCAGCCCGCCACGGGTGATGTCGCGTTCCAGCTCTCCCTCGGCCGCCGCGGCGCCGGCGGCGAAGCAGTGGGCCATCACGATCGATCGCGGCGCGGAGCCCGCTGCGCGCCTGCGCTCCAGATCGGCGCGCACGAGTTCCATGGCTCGCCCGAGCACGGCGGCGTGCCCGGCCGGGACGGCCTGCTCCCGCTCGTCGGCGCCGGGCGGAGCGGGCAGCCGGTGGCGCACGAGCACCGGCTCCAGATAGGGCAGCGCGTACACGAGCAGCGGCCCGGCCTCGTCCCGAGGATCGGCCAGCTCCACCGGCCGGTCGAGCCGTGAGGGATCGGTGCGCACGTGCACGCCCGCCGCCTGCGCCCACTCGGCCTGGAAGCCGAGGCGCGCAGGGGAGTCGTGGTTGCCGCTGCTCAGGACGACCGCCGCTCCGGCTCCGCGCACCTCTCGCAGCACGTCGCCCAGCAGCCGGTAGGCCTGCGCCGAGGGTGCGGCCGAGTCGAAGACGTCCCCGGCCACGAGCACGGCGTCCACCTGGCGCTCCCGGACGATGCGGGGCAGCTCCCCGAGCGCCTCGGCCAGGGCGTCCAGCGTGGCGTGGCCGTGGAAGGTGCGCCCGATGTGCCAATCGGAGCTGTGCAGGACCCTCATGGCGTCGCCGCGGGCCCCTCCTGGGCGGGCAGGAGGCGCACCCGACGGGCGTGCAGCGTGAGGAAGACGACGAGCAGCGTGAAGATCGCCGCGTCCACAGCGATGTACAGGAAGTGGACGGGGGAGCCGCCCGTCGACTCGCCCGCCAGTACCGCGTCCGTGTGGCCCCACATGACGGTGCGCAGCACCGCGACCTTGAACAGCAGCAGCCCGAAGACGGAGAGCAGCACCGCCGTCGGACGGCGTCCGAGGCGCGGCCCGCGCATGGCCAGCCCGAGCAGGATCGCCAGCACGCACTCGGCGATGTTCATGGCCGTGAACACGAGACGTCCGATCCCGAGCCCCAGGGGGATCGTGATGCCCGGCGCCTGGAACTTGAGCGGCGCCTCCAGCAGATCGATCGCGATGAGCATGCCGAGCCACACGGCGGGCAGGACGAAACGCAGGGCGAGACGGCTCCGGTCGGACATGGCCACCATGCTAGGCCTGGCCGGCTCCGCCGCGGGCACGAAGCGGAGCCCGCCCGCCCCGTCCCAAGCCCGAGCCGCACCGCCACGCCTCTGATCCGCACCGACGACCCCCCCGGGGCGTTGCGAGCAGCCGGGGCGTCATTCGTCGGGCAGGGCGGGCCCGCCCCGCGCCCCGCCCCGGGCGGCTATCGCGTGCCGGGCGCCGTGACGAAGTCGATGAGCTCCTCCACCCGTCCCAGCAGCGAGGGCTCCAGGTCCCGGTAGTCCCGAACCCGGCCGAGCATGCGCTGCCAGGCGGCCCCCACATCGGCGGCGTCCTCGCGGGGCCAGCCGAGGGCCTCCAACACGCCGTGCTTCCAGGAGCGGCCCTTGGGCACGACGGGCCACGAGCGCAGCCCGAGGCGCTCGGGCCGGATCGACTGCCACACGTCCACGAAGGGGTGGCCGACCACGAGCACCCCCTCGTCGCCGAAACGGCGCATGATCCCGTCGGCGATGCGCTGCTCCTTGGAGCCGGGCACCAGATGGTCCAGCAGGACTCCCGCCCGCCGCTCGCGCGTCGGAGCGAACTCGCGCAGCGCCTCCTCCAGCCGATCGGCGCCGGCCAGGTACTCGACGACCACGCCTTCGACGCGCAGATCGTGCCCCCACACCCTCTCGACGAGCTCGGCGTCGTGCCGGCCCTCGACGAACACGCGTCCCTCGCGGGCGACGCGGGCGCGCGCATCGGCCACATGAAAGGAGCCCGAGGCGCTGCGGGCGCGAGCGGGCCGCTTCCGGCCCGGGTCCCGTTCCGGACGCACGAGCCGGACGGGGAGCTCCTCGTGGAGGAAGACGCCGCGGGCCGGGAAGGCGCGGCGCTGCCCGTCGAAGTCGCGCAGCGTGACCAGATCGCGCTCGGCGGAGACGAGCTCGCCGAAGAAGCCGCTCGCGGGCTCCTCCAGCCAGAGCCCGCCGCGCATGGGCAGCGGACGGGGCGGGGCGGGGGCGGCCTGTTCGCGCATCCTGGCGACCGGGTCGTCGGCGTAACGGTCCGTGAACACGCCGCGAGTGTAGGCGCTCGGCGTTCGCCCGTCGCGGATCGGCGCGGCCGGTCGGCCGGAACGGCCGCCGTGGGGACGCGGCGACCGGCTCCGATCCGCTACGCTGAGGGCCGGAGTCCAGGAGGTTATTCGATGGCTGAGTTCAGCGCCGACGGTCGGAACCCGTTCGCTTCCGACGACGCGAATGAGAACATGCACTCGTCCACGGTCTCCTTCACGGGCGACTTCTCCACTCAGCTCGCCGCGCTCATCGCCGGCGGCGTCTCCAAGGAGGAGATGGACTCGATCAGCGCGCTGCCCAGCGGTTCGGCGCTGCTCATCGTGCGACGCGGCTCGAACGTCGGCGCCCGCTTCCTGCTGGACACGGACACCCAGGTGGCCGGCCGCCACCCCAACGCCGAGATCTTCCTGGACGATGTCACGGTCTCGCGGCGGCACGCGGAGTTCACCCGCCACGGCCGGACCTTCTCCATGCGGGACCTCGGCTCCCTCAACGGCACCTATTACAACGGTCAGCGGATCGACTCGGTCACCCTCGCCAACGGCGGCGAGGTCCAGGTCGGCAAGTACCGGCTCACCTTCTACAGCTCGCCGCTCGACGCGTCGGCGCCGGCGATCGGCGAATGAGCCCTGCGGCCGGCGCGGCCGCCGCCCCGGAGGGGTCGGCGACCCCGAGGCTCAGCATCGGACAGGTTCTCCAGCGCCTGGCCAAGGAGTTCCCCGATCTGACGGACTCCAAACTCCGCTTCCTGGAGGACAAGGGCCTGGTCCGACCGGCCCGCACCGCGAAGGGCTACCGCAAGTACTCCATGCGGGACGTCGAGCGGATCCGGCAGATCCTCGCGCTGCAGCGCGACCGTTATCTGCCGCTCCGCGTCATCGCCGACTACTTCGACCGGCTGGATCGAGGCCTGGAGCCGGAGTTGCCGGGCGACGCCGAGCCCCCCGCCGAGTCGATGCTGCCGATCGGCACGCGGCTCGACCGGAACGAACTGCTCCGTCGCTCGCAGGCGGGCCCCGCGCTGCTGGACCAGGCGGTCGCGATCGGCCTGATCCCCCCGGGCAGGCAGTTCGGCGCCGAGGAGCTGGCGCTGCTGTGCGCGCTCGTCTCGCTCGAGCGGGCGGGCATCGAGCCCCGGCACCTGCGCCCCTTCCTGCAGGCCGCCCGGCACGAGGCCGGTCTCGTCGAGCAGGCGCTGCCCGGCGGCGGCGCGGCGGCCCGACGGAGTCGGGCGGCCGGCGACGGACGGACGGAGGAGCGGCAGCAGGAGCTGCTCGCCCGCTTCCTCCAGGTCCGGCAATCGCTCGCGAAGCTCGCCATGCGGCAGATCTCGGCGCACGACTGAGCCCGCGCCGTCGACTCCGGGCCGTGCCGCCCGGCGGACGTGGCCGTGCTTCGCAGAGCGTGCGACACGCCCGGGCGTCATTTCCGGTCCGGGCTCGGTTCACCGCTGTCGTCGAGCATGCGCGGCTACACTCTGGGCACTGCGTGCGACACGCGAATCTCGTGGGTGCGTCCTCCGCAACTCGGCGAACCGCTGGGGCTACTGTAAGAGGACGCAATCACATGAGTCACATACGTCACACACGTCGCGGCAAGGAGAGAAGGGCGAGGGCATGAATGCACCTGAGGGCCGGGGGACGCAGGCCGGCGGAGCCACGCCGCCCAGCCGAGGCGAACTGCTGTTCACGGACGGCCTGCCCGATCTGGACCCCGACACCGGCTACCGCGGCGCCGTCGCCGCCCGCGTGGCCGGCATCACCTATCGCCAGCTCGACTACTGGGCCCGCACCGGCCTGGTGGAGCCGACCGTCCGCGGTGCCCGGGGCTCCGGCTCCCAGCGGCTCTACTCCTTCCGCGACATCCTGGTGCTCAAGCTCGTCAAGAGCCTGCTGGAGACCGGCATCTCCCTGCAGCAGATCCGCACCGCGGTCGAGCAGCTGCGGGAGACGGGCGTCGTCGACCTCGCTCAGACCACGCTCATGTCCGACGGCGCGAGCGTCTACCTGTGCACCTCGAACGATCAGGTCATCGATCTGGTGAACCGGGGCCAGGGCGTCTTCGGCATCTTCGTCGGCGGCGTGCTCCGGGACGTCGAGTCGACCCTCGTGGACTTCGAGCAGCAGACCGCGGACCCGGTGGACGAGCTGGCGGCTCGACGGGCCTCCCGGGCCAGTTGAGCCCCTCCGGCGAGATCTGAATGTAAATCGTCTTTATTGCTCGGGACGTCGGTTCAGCGCCGCCGTCCTCCTCGTGGCTGGCGATCGTTCGTCGTCGCGTACCGGCCCAGGCGCCCCGTCCGCATGATTCGGTCCATCAGCCGGTCGAAGTGGCCGGCCATCTCCTCGGCGCTCTCGCCGGGCCAGACGTGGACGGGTTTCGCCGCGCCCTGCGCCTGCTGCAGGGAGGTGCGTTCCGGGAGGTGGGGAGTCAGGAGGAGCGGGCCGAACATTTCTCGGAGTTCCTTGATGCGAAATTGATGTTCCATCGATTGCATCCGGGTCCGGTTGACGATGATCCCGAGCGGCTGCAGACGCGGCGACAGTCCGCGGCGGATCTCCTCGATCGCCCGCAGCGCCCGGTCCGCGGCCGCGACCGAGAACAGCCCCGGCTCGCTGACGACCGCCACCCGGTCCGAGGCGGCCCAGGCGGTGCGGGTGAGGGCGTTGAGCGAGGGCGGGCAGTCGATGAGGACGAGGTCGTACTCGTCCTCCACTCGCGCCAGTCCCTCCTCCAGGCGCCAGATCTCGCGGATCGAGGGGTGGGGGCCGTCGAAGTTGATGGCGCTGGGGCTGCCGACCATGAGATCGATGACCCGGTCGTTGCCGGCCGCCCAGCCCGAGCGCACGATCGCGTCGTGCACCACCGTCGGTTTGGGGGACGCCAGCACGTCGGCGATCGTCACGCGCTCGCCGCCCGGGACGTCCATGCCCGTGGAGGCGTCAGCCTGCGGATCCAGATCGACCATCAGGGTCCGCAGCCCGCGCGCCCACGCGGCCGACGCCAGGCCGAGGGCGACGGTCGTCTTGCCGACGCCGCCCTTGAGCGACGAGATGCTGAGCACGAACACGGTGAATAAGCGTACGCGGTCGCGGACCCGCTCGTCTTCGCGCCTCGCAGGGCTCGGCGGCGCATCCGCGTCCCGGGCGCCGCCCGCACGGACACGTACGTCGCAGGGCGCGCGGGCGCATCGCCTGTAGTCTGCAATGCGTGTTGTGCGGAATCGTCAGCCGCGCCTCGGTCGACGGTGGAAAGGTGCAGACAGTGTTCCGGAAGATCCTTGTGGCCAATCGCGGTGAGATCGCGATCCGTGCCTTCCGTGCCGCCTACGAGCTCGGCGCCAGGACCGTGGCCGTGTACCCCTACGAGGACCGCAATTCGCTGCACCGGCTCAAGGCCGACGAGTCCTACCGGATCGGCACCGTCGGCCAGCCCGTGCGGGCCTATCTGGACGTGGCGGAAATCATCCGAGTGGCACTCGCCTCCGGTGCCGATGCGGTCTATCCCGGCTACGGCTTTCTGAGCGAGAACGCGCAGCTGGCCCGCGCCTGCGCCGAGAACGGCATCGTCTTCATCGGCCCGCCGCCGGAGGTGCTGGAGTCGGCCGGCAACAAGGTGGCCGCCAAGGAGCAGGCGATCGCCGCCGGGGTCCCGGTGCTGCGCAGCTCCCGCCCCACCACCGACGTCGAGGAGCTGCTGGCGGCCGCGGACCGGATCGGCTTCCCCGTCTTCGCCAAGGCGGTCGCCGGCGGCGGCGGCCGCGGCATGCGGCGCGTGGAGCGGCGCGAGGACCTTCGGGCCGCCCTGGAGTCGGCGATGAAGGAGGCGGCCGGCGCCTTCGGGGACGCGACGATGTTCCTGGAGCAGGCGGTGCTCCGGCCCCGGCACATCGAGGTGCAGATCCTGGCCGACTCCGCCGGCGAGACGGTCCACCTCTTCGAGCGCGACTGCTCGGTGCAGCGCCGCCACCAGAAGGTGGTGGAGATCGCCCCGGCGCCCCGCCTGGACGAGGAGGTGCGTCGCGCCCTGCACCGCGACGCCGTCGCCTTCGCCCGCTCGATCGGCTACGTCAACGCAGGCACGGTGGAGTTCCTGCTGGACACGGCGGGGGAGCGGGCCGGGCAGCACGTGTTCATCGAGATGAACCCGCGCATCCAAGTCGAGCACACGGTGACCGAGGAGATCACCGACGTCGACCTCGTGCAGGCCCAGATGCGCATCGCCGCCGGCGAGACGCTCCAGGGCATGGGGCTGCGGCAGGAGTCGATCGGCATGCACGGCTTCGCGCTGCAGTGCCGCATCACCACCGAGGACCCGGCGCAGGACTTCCGGCCGGACACGGGCAAGATCACGACCTACCGCTCGGCGGGCGGTTCCGGCATCCGCATCGACGGCGGCACGATCGCCACCGGCGCCGAGGTCCTGCCGCACTTCGACTCGATGCTGGCCAAGATGACCGCCAGGGGCCGGGACTTCCCGGCCGCGGTGGTGCGGGCCAGGCGGGCCCTGGCCGAGTTCCGCATCCGCGGCGTGGCCACGAACATCCCCTTCCTGCAGCAGGTGCTGGGGGACCCGGACTTCGAGCGGGGCGATCTGTCCACGAGCTTCATCGAGGAGCGGCCCCGGCTGCTCGGCTACCGGCGCCCGGGCGACCGGGGCACCAAGATCATGAACTGGCTGGCCGACGTGACGGTCAACAAGCCCCACGGGCAGCGCCCCACGAGCGTCGAGCCGCGCACCAAGCTGCCCGAGCTCGACCCGGCCGCCCCGGCTCCGCCGGGGGCCCGGCAGCGGCTGCTGGAGCTCGGCCCGGCCGGGTTCGCGGCCGAGCTGCGGGACCGCCGCTCCCTCGCGGTGACCGACACGACCTTCCGCGACGCCCACCAGTCCCTGCTGGCCACCCGCGTGCGCACGAAGGACCTGCTCGCGGTCGCCCCCCACCTGGCCAGGCTCACCCCGCAGCTGCTGTCGATCGAGGCGTGGGGCGGCGCGAGCTACGACGTGGCCCTGCGCTTCCTGGGCGAGGATCCCTGGGACCGGCTGGCCAAACTGCGCGAGGCGGTGCCGAACATCCCCATCCAGATGCTTCTGCGCGGGCGCAACACGGTCGGCTACACGCCCTACCCCCTGGAGGTGACCGAGGCCTTCGTCCAGGAGGCGGCGCGGACCGGCGTGGACGTCTTCCGGATCTTCGACGCGCTCAACGACGTGGAGCAGATGCGGCCGGCGATCGACGCGGTGCTGGCGACCGGCGGCGCGGTGGCCGAGGCGGCCCTGTGCTACACGGCGGACATGTCCGATCCGGGGGAGTCCTTCTACACCCTGGACTACTATCTGCGCCTGGCCGAGCGGATCGTGGCGGCCGGGGCCCACGTGCTGGCGATCAAGGACATGGCCGGCCTGCTGCGCCCGCAGGCGGCCAGGCGCCTGGTGTCGGCGCTGCGGGAGCGCTTCGAGCTGCCCGTGCACCTGCACACGCACGACACCGCGGGCGGTCAGCTGGCGACCCTGTTGGCGGCGAGTGAGGCGGGCGTGGACGCCGTGGACGTCGCGAGCGCCCCCATGGCGGGCACCACCAGCCAGCCCAGCCTCTCGGCCCTCGTCGCCGCGCTGCAGCACACGGAGCGGGACACGGGCGTCGATCTGGACGCCGTGACCGATCTGGAACCCTACTGGGAGGCGGTCCGGCTCGTGTACCGGCCGTTCGAGTCCGGTCTGCCGGGGCCGACCGGCCGCGTCTACCGGCACGAGATCCCCGGCGGGCAGCTGTCGAACCTGCGTCAGCAGGCCATCGCGCTCGGGCTGGCGGACCGCTTCGAGCGGATCGAGGAGATGTACGCGGCGGCCGATCGGATCCTGGGCCGGATCCCGAAGGTGACCCCCTCCTCGAAGGTGGTGGGGGACCTGGCCCTGCACCTGGTGGCGGTCGAGGCCGATCCGGAGGACTTCGCCGAACGTCCGGGGGACTACGACATCCCCGACTCGGTGATCGGCTTCCTGGCCGGGGAGCTGGGGGAGCTGCCCGCCGGCTGGCCGGAGCCCTTCCGCAGCCGGGCCCTGGCCGGCCGGCAGCTCCCGGAGCCCGGGGTGCAGGAGCTGTCCGCCGAGCAGTCCGAGGCCCTGCGCGCGGAGGGACCCGAGCGCCGCCGGATGCTCAACCGCCTGCTGTTCCCGCAGCCGACGGCGGGCTACGACGACACGGTGGAGCTGTTCGGGGACCTCTCGGTGGTGGACACGCTCGACTACCTCTACGGTCTGGAGCCGGGCGAGGAGCACGTCGTGGACGTGGCGCGCGGGGTGCAGCTGTTCGTGGGGCTGGAGGCCATCGGCGAGCCGGACGAGCAGGGCATGCGCACGGTCATGGCCACCCTCAACGGCCAATTGCGCCCCGTCTTCGTGCGCGACCGGTCGATCCGGGTGGAGGCGGTCGAGCGGGAGGTCGCGGATCCGGGCGATCCCGGGCACGTGGCGGCTCCCTTCTCGGGCGTGGTGACGGTGCGGGTGCGGCCCGGCGAGGCGGTCGAGCACGGGCAGACGGTGGCCACGATCGAGGCGATGAAGATGGAGGCGGGCATCACGGCGCCCTGCTCGGGGGTCGTGGAACGGCTGGCGATCGACTCCTCGGCCGAGCTCGGCCACGGCGATCTGATCGCGGTGATCCGTCCCGAGACGAGAGGAGGCGCGGCGTGAGCGAGCATGCAGCGGAGCCGGAGGAGCCCGGGCGCCGGACGGCGGGAGAGGTCGAGGAGGTCGACGTCCTCGTGATCGGGGCCGGCTCCGGGAACACCATCCCCGGTCCGGAGCTGGCCGAGCAGCGCATCCTGGTCGCGGACGACGCGCCGTGGTTCGGCGGCACCTGCCTGAACGTCGGCTGCATCCCGACGAAGATGTTCGTGCACGTGGGGGAGCTGCGCAGGCACGCGCTGGAGTCGGGCCGGCTCGGCCTGGAGGTGCCGGAGGCGCGCGTGCACTGGCAGGCCGTGCGCGATCGGGTCTTCGGCCGGATCGACGGCTACAGCGCCGGCGGCGAGCAGTACCGTCGGGACGGGGAGCCGAACGTCGGGCTCGTGCGCGAGACCGTGCGATTCGCGGCGGGCGCCGGCGCGGTCGGCGACGGGCGGCACCTGCTGGAGACGGAGAGCGGCCGCAGGATCCTGGCCCGCTTCGTGGTGGTCGCGGCCGGTTCCCGGCCCCAGGAGCTGCCCGTCCTGCCCTGGGGGCCGCGGGTTGTGTCCTCGAACGAGATCATGCGCATCGACGAGCTGCCGGCCTCCCTCGCGGTCGTCGGCGGCGGCGTGGTGGCGGCCGAGTTCGCCGCGCTGTTCCACGCCCTGGGCGTGCGGGTGACCCAGCTGGTCCGTTCCAGCGTGCTGCGCGGCCAGGACGAGCAG
Source organism: Pseudoclavibacter sp. (assembly GCA_030532485.1). Classification (GTDB taxonomy): domain Bacteria; phylum Actinomycetota; class Actinomycetes; order Actinomycetales; family Microbacteriaceae; genus Pseudoclavibacter. Next base: position 11,458 of record JAUNLB010000054.1, read on the forward strand.
ATCGCCCGGGCCTTCGCGGAGCAGGCGGCGTGGGATCTGCGCGAGGGGGTCGCGCCGGTCGAGGCGCTCGCCGACGGCGAGGGGGTGACGATGCGCCTGTCCGACGGTGCCGAGCTGCGCTGCGAGCTCGTGCTCGTGGCCGCCGGCCGGGTGCCGAACACGGACCGGCTCGGCACCCGCCAGGCCGGCTTCGACCACCACCCGGACGGTCGGCTGGTCGTGGACGCGGCCCAGCGCGTGCTGCGCGGCGGCGCACCGGTTCCCGGGGCGTTCGCGCTGGGGGACGTCTCCTCCCCGCACCAGCTCAAGCACGTCGCCAATCACGACGCGCGCATCGTGCGGGAGAATCTGCTGCGGGAGCTGCGGCGCCGGCCGGGCGAGGCGCCGGAACCGGTCGAGAACACGCTCGGCCCGGTCCCGGCGGGGGTCTTCTCCCACCCCCAGATCGGCAGCTTCGGCCTGACGGCGGCCGAGGCGCACGAGGCGGGGCTCGAGGCGGTCGAGGCCGTGCAGCGCTACGGCGACACCGCCTGGGGCTGGGCGCTGGAGGACGAACACGGCTTCGCGAAGCTCGTGGTCGAGCGCGGCAGCGGTCGCATCCTGGGCGCCCACCTCATCGGACCGGACGCGGTCGTGCTCATGCAGCCGCTCCTGCAGGCGGCGAGCCTGGGCACCCCGGTGCAGGGCCTGGCGCGCGGCCAGTACTGGCCGCATCCGGCGGCCAGCGAGATCGTCGAGAACCTGCTGTTGAAGGCGGAGGAGCTGCTGTGACCGTCCGGGAGATCCGCCGCTACGGGGATCCCGTGCTGCGCACCCCGGCGGCCGAGATCGACGAGATCGACGAGGGCGTGCGCGCGCTCGTCGAGGACCTGCTGGAGACGACCGACATGGAGGGCCGGGCGGGGGTGGCCGCCCCGCAGATCGGGGTCTCGCTGCGCGCCTTCAGCTATCACGTGGACGGGCGGCTCGGCTACGTCCTCAACCCGGTCCTGGAGGAGACCCGCGGCGAGCTGCGGGAGATCGAGGAGGGCTGCCTCTCGGTGCCCGGGCTGTGGTTCCCCACCCCGCGCTTCGAGTACGCCCGGGTGCGGGGCCTGGACCTGGACGGGCGCGAGCTGGTGCTGGAGGGCGAGGGGCTCATGGGGCAGATGCTCCAGCACGAGACCGACCACCTGCTGGGGGTCGTCTACCTGCACCGCCTGAGCAAGGAGCGCCGTCGCGAGGCCATGCGGGAGGTGCGCCGCAGCGAGTGGTTCTGAGCCGCGCCGAGCGGCCCCCGAACCGAGCCCGACCGCCTCATCGCCGATGGGTGGCGCCGAGCCGCGCGGAGCGGCTGGCGGCCTCAAAAGTTAGTTGCTAACATTCTGTCCATGGGCAGATGGGAGCGCACGCACGCGAAGCTGCGCGAGACCGCGCTGCGGCTCTTCGCGACGCAGGGCTACGAGGCGACGGGCACGGCGGCGATCGCCCGGGCGGCCGGGGTGAGCGAGATGACGCTCTTCCGGCACTTCCCGAGCAAGGAGGAGCTGCTGCTCCAGGACCCCTACGATCCCCGCATGGCCGAGGCGGTGCGGCTGCGTCCGGACCACGAGCCGGCCATGCGTGCGCTCGCCGAGGGGATCCGCTCGGCCTGGCGGGAGCTGGAGCCGCAGGAGCTTGCGCAGTTGCGCACGGTGCTGGAGCTCGTCGCGGCGACCCCCGCCCTGCGCGGCGCGCTGGAACGCTCCGGCCGGGACACCGCGACGGCCCTCGCCTCGGCTCTCGAGGAGCGGGGCGTTCCCCCGGCGCAGGCGCAGGTCGCGGCGGCCGCGGCGCTCTCGGGTCTGAGCGCGGCGCTGCTGGCCTGGGCCGCCGGGCCGGGGACCGGGCTGCGGGAGCACGTGGAGGGGGCGCTGGACGTGCTCGGCGGGGGGCCGGGATGCTGAGCATGCGGGGCGCCTGCGCCGGCTACCGGGGCGGGGCGGGGGTGCGGGAGCTGGACCTGGAGCTGCGGGCCGGCGAGATCGTCGCGCTCATCGGCTTCAACGGGGCGGGCAAGACGACGCTCATGCGGCTCGCACTCGGCATGCTCCCGCTCGAGCGGGGACGGGTGTCCCTCTTCGGCGAGTCCCCCGAGCGGCTTTCGGCCGCGAGCCGGCGCCGCATCGGCTCCCTGCTCGACGCGCCCTTCGCCTACCCCGAGTTGCGGGTGCACGAGAACCTCCGCCTCGTCCGGCTGTTGCGCGGGGCGCCCGCCGGCGCCGAGCGGCGCGCGATCGAGGCGTGGGGGCTCGGGCCCGTCGCCGGGCGCCGGGCGCGGGCCCTGTCCCTCGGCAACCGCCAGCGGCTGGGCCTGGCGGCCGCGCTGCTGCACGAGCCCGAGCTGGTGCTCCTGGACGAGCCGGGCAACGGTCTGGACCCCCTCGGGGTGCTCCTGCTGCGCGAAGCGCTGCGGCGGCGGCGCCGGGCGGGAGCCGCCGTGCTCATCGGCAGCCACCACCTGGACGAGGCCGCCCGGCTCGCCGACCGGGTGCTGGTCATGAACGAGGGCCGCATCATCGCCCGGCTGGACCCGGCCGCCGAGGATCTGGAGCGGGCGCTGTTCCGGACGGTTCTGGCGGACGCGCGCGAGCGGGGACCGCGGCCGTCCGAGCGGGGGCCGGGCGTATGAGGGCCGCCCTGCGCGCGGAGGTGCGCAAGCTGCTCGCCTCTCCGGTCGGCGCGATCGCCGGCCTCGCCCTCGTCCTCGGCGTCACGGGGCTGTTGGCCGGACTGGAGGGGGCGATCCGGGCGGGGGAGCCGCGCGTCCTCGCGAAGCTCGGCGATGCGGCCGCCACGGACTGGCCGGGGCTGATCTCGCGAGCGGCGCAGATCGAGGTCGTGGCGGTTCCCCTCGCCTCCGGCGTCGTGCTCGCCTGGATCTTCGCGCGGGAGTTCCAGGACGGCACGATCGCGGGCCTCTTCCTGCTGCCGATCGGCCGCGGCCGCATCGCGGCGGCGAAGCTCTGCGTCCAGCTGCTGTGGTCGACGGCGAGCGTCGCGCTCCTGCAGCTCGGCGTGCTCTGGCTCGGCCTCGTGTGCGGCTACGGCCCGCCTGAGCCCGAGACGGGCGCAGGCCTGCTGCGACTGTTTTCGATCGGCGCCCTCGCGGCCCCGGCGGTGGCGCCGGTCGCCTGGGTCGCCACGGCGACGCGCTCCTCCCTGGCCGGCACGGCCGCCGTCGTCGGCCTGATCGTCCTGGCCCAGATCGGCGCGCTGAGCGGGACGGGGTGGTGGCTGCCGCTGGCCGCCCTGGCCCTGTGGGCCCTGGAGCCGCAGGGCGCAGCCGTGGCGATCGCGGCGAGCCTGACGGCCGGAGCCGTGTTCTGGACGCTGTGCTGCCTGGCCTGGCGCCGTCTGCGGCTGGGGTGAGTCCCGGCTCGGCG
>JAUNLB010000055.1:0-7080 GCA_030532485.1 Pseudoclavibacter sp.
CCGACGCCCGCACGGTCGCCTGGGAGGTGCTGCAGGCGGTGCAGCGCGAGGACGCCTACGCGAACCTGCTGCTGCCCAAGCGCATCGAGCGGGCCGGGCTGCGCGGCCCGGACGCGGGCCTGGCGACCGAGCTGTGCTACGGCACCCTCCGGGCCCGCGAGCGCTACGACGCGATCCTCGCGATCGCGGCCGCCCGCCCCGTGGGGCGCATCGACGGGCGGGCGATCGACGTGCTGCGGCTGGGCTGCCACCAGCTGCTGGGCATGGGCCTGGCGCCGCACGCGGCCGTGCACGAGACGGTCGGTCTCGCCCGTCGCGTGTCGCCGCGGGCCGCGGGCTTCGTGAACGCTGTGCTGCGGCGCCTGGCGGCCGAGCCGGCCGAGCAGTGGAACCGCCGGGCCGAGGAGGGCCTGGCCGGCCAGGAGCTGCTCGCGGTCCGGCACGCCCATCCTGCCTGGATCGTGCAGGCGCTCGGGCGGGCGCTGGCGGCCGAGGGCCGGGGCGGGCAGGAGGAGCTGGCGCGGCTGCTTACGGCCGACAACGAGCCGCCGCGGGTGGCGCTGGCCGCGATGCCGGGCCTGGCCGATCGGGAGGCGCTGCTGGAGCGGCACTCGGAGCTGCTGGAGCCGGGGGCGCTCAGCCCGATCGGGCTGCGCCTGCGCGGCGGGGATCCGGCCCGCGTCCCGGAGGTGGCGGCGGGGCTGCTGCGGGTGCAGGACGAGGGCTCCCAGCTCGTCGCGCTCGCGCTGAGCGAGGCCGAGCCGGTGCGGCCGGGGGAGCGCTGGCTGGACATGTGCGCGGGCCCCGGCGGGAAGGCGGCGCTGCTCGCGGCCGTCGCCCGCCGCAGCGGGGCGAGGCTGCTGGCGAACGAGGCGGTGCCCGCCCGGGCCGGGCTGGTGCGCTCGGCGCTCGCCCCGATCGACCCCGAGGTGCGGGTGCGCACGGGCGACGGCCGCTCGATCCAGCCGCCGCCGGGCGGCTTCCACCGCATCCTGCTGGACGCGCCCTGCACGGGGCTCGGTGCGCTGCGCCGCCGGCCGGAGGCGCGCTGGCGCAAGCGCCCGCAGGACCTGCCCGCGCTGACGGCCCTGCAGGGCGAGCTGTTGGAGGCGGCGCTGGCGGCCCTCGCGCCCGGGGGCCTTCTGGCCTACGTCACCTGCTCCCCGCATCCGGCGGAGACCACGGAGGTGGTCGAGCGGGCGGTGCGGGCCGGGGCGGTGCCGCTGGATACGGCCGGGATCCTGCGGCGGATCGCACCGGCCGCCGAGGCGCCGGGCCTCCGGCCCCTGGGCACGGGCTCGGCCGCGCAGCTGTGGCCGCACCGGCACGGCTGCGACGCCATGTTCCTCGCGCTGCTGCGCCGCCCGGCCGGCTGAGCGCGCTGCCTCCTCGCGCGCTCTCCGCTTCTTCTCGCGCTCCTGGACGGTGCCTTTTCTGAGCGTCCTCCGTGAGTCGTGACGAGGCCCTGGCGGATGCTGCCGACTCAGGTAGGCTTACGTTCGCAAGTGAAATCAATGAGGAGGGTCGAGATGGGTACATCGATCGAAACCAGGATCGTGGCCGCCATCGTCGACCGCCTCGGCCTGGAGGTCGAGGCGGAGCGGATCGATCCGGACGCCCCGCTGTTCGCCTCCCTCGCGGAGGGCACCGAGCACGAGGCCTCTTCGCTGAACCTCGATTCGATCGACGTCCTGGAAGTCGTGCTGGCCCTCAACGCCGCCTTCGACCTCGACCTGCCCGACGACCGCCCCGAGATCTTCGCCACGGTCCGCTCCCTCGCCGACTTCGTCCGCGAGCACGGCGCGCCGCAGGCGGAGCCCGGGGGCGCCGAAGACCGCTGAGCGGGGCGGGGAGGCCGAGGATGCGCCGCCGGGTCGTGGTCACCGGAGCCGGTGTGTTCAGCGCCATCGGCAACGACAGGGCCGGGCTGGAGCGCTCGCTGCGGGCGGGCGAGGACGGCTTCCGGCCGATCCGGGCCTTCCCGACGGAGGCGTACCCCCACGACCGGGCCGCGGTCCTGGCCGGGCCCCCGCCCGGATGCACCGAGCTGGAACGGGAGCATCCGGAGTGGGAGGCCGCGGACCGCTACGGGGTCGCCTGCGCGCGCCGGGCGCTCGCCGACGCGGGCCTGGATCCGGCCGCCCTGGACCCGCTGCGCACCGCGGTGGTCGTGGCCTCCTCCAACGCCGGGGTGGAGACCAGCCACCGGCACGCGGCCCGGCGGCTGGCGGGCGAGGGGCGGCCGGGGGACACCGTGCTGCGGACCCCCGCCACGGCGGCCGCGACGATCCGGCGCAGCCTCGGGCTGTGCGGGCCGCAGCTGGCGGTCTCCACCGCCTGCGCGGCCGGGAGCAACGCCCTGGGCCTGGCCCGCGACCTGATCGTCGACGGCTTCGCGGAGCTCGCGATCGCCGGCGGCGTGGAGCCCTTCTCGGAACTGTCCTTCTCGGGTTTCACCCTGCTCAAGTCCCTCAGCCCCGGGCCGTCGCGCCCCTTCGACGAGCACCGGGACGGCACCGGGCTGGGGGAGGCGGCGTGCCTGCTCGTGCTGGAGGACGCCGAGCGGGCCGAGCGGCGCGGCGCGAGGGCGCTCGGCGAGATCCTCGGCTACGGCCTGTCCGACGACGCCCACCACGCGACCGCCCCGGACCCGCAGGGCCGGGGCGCCCGCTCGGCGATCGAGCAGTGCCTGCAGGACGCGGGCCTGCGACCCCAGGAGGTGGACTACGTCAACGCCCACGGCACCGGCACCCGCTACAACGACCCGATGGAGCTGCGCGCCCTGCGCGAGGTGTTCGGGCGGCGGCTGGCGGAGATCCCCGTCAGCTCCACCAAGCCCCTGCACGGGCACACCCTCAGCTGCGCGGGCAGCCTGGAGGCGCTCGTGTGCCTCCTCGCGATCGCGGGCGGCTTCGTGCCCGGCAACGCCGGGATCGTCGAGCCCATGCACGGCGCGGAGGGGCTGTGCATCCCCGCCCGGAGCGTGCCCGGGCCCGGTCTGCGCACCGCGATCTCCACCTCCTTCGGCTTCGGCGGGAACAACACCTGCATCGCGCTGCGCGGGACGGCGGCCGCATGAGCCCCGCGAGCACGACGGGCCCGGCCCGCGCCCCGGCGCACGCGCCCCACCCCGTGATCGCCCCGGCCGAGGCGATCCTGCGGGCGCTCGGCGTCCGGCTGGAGCCGGCGGAGATCGTCGTCATGGCCGCGGCGGTCCGGTACGCGGACCCGCTCGGCCGGGACCCCGACGGCTTCGGCGGCCTGGACGCCGCCTTCTCGCTGTTCACGGCGGCGGGCTTCGACTGCGACCTGTTCCAGGGCCGCGACCCGGAGCTCTTCCTGCGCCTGGCCCGCCGCCAGGAACGGCTGGGCCGCGAACGCTGGCGCCCCACGCCCCTGTACGCACTGCTGCCGGAACCGGGCCCCGAGGACGGCGAGCCCGTGCTGCGACCGGTCGCGCTGAGCGGCCTGGACGAGCCGGCGGTCCGGGTCCGCTCCGCGAGCGGGCAGCGGCTGCTCGCCCCCGCAGAGCTCGCGAGCGCCGCCGGCGGATGCTTCGCCGCACCCGCCCTGACCCCGCGCGCCCTCATCTCCTTCGCCCAGAGCGAGCCGCGCGCCCGGCTGCGGCGGGCCCTGCGGGTGCTGCTGAGCCGCATGGCCCGGGCCCGGGACGGCATCGCGCGCCTGGAGTCGCTGCTCGCGGATCGGCCCGGCCCGGCGGCGCTGCGGGCCTACCGGCGGCGCACCGCCCGGCTCGCCGGCGGCGACGCGGCCGTCCACCGGGGCCTGCTGCATCAGGCGCTGGAGGCCGCCGACGACCCCGCCCTGCCGACCGCGGTGCCCGCCGGCTTCGCCCGCTCGGCCGGACTGCACGCCGCCTTCCTGGCCGGCGACGACGCGGCGCTGACGGAGATCGCCCGCGTCGAACGGGCCGCCCTGCAGCGGGCGCACGACCCGGCGGCCGCCTCGCCCGGCCCGCCCGGCGCCGCCCCGTCCCGGGAACGGCCCATCGCGCCCCGGCGCGGCTGGCCGGCGCCCTACCGGCGCGGCTCCCACTGCTTCTCCACCATGCTCGCCAACGCCTTCGTCGACACCGGCCTGGAGCTCGACGAGGAGCTCGTCCACCTGCTGGGCGGCGGCCTGGGCTTCCTCTTCCACCGCGAGGGCGGCCGCTGCTACGTGAACGCCCGCAGCCAGGGCATGGAGCACCTCTTCGCCCGCCGCATCGGGGCCCGCATCGAACTCTCCGCCCACCTGGACGCGCGGGACATGCTGCGCCGTCTCGCGCAGTGGACGCGCCGGGGCCGGCTGAGCTACCTCTACTGCGAGGCGAAGGAGCTCTCCCTGTTCCGGGAGGTGCTGCCCTGGGGCGAGGTCCACGCCTTCACCGAGCACGCCCTGCCCGTCCGTTCCGTGCAGGCCGACGGCTCCGTGCTGGCCAGCGAATACCTGTGGCGCGAGCCCGTGCGGATCCCGCAGGCGGAGATCGCCGCGGCGGCCGCCATGCCGAACGACGGCGCCCCGCGCCTGGCCGCCCCCGCCCGCCGCTTCACGATCGCCGCCGTCCTGCCACCCGAGCGGGTCCCGGATCTGCGCGACACCCTGGTGCAGGCCATGGCCGAGAACGCCGAACGCTTCCTGCGGCCGGCCAGCAACGTGCAGGGCGAACGCGCCGTGCGGGCCCTGCACCGCGAACTGCGCGCGATGGCGCAGGAGCGGCCCGCCGCCCTGCGGCGCGAGCTGCGCTCGGTCTCGACCACGCTGGAGCGGCTCGGCACCGGCGGCGGAGCCGGCCGCCGCCTGCTCTCCCGCGGCCTGCGGACCGCCGCCGAGCGCCTCGGAGGCGGAGAGCTCGGCCGCATCGCCCGCGACTACGCCCGACTCGGCAGTCGCTGGCGCGCCCTCGCGCGGGACATGCGGCGCCGCGCCGAGGCCCCGGATCCCCGCGAGGACTGGGCGGAGCTGAGCCGCGCCGCGGGCCGCATCGCCCAGGGGGAGCGGCGGGCCGCCGAAGCGCTGCTGCACGCCGCCGAACGGTTGACGGGGGCGGGCGGATGATCCTCGTGAGCTGGACCGGACTCGACGCACACCCGGCGCCGCACCACCGGCGGCTGCGCCGGGCCGCGACGCAGGCCATGCTCGCCGAGGCCGCGCGCGAACTCGGCCGCCCCGAGCCGCGCCTGCACCGCAGCCCGGGCCGCGCGCCCCGCCCGGAGCCGCCCGGGCTGCACGTCTCGATCGCCCACGCCGGCCGGCTGACGGTGTGCGCCGTGGCCGAGCACGGGATCGGCGTCGACCTGGAGCTGCGGGGCACCGCGCGCGAGGAGCGCCTGGCCGCGGGGCCGCCGGCCCGCTTCTTCACCGCCGCCGAGCTCCGGGCCGTCGAAGAGGACCCGGCCGAACTGCTGCGCGCCTTCACCGCCAAGGAGGCGTGGGCCAAGCTCCTGGGCCGCGGCCTCGCCCTCGGCTTCGGCGGCTTCGACGAGCAGAGCGTGCGGGCGGCCCGCCCCGACATCGCCTTCAGCCGGCCGCCGATCCCGGGCGCCGTCTGCACCGTCTGCCACCGAGCCGGGGAGCCGATCCGGGTGCGCGAGCGGAAGGAGCCCGCCGCATGATCCGCATCGCCTGGCGGGACGCGCTGCACCACCGGCGCGAGAGCATCGCGGTGATCGCCCAGATCGCCGTCGGCATCGCCTTCTTCGTCCTCTGCCTCGCCTTCGTCGGCGGCATCGGGCAGAACGCCGAACGGCTGCTGTTCGGCACCGTCGGCGCCAGCTGGCTCGTCGAGCCGGGCTCCGGCGGCCGGCTGCGCCTCGGCCCGCAGGAACTGGCCGAGGTGCGCGGCCACCCGGAGCTCCGGGACGCCCGGGCCAGGCTCGAGCTCGGCGCCGCCCTCTCGGCCGCGGACGAGACGGGCGGCGGGGCGGAACGGAGCGCGGCCGTCTCCCTGGTCGGCACCGATCTGGCGGCCGAGCCGGCGCTGGCCGAGAACTTCGCCCTGCCGGCCGAACGCATCGACGGGGACGGCCTGGTGCTGGCCGCCGAGACCGCCCGCGAACTGGGGCTCGCCCCCGGCGACGAGCTCGCCCTGCGCCTGGCCGGGCAGGAGATCCGGCTGCGCCTCGATGCGGTCGCCGCCCCGAGCACCCCCCACTTCCTGCTGGAGAACTGGGCGCTCGTGGACCGGGAGGCGCTCGCGGAGCGCCTCTACGGCGACGGGCGGCTGGCGAACCGGCTGCTGCTGGACGCCCCCGCGGGGCAGGAGGGCCGGCGCGCCGTCGAGGCGGCGGCGAGCGGGCTCGGGCAGCCGGTGGAGCTCTCCGCCTGGGACGAGACGAGCTGGTCCTCGCTCATGCTGGGCCCGCGCATCTGGCGGATCCTGCTGATCGGCCTCTCCAGCTTCGCCTTCCTGGTCGTCTGCATCGGGCTGAGCTCGCTCGTCTACTCCTCCCTGCTGTCCCGGGCGCGGGACCTGGCCGTGCTCAAGGCCGCCGGCGCCTCCGGGGGACGCCTGCTGCGCATGCAGTTGAGCCGGATCTGCCTGCAGTACCTGATCGGCTTCGGTCTCGGCTGCCTCGCGGCGCTGCTGGCGATCGTCGCGGTCAACGCGGCCGCGCCCGGCTCCCAGGACGACGCGTTCACCTTCGTGGTCGGCAGCACGAGCCTGCGGCTGGTGCCCGCCCTCCAGGCGTTCCTGACGCCCCTCGGGATCGGCTTCGCCATCACCCTCGCCGTGCTCTGGGCCCCCGTCCGATCGCTGTGCGCCCTGCCCGTGCTCGAGCTCCTGGAGATCCGATGAGCCCGCCCGTGCCTCCGGCCGCCCCGACCGCGGCGGCCCCGACCGCGATCAACGAGATCCGCTTCCCGATCCGCTTCGCGGAGACCGACCAGGCCGGGGTCTTCCACCACAGCAACGTCTTCGTGTGGTTCGAGATGGGGCGCTTCGAGCTCATGCGCCGCCTGACCGGCGGCGAGACGGAGCTGCGGCTCCGACGCGGCCCGATCTTCGTCCCGGTCGTCAAGACCCGGGTCCTGTTCAAGAGCTTCGGCCGCTTCGGGGACGAGCTGCGGCTGCTGACC
>JAUNLB010000055.1:7090-14626 GCA_030532485.1 Pseudoclavibacter sp.
CTGAAAGAGACCACCAAGCTCGTCTTCTACTACCGGCTGCTGCAGGTCGACGGGGACGCGCTCGTGGCCCTCGGCACGACCGAGCACGTCGCGCTCACCCCGGACCACCGATTCCTGTTCCGCTGGCCGGAATGGCTGCTGATCCGGATGCGGCGCTTCTTCCGGGACCACCCGGAGGTGCTCACGGACGGGGGCGAGTTCGATGCGAAGCTCTGAGTTCGTCCTGGTCGGCAGCGGCATGGCCGCGCTGGTCGCCGCCGCCCGCCTGCTGGAGCACGGGCACCGGGTGCTCGTGCTGGAGCGCACGGACCGGCCCGGCGGCTACTTCGGCGGCTTCCGCAACGAGGCGGGGGACCGTTTCGACCTGGCGGTCTCCCATCTGCTCGGGGCCGGCCCCGGCGGCCCCTTCCGGAAGGTGCTGGAGCTGCTCGGCCTGGGCGGGCGGATCGAGCTGCGGCCGGTGGAGCTCGCCGACGTCGTCACGCTCCGCGGCCACCGGATCGAGCTGCCGAGCGGCCTGGACCGGCTGCAGCGCAGCCTGAGCGCCCAGTTCCCCGGCTCCGCCGGGCAGCTGGAGCGCTTCATCGGCTTCCTGCGGGAGTTCCTCGGCGAGGGGGACGACGAACGGGAGCGCGGCCGCTTCCTCCTGCGCAACCGCCTGCGCGGCTTCCAGGAGTTCTGCACCGAAACGATCGACGACCCGCTGCTGCGCAACGCCCTGGCCATGCGGATCCAGTGCGACGACTCCGCCCTGCTGATCATGGCCGGCTTCCTGGCGGAGTGCTACGGCAGGGGCATGACCGTCCCGATCGGCGGCGTGCACGCCCTCGTGGAGGCGATGGCCGGAGGCATCCGACGAGCCGGCGGGCGCATCCGCTACGGCTGCGAGGTGCGGGAGCTGCGGGTGGAGGGCGATCGGGCCACGGGGGTGGTGCTGGCCGACGGCACGGTCCATCCCGCCGACGTCGTGCTCTTCAACGGCGACGGACCCGCGCTCCGGCGGCAGCTGCGGGAACGGGGCCTGCCGGAGCCCGAGCAGCGCGGCCGCTGCGGCCACTCCTCCCTGAGCGTCTTCCACACCCTGGCCGGCGCAGAGCTCTCCCGCTTCGGCGCCGCGGCCAGACACTACCTGAGCGAGACCGAGGACGTCTTCGAGAGCTACCGGGTGCTGGAACGCGGACGGACGCCCGAGCACCCGGTGATCAAGCTGCACCTGCCGAGCCGCCTGGACCGCACGCTCGCGGCCCCCGGCCGCGAACTCGTGCGCATCGAAGTGGATACGTACCACGACCCCGCCGTGCACACGCCCGCCTTCTACCGGGACTACGCGCGCAGGATCGAGCGCACGCTCGCCCGCTCCCTGCTGCCGGAACTGGCGACGCACAGCGTCTACCGGCGGGTGCTCACCCCCTGCGACTTCCAGGCCCGATTCGGGCACACCGGCGGCTCGGCCACCGGCTGGGCGCACGATGTGGACAACTACATGCGGCGGCGGATGTCGCAGCGCACGAGCCTCGGCAACGTGCTGATCACCGGCCAGTGGGGCGAGCACGGCTCCGGGCTGCCGCAGCTGATCGCCTCGGCCGAGCGCTCCGTCGCACTCGCCGAGCACTGGCTGAGAGGACGGGAGCGGGGATGAACGCGAGGAATGCGGGCCTGCCGGTGGTCACCGGCCTCGGGGCGGTCTCCTCGCTCGGTCTGGGCGCGGCCGCCCACACGGGCCTCGAGCGCCGGGACTGGTGCTTCCCGGACCCCGAGGCGGTCCTGGCCGCCTGCGCGGCCGATCCGGGGAAGCACGCCGCGCCGCGGGGCCTGCCCGAGTCCTTCGCGATCGGCGACTACGTGCGCGCGGTGGGCCTGCGGCGCAAGCAGCGCTTCAGCCGGCTCGCGATGGCCGCCGCGGTCGACGCCCACGCCCGGGCGGGCTTCCCGGAGCGGCCCGGGGATCCCGCGCGGATCGGCATCGTCGCGAGCACCGAGTACGGCCCCCAGCGGGTCGTGCAGGACTATCTGCGCGGCCTGCTCGACGGCGGCCTGTCCCGGGCGAGCCCGGGGCTGTTCACCCAGACCGTCTACAACGTCGCCAACGGCCAGGCGAGCATCGCGCTGGGGCTGAAGGGCGCGAACTCGACCCTCGTGGGCGGCAGCGCCCTCGCCTACGGCGCGAGCCTGATCCGCTCCGGGCGCGCCGACGCGATCCTGGCCATGTCCCTCGAGGAGACGAACGACATCGTCGTGGAGCGCCTGCGCCGCACCGTCCCGGAACCGCTCCTGCCCTTCCGGGTCGACGAGGCGGCCGCCGTGCTCGTCCTGGAGACCGAGGCCTCCGCCCGCGCCCGCGGCGTCCGCCCGCTCGCCCGGCTGCTCGGCCTGGGCCTCGGCTCGGTCGACAGCGGCGGACTCGAGTACACGGACTGGCCGCGGCGACCGGAGCCGTTCCTGCGGGTCATGCGGGCCGCGCTGGCCGAGGCGGGCGTGGAAGCGGATCGGATCGACCTGGCCGTCTCCGCGGCGAACGGGATCGAGGCCCCCACCCTCGGCGAGCTGGAGGCCCTGCGCGGCCTCGGCCACCGGGGCGCCGTGGCCTGCCCGAGGCTGCTGGCCGGGGAGTGCTTCGGCGGCGACGAAGCGCTCGCCCTCGTCCTGGCCCTCTCGAACGGCCCGCCCGGCGGGCTGGTCCTGGTGACGAGCACGACCGGCAGCGGCTCGCTCTGCTGCGCGGTGCTGAGGAGGACGGCATGAGCGGGACGGACGGGTCGGCCGCCGCGGGCCCGCGGACGGTCTGCGTGACCGGCGCCGCCAGGGGCATCGGCCTGGCGATCGCCGAGAGCTTCCTGCGGGACGGCGAGCGGGTGGCCGTGAACCACCGCTCGGACCGGCTGCAGACGCGGCGGCTGCTGGAGCGCCTGCGCTCGGAGCATCCGGGCCGGGTGCTGCCGCTGCGGGCGGACGTCCGCTCGGCCGAGGCGGTGCGGGACATGTTCCGGGCCATCGGATCGGCCTGGGGGCGGCTGGACGTGCTGGTCAACGCGGCCGGGGTGGTGCGCGACGGGCTGGTGCTCACGATGGGCGAGGACGCCTGGGGCGAGGTGGTGGACACGGACCTGTCGGGGGCCTACCGCTGCAGCCGCGCGGCCGCCTGGCTCATGGCCGCCCGGCGCTCCGGGACGATCGTGAACATCGCCTCGGCGAGCGGCATCGGCTGCCCGGCGGGCCAGGCCAACTACGCCGCGGCCAAGGCCGGGCTGCTGGCCTTCACCCGCTCCCTGGCCAAGGAGCTCGCGCCGCGCGGGGTGCGCGTGAACGCGGTGGCCCCCGGCTTCGTCGACACCGACATGCTCCGCGCCATGCCGCACGAGCAGCGGGAGCGGGCGCTGGCCGCGGTGCCGCTCGGCCGGGCGGGCAGGGCCGAGGAGATCGCCTGGGCCGTGCGCTTCCTGGCGGGCGATTCGGCCGCCTACATCACGGGGCAGTGCCTGGTCGTGGACGGAGGGCTGAGCGCATGAGCGGGACCGGGGGGACGCGGTCGCTGGAGGCGGCAGAGCTCCTGCGGCTGCTGCCGCACCGCCCGCCCGCGCTCCTGCTCGACCGGGTCGAGCGCCTGGAGCCGGGCGTCTCGGTGCTGGCGGTCAAGAACGTGACGGCGAGCGAGCCGAGCCTGACCGGTCACTTCCCGGGCGATCCGCTGCTGCCGGGCGTGGCGGTCCTGGAGGCGCTCGCCCAGGCCGGCGGCCTGCTGTTCGACGCGGACGGACGGCTCTGCCTGCTCGCCGGCGTCGACCGGGCCCGCTTCCTCGGCCCGGTGCGGCCGGGCGACCGGCTGCTGCTGCACGCCGAGCCGATCGCGCGGGCCGGGCGCATGGCCAAGGCGAAGGCGAGGGCGACGACGGGGGAGCGCACGGTCGCGAGCGCCGAGATCAGCTACGTCTTCGTGGACGGGAGGCCCGCGTGATCGTCACCAGAGGACTGTGCCGCAGCTACGGGGAGGGGCCCGCGCGGGTGCACGCGACCCGGGAGGTGTCGCTGCGGATCGCCGCCGGCGAGTTCGTCGTGCTCGCCGGCCCCTCCGGCTCGGGCAAGACCACGCTGCTGAACCTGATCGGCGGTCTGGATGCGCCCACCTCCGGCTCGCTGCGGGTGGACGGGGTGGAGCTGAACGGGATGTCCGCGGCCGGGCTCGACGCCTTCCGGCGCGACCGGATCGGCTACGTCTTCCAGCGCTCCAATCTGGTCTCCTCGCTGTCCGTGTACGAGAACGCCGTGCTACAGCTGCGGCTGCAGGGCCGGCTCACGGCGGCCGCCGCCCGGCGCGCCCGCCGGCTGCTGGCGGAGGTGGGACTGGGGGATCGGCTGCAGGCGCTGCCCTCCCAGCTGTCCGGGGGACAGCAGCAGCGGGCCGCGATCGTGCGCGCCGTCGCGAGCGGCACCGCGATCGTGGTCGCCGACGAGCCGACGGCGAGCCTGGACTCGGCCAACGCCGAGGGCGTGCTCACGATCCTGCGACGGCTCAACGAGCGGGAGGGGGCGACGATCGTGGTCTCCTCGCACGACGAGCGGGTCATGGCGGCGGGCCGCCGCATCGTCCGGCTCTCCGACGGGGTGGTGACCGCCGACACGCACGGCGGGCCGCGGCGCAGAGGGGACGTGCGGCCGTGAGGATCCTCGCCGTGCACTCCAGCCCCCGCCCCGACGCCTACAGCCACACGGCCGCGCTGCTGCGGGCGGTGCGGGAGCGGATCGCCGAGCTGCGGCCCGGGTGGGAGCTGGAGCAGATCGCGCTGCGCGAGCAGCGCTTCGCCGCCGCCGACGGGGGCAATCGGCAGCTGCGCCTGGACGGGCCGGTCTGCGAGGACGACGCGGAGCGGATCCTGGAGCGGATGCTGCGGGCCGACGGCGTGATCCTGGCCAGCCCGAACTACTGCGGCAATGTGAACTCGCTCATGATGCGCTTCGTCGAGCGCTCCATGCGCCTCAGCCACCGACGGCTGCTGCGCGGCAAGGGGGCCCTGGCGCTGTCGACCTCCGCGAGCCCCGTCGAGGCCGACCAGGCCGCCCGCTATCTGCGCTACGTCCTCGGCAGCTACGGCGCGAGCGTCGTGGAGGCCTGCAACATCGGCGAGCCGATCTTCGTCCGCGACTACGGCGACACCGTGCACGGCCGCACCGTACGCCGCTGCGTGGACGCCTTCCTGGCCGCGGTCGAGGACCCGGGCTCCCATGTGCCGCAGGAGCGCTTCGGCCTGGACGTGCGGGAGCAGATCCGCGCCCATCCGGAGCTCGCCGGCCGGATCTTCCGCAGCGACGCCCGCTACTTCGAGCGCTTGGAGGCGGGGGAGGGGGAGGGGCATGAGCCCGCGCACGAGGCCTGAGACCGGCGCCGCGAAGCGGCTGGGGCCCGGCTACCTGCTTCGGATGGCCGTCGCCGCGATCCGCGCGGACCCGCGGACGGTGCGCAGCTTCACGGGGGTGGCGGTGGCGGCCTTCGGGCTGCTGCTGTGTTTCGCGGCGGTCAACGCGATCGGCGGGGCGATGACCCGTTCGGCCGAGCAGCTCGTCAGCGGCCAGGCCTCGGTCTTCGCCGAGGGGTACGAGTACTCCATGCTGAACCCGCAGGGGGACGTCGTCGAGTACCTGGAGGACGGGCCGCGGCTGCTGGAGCGGCTGGCCGCGGCCCCGCAGACCGCGGCCGTGCGGCCCCGCCTGACCGCGGGCGCCCGGCTGGCGGCGGGGGAGCGGGAGTCGGGCGCGGTCGTGCTCGGGACGGACTTCGCCGCCGAGTCCTACGTCCTGACCGCCGGGCGGGTCCCGAGCGGGGCGGGCGAGGTGTGCCTCAACGCCCGTCAGCAACGGGAGCTCGGGCTGGAGGTGGGCGATCCGCTCGTCCTCTCCCTGGCCGACGCCCCGCCCGGCAACGCGGCCGTGGAGGCGCGCGTGGCCTGCGTGTACGACAACGGCCGCTTCGGGCTGTTCCGCTCCGAGGAGCTGCTCATGGACATCGCGGGGGTGCAGGCGATCCTGGACCGGCCCGGCGCCCTCACCCAGGTGCTGCTCGACGTGGAACCCGGCACGGGCGAGCAGGAGGCCCTGGAGGGGCTGCGGGCCGAGTTCCCCGGCCTGGTCTTCTCGCCCGCCGAGCGGACCGCTGAACTGATCTTCTCGATCCGTTCGGCCCAGCGCACGGTCATGTGGGTGCTGGTCGCCACCACCGGGGTCGTCTGCGCGAGCCTCAACGGCAGCGTCGCGGCGCTCGCCCTGCGCCGTCAGCGCGGAGAGATCGCCGCCATGCGGGCCATGGGCTTCGGGCCGGGGGCGGTGCGCTCCCTGTACCTGCTGCGCACCCTGCTCGTGGGCGCCGCCATGATCGGCGCGGGGTCCCTGCTCGCGACCGCGCTGACGCTGCTCGCCGCCGCGACGGGCGTGCCGATCGGCGAGGGGCGGCAGCTGTTCGGCGAGGAGACCCTGCGCCCGTGGCTAGGGCCCGGGGAGGTGGCGCTCACCGCGCTGCTCATGCTGCTGCCGCTGCTGCTCGCGAACCTGCTGGCGAGCCGGCCGATGCTGCGACGCCCGCCGATCGAACTCGCCCGCGACATGTGAGCGGCGCGGCGGCCGCGGGTGTCGGCGCACGTAGGCTGGGCGGCATGCCTGCCCGCATCCACCCCTCCATCCTGGCCGCCGATTTTGCGAACTTCGAGCGGGAGCTGCGCCGCATCGCCAGCGCGGACGCTGCGCACATCGACGTCATGGACGGCCACTTCGTCCCCAATCTGACTTTCGGTCAGCCCATGGTGGAGCGGCTTCAGCAGCTGAGCCCGATTCCGCTGGACCTGCACCTGATGATCGAGGATCCGGACCGCTGGGCGCCCGGCTTCGCCGAGATGGGCGTGTGGTCGGTCACCTTCCACGCCGAGGCGGCCCGGGCGCCGGCCACCCTGGCCCGCACGATCCGCTCCCTGGGTGCCCGGGCCGGGATCGCGATCCGGCCCGGCACACCGCTGGAAGCGGTCTCGGAGCTGCTCGGCTCTTTCGACCAGCTGCTGATCATGACCGTGGAGCCGGGCTTCGGCGGCCAGGCGTTCATGCCCGAGACCATGCCCAAGCTCGCCCGGGCCCGCGAGTACGCCCGCGCCCACGGCCTGGAGCTGCAGCTGCAGGTCGACGGCGGCGTGACCGCCGAGACGATCGCGATCGCCGCCGAGCACGGGGCGGACTCCTTCGTAGCCGGCTCCGCCGTGTTCCGGGGCGAGCCGGCCGCGGAGATCCAGCGGCTCCGGGAAGCGGCCGCAGCGCACCACCACGGCTGAGTCGACCCGAGTTCAGCCCGCTATTTCCAATAACGCTTCCGATGAATATGAAGTTCTGATTTACAGACGCTCGGGCCCGGTTTTCGTCTCGGATGTCGGAGGTGTCGGGTAGGATTCAAGCGGACCCTTTCTGTGTCTTTTTGCTTTCCCGACTCGGGGCCTGTCCCGACGGTCCTCTCGGGGTGCGTGTATCCCGTCGTTTCGGGCGAGTCTGCACGTCGGGCGCTCAGGAAAC
>JAUNLB010000056.1 GCA_030532485.1 Pseudoclavibacter sp.
CCCGTGGCGACTCGGGACGGGCAGCGCGGGGCTCGTCGCGGGCGGTGCGCTGCTGGGTCTGGGCGCCGGCATCGGCGCCGGCCTCGGGCCCGTGCTGCTGGCCGCGGGCGGGCTGCTCTGCGCGGCGGGTCTCGGCCCGTGCACGGACGGCATGCGATTCGCGGCGGGGGCCGAAGCCGCGACGGGGCTGCTCGCCTCGATCGCGGCGGCGGGGACGGTGCCGCTGCGCTTGGCCGCCGCCGCCCGCGGGCCGATGCCGATCGCGCTGCTGAGCCCCGTGCCGACCGCGATGGGGGACGCCTCGACGGCGGCGGTGCTCCTGTGGCAGCTGGAGCCGGCGATCCTGGCGGCGCTGCTGCCGATCGTGCTGGCCGGCGGCGTTTCGGAGCCGCTCCCGGTCGCGCTGCGGCCGGCGACGGCGGTGCTCGGGACGGGGTGGCTGCTGTCGCGCCGTCTGCGCTGAGCCCGCCCGGCCCCGCCACGGGATCGTGAGGGGGCCGAGCGGGACGTGGATCAGGCCTCCGCGGGCCGGGGAGGGGTCGCAGCGTCGACCTGCAGCCCCTCGCCGTCCGGGGCGACGGTCACCCGGACGGTGTCGCCGTCGCGGATGCCCCCGGCCAGCAGGCCCTTGGCGAGTCGGTCGTCGATCTCGCTCTGCATGAGCCGGCGCAGGGGCCTGGCCCCGTAGATCGGGTCGTAGCCGCGCTCGGCCAGCCAGGCCCGGGCGTCCTCGGCGACCTCCAGCGACAGGCGCCGCTCGGCCAGACGCCGCTCCATCCGGTCCACGTACAGGCCGACGATCTGCGCGAGCTCCTCCTGCGAGAGCGGGGTGAACACGATGATGTCGTCGAGCCGGTTGAGGAACTCGGGCTTGAAGGTCTGCCGCACCAGCGCCATGACGCTGGAGCGCTTGTCCTCCTCGCCGAGCAGCGGGTCGATGAGGTACTGGGAGCCCAGGTTCGAGGTGAGGATGAGGATGACGTTGCGGAAGTCGACCGTGCGGCCCTGGCCGTCGGTGAGGCGGCCGTCGTCGAGCACCTGCAGCAGGACGTCGAAGACCTCGGGGTGGGCCTTCTCCACCTCGTCGAACAGCACGACCGAGTAGGGGCGTCGGCGGACCGCCTCGGTGAGCTGGCCGCCCTGCTCGTAGCCGATGTAGCCGGGAGGGGCCCCGACCAGGCGGGCGATCGAGTGCTTCTCGCCGTACTCGGACATGTCGATGCGGATCATGGCCTTCTCGTCGTCGAACAGCAGCTCGGCGAGCGCCTTGGCCAGCTCGGTCTTGCCCACCCCGGTGGGGCCGAGGAACAGGAAGGAGCCGAGCGGCCGGTTCGGGTCGGCCACGCCCGCGCGGGAGCGGCGGATGGCGTCGGCCACGGTGCGCACGGCCCGGTCCTGGCCGATCATGCGGCGGTGCAGCTCCCGCTCCAGGTGCAGCAGCTTCTCCATCTCGCCCTGCATGAGCCTGCCGACGGGGATGCCGGTCCAGTTCGCGACGACCCCGGCGATGTCCTCGGTGGTCACGTGGTCGTTGACCAGACGCGGGCCCTCCTGCTCCTCGCTGGCCTCGGCCTGGGCGAGCTGCTTCTGGATGTCGGGCAGCTCCCCGTACAGCAGGCGGGAGGCCAGCTCCAGCTTGCCCTCGCGCTGGGCCACCTCGGCCCGCATGCGCACGTCGTCGAGCTTGGACTTGAGCTCGCCGATGCGGTTGAGCGAGCCGCGTTCCTTCTCCCAGCGCTCCTTGAGTTCGCCGAGCTCGGCGTTCTTCGTCCGCAGGTCCTCGCGCAGGGCGCCCAGGCGCTCCTGGGAGGCCTCGTCGTGCTCCTTGGCCAGGGCCAGCTCCTCCAGCCGAAGCCGGTCGACCTGCCGCTGGAGGGTGTCGATCTCCACGGGGGCCGAGTCGATCTCCATGCGCAGGCGGGAGGCGGCCTCGTCGATCAGGTCGATGGCCTTGTCCGGCAGCTTGCGGCCGGTGATGTACCGGTTCGAGAGGGAGGCGGCGGCCACCAGGGCGGAGTCGGAGACCGAGACCTTGTGGTGCGCCTCGTAGCGCTCCTTCAGGCCGCGCAGGATCGCGACGGTGTCCTCGACGCTCGGCTCGCCGACGTAGACGGTCTGGAATCGGCGCTCCAGGGCGGCGTCCTTCTCGATGAA
This sequence comes from Pseudoclavibacter sp., assembly GCA_030532485.1. Taxonomy (GTDB): domain Bacteria; phylum Actinomycetota; class Actinomycetes; order Actinomycetales; family Microbacteriaceae; genus Pseudoclavibacter. The sequence continues at coordinate 2,155 of JAUNLB010000056.1, forward strand.
CTCGCGGTACTCGTCGAGCGTGGTGGCGCCGATGAGCCGCAGCTCGCCGCGCGCGAGCATGGGCTTGAGCATATTCGCCGCGGACACGCTGGACTCGCCGCCGCCGGCGCCCATGAGCGTGTGCAGCTCGTCGATGAAGGTGATGACGCGGCCCTCGGAGTCCTTGATCTCCTTCAGGACCGCCTGGAGGCGCTCCTCGAACTCGCCGCGGTACTTGGCGCCCGCGATGAGGGCGGCGAGGTCCAGCGAGACGAGCTCCTTGTCCCGCAGGGAGTCGGCGACGTCGCCCGCGACGATGCGCTGGGCCAGGCCCTCCACCACGCTGGTCTTGCCCACGCCGGGTTCGCCGATGAGGACCGGGTTGTTCTTGGTCCGCCGGGTCAGCACCTGGCTGACGCGGCGGATCTCCGAGTCGCGTCCGATGACCGGGTCGAGCTTGCCCGCCCGCGCGATCTCGGTGAGGTTGACGCCGTACTTCTCGAGTGCGCTCTTGGCGTCCTCGCCGGGTGCCTGAGCGCCTTGCATATTGGCCATGGGGTTCTCCTCGTGTGTCTGGCCGGAAGGCGATGGTCGAATGTCACTTGAGTCGTGCTGACTCAAGTTTAGGGGCGCGGGTGGCGCCGGACCAGCCCCGCGACCGACTCTCGGCAAACTTTGAGCCAGGCCGACTCAACTCCGGTGCCTGCGCCGCAAAGTGGGGAGGTTCTCGGGTCGAGCTTCGAGCATGAACACCTCCGCGTGCGCGGAGAAGAGAAACCGGGGCCGGGCCGACGACGACGACCGAAGGGAACACCTCCGCGTGCGCGGAGAAGAGAGTTCGTGATCTGGGATTTTACACTGTGGAGTTACCAAAATGCTGCGGAGCTTCCGGTGGGAGGGCCTCCGCAATCAGGTCGAGGTCGTCGAGATCGACGATCTCGCGTTCGGCGCCGACGCCGCTGCCGTCGACGCCGTGGAGTCGGAGCCGGTAGCCCGCGTCCCGTTGCGGGTCGCTGAGGACGAGCGCCGCCCTGCCCGAGCGGAGGGCCTCTGTGGTTCGTACCCAGAGACGCTCCGCGACGGGCGCGGACAGCGTCCCGACATACAAGCCCGTCATCACCTCGACGAGAAACCTGGAAAGGTAGCCTCGCAGATGGTCCGGCACCGCCTCGACTCGCACGACGACGAACACTTCACGCCTCCGTTCCGTAGTTCGTGTGTCCCTCCACGCCGTCCTCGCGGTCGTCGATGAGCCGGTCTCCGGCGTCCTCCCGAAGGTGCGGTTCGAGGATTCTCATGGTGAGGCCCAGCATCCGGTCCATGACCCGGCCGCGCCGGATACGCCGCCGGAGACTCCGGCGGACCGCGGTGACGGGATCGTCCTCTTTCGCGGTCTCGAAGGCGGCAGGCACGCTCGTCTCGAGCTTGAACGCGTCCGCCAGATCGAAGAGGAACGCCTTCGCGTTCCCCTCGTGGATGACTCCCAGCGCGGGACTGAGGCCGAGCGAGGCGCACACGGAGGCAGCGAGACCGTAGAGGATCCCGTTCGCGATGTTCAGCGAGGTGTTCACGGGATCTTCGTTCTTCGTGTCCCGTTTGAAAGAGACGCCGTGGCTCTTCGCCAGCCTGCGGTAGGCGGCCTTCACCTCGGCGCCCTCCAGGGCTCGCAAGGTCGCGATGCGCACATTTCCGGGCAGGACGTGGTCCGGAAAACGGGCCAGGTAAAGGGCCTTCGCCGCGGCGACCCGGGACGGCCGATGCGCCCACATGCGCGCCTGGGCCTGCGCCCAGCGGGCCGAGGAAGTGAGCGGAGTTCCGGCCGCGTACAGGCGATACCCCTCTCCTCCGGTCCAGATGATCGTCGCGCCGCAGGCGGTGATCGAGGCCGCTGCGGCATGCGTGATCGAGGTGCCCGGTCCGAGTGCGACGACCGCGATGGACGAGGCGGGCACGGCGATCGCTCGCCGCGCCCGCTCGTCGATCGCGACGACCCCGGTCTCGGACTGCACGATCTTCGCCCTGTCCAGATAGGCGAAGGAGATGCGATCGGAGAACCGGACCTGCTCGCCGGTGGGGATGGTCGCGAACCGGAGCGCGTCCTCCGAGTAACCCATGGACGGATCCTAGGCGGGGACGACGGTCAGCAGGCCGCAGCCGAAGGCCTTGGCCCTGCCCACGCCGTGCCGCAGGAGCCGGTCCAGCGCTTCGGGATCCTCGACCAGCGCGGTCCCGTCGACGAGGTCCCGCTGCACCGTCAGCCTGCGCTTCCGGCACATGCCGACCTCGCGGTCGTGGCTGAACACGGCGAGCTCCCCGAGCCCGGGTGCCAGGCGCTCCGCAAGCCACGTCTCGACGTCCTCGACGGGGAAGGTCCCTCCGCCCAGCTTGGCGTCGCGCCGACGCACCGCGTTGACCGTGATGCGGAACAGCACCCGGACGCCCGGCGCTATTCCGGCGTCGGCCTCGGGTCTGGTCCGAGCGCTCCGGGGGAGGTTCGTCGGTGCCGTCGCGGAGCGCACGAGAACCGAACCGTCGGGCTCGAGCCGCCAGAGGATCTCCAGTTCCTCGCGACGGTTGCCCTGCTGCAACTCGGGCACCGAGGCGAAGAGGGACATGACCGCTCGATGCCATCGGTCCGGATTCGTGTCGCCGGGCACGACCCCGGGAAGGAGCGAGACGGCGACGGTCGTGAGATGGCTCATGCCGTACTCCTTCCCTTCGATCCCTTCGCGACCGGCACCGGGAGGGGCACACTGCCGCGCGGTTCGCTCCGGTCCTCGGGGAACAGCTCGTAGACGGGCAGCCGGTGCTCCGGCCGCGCCTCCTCGCTCCCGGCCTCGTCCGGGCGGGCGTCGAACGGCACCTCCCGCAGCGCCTCGAGTCCCATCGCGGGGGAGATGCCGAGGAGGAACGGGAAACCGGGCGGGCACGCCTTCCTCCCCAGATAGGTCATGAACGTCGGAGCGCGCATGGCCTGTTCGAGACGTTCGATCACCGACCAGTCCGAATGGCTCACGGCGACGATGAAGGACGCGTCGGCCAGGTAGTGACGGATGGTGACTTCCGGGTCGGTGATGGCTCCGCCCTCGACCGTCGAGACGATGTGCTGGATCGGCCGCCCCGTGCGGGCGATCACCCGCTCGCCCCGCCGGAGGGTCTCGATCACGTTCATCCGGCCGCGGGCGACCGCGACGGCCTCCGGCGGCGGATTGACCGTGTGGAAATCGCGGTAGCGGCTGCCGGGCCGGTCAACGCGGACCAGGATCGACAGCTCGTGAAGCCGGTTCCAGCTCTGCCCGCGGGGCAGCCCGAGGCCGGCGCCGAGCAGGCCGAGCACACCGGACCTGGTCGGGATCGCCTCGGTGGTCCGTTCCTTGTAGGGGCTCGTTCCCCAGGACTGGAGGGGAGCGGCGAAACGCAGCAGCAGACTAGGCATCGCAGGTCCACTGCAGCATGAAGTCGACCACGGCGTCCAGCCCGCCGGTGCGGGCATCGATCGGCAGCTCGGGCAGCTCGATCGTCGCGGCCACCATGGTCTGCCCGACCGCGTCAGGGTCGAATTCCCGGGCCCGGCGCGCCTGCTCCAACAGGGTCCGGACGGAGCCGTCCAGGTAGCCGCTCTCGTCGTCCCGTCGCACGGGGTCGTGGAACTGGTAGGTGAAGCGGTAGGACTGGGTCTCGGCGATCGCGATCGCCGGCAGGGAGGCGGCGGCGGTGTTCGTGGACTTGCCGCGAGGCAGCGAGAGCAGCAGCGAACGCAGGAAGGCCCGCAGCCGCTCCTGCGCCTCCGGTGCATCCCAGCCGGTCCAGTTGCGCCGCAGCTGGCGCCGGTCGATCGTGAAGCTGCGCGCGTAGACGCCGGAGGTGTAGTAGCTCTGTCCCAGGTGGGCGGCCCCGGCCGAGTCGCCCCGGTGCATCTTCGCATCGTCGACGGCGGTGAAGTAGTCGATCTCGATCGTGATCGGGTGCGTGGTCACGGCGGGGCCGACCGAGACGGCGGCGTCCACGTTGTTCGTCTGCTTGGCGGCCATCATGCGCCCGAACGCCGCGATCGCGAGCGAGGACGTCGTGCGGTTCTCCGCGCTCGGGATCTCGGCCCGCTCTCCCTGGGACTCGACGAGGGAGTCGACGAGGGCGCCGTACTCCTCGGAGGAGAGCCAGATGATCGTGTCCTTCTGGCCCGTCTTCTTCTCGCTGTGGACGAAGCTGTTGATGGCCATTTGGGCCTGCTTGGTCGCCTTCGCCTCGTCGAAGGGCGCGCCCCGCTCGGCGGCCAGGGCGGCCGCGTCCCGCACGGCCTGCTCGTCCAGTTCCGCAGAGCGGATCGAGGGCGCATCCAGGGCCAGGGATTCGAAAGCGATGCGCGCGGCCCGCTTAAGCGCCTGCGGCGAGAGCAGGCCGCGGGTGCTGCCACCCTCCTTGAGGGACTTGGGCAGGCCGCGGTCGTCGCGGTTCAGGTTGTGCCACGGTAGTGGCACGAGGGAGGTGACGGTCAGATATTCGTGGGTGTTCATGGTCGGGGTTCCTTTCCGATCAGTTCTGTTTGGAGGTTTCGTCTCGTTCGGACGGTTCGTCGCCATGGGCGTAGAAGTCGAAGGCCGGTTGGGTGCGGTCCGTGCGGGGCGAGTCCCAGAAACGCAGCAGGCGCAGCAGATCGAACCAGTCGATCCGGTGGGGCCCGTCGTCGTCGAGCCGCTCCAGTGCTCCCGTGACGACCTCGCAGGCCGTCTCGACGTCCAGCTCGGGCAGCGTCGCGAGTCGCACGCCGATGGGGCGCAGAGCAGAGGAGCCGCCGCCGGGGAACGCCCTGCCGAGGACCGCGCCGAAACGGCTCGCACGCCATGTGCCCGGCGCCGGCCGCTCGGCGTTCCCCAGGCGACGGAAGGAGGCGACCATGCCGCAGACGCGGGCGACGCCGATGCGCTGGGCGGGCGGCAGCTGCTCGAGCGTCGCGGCCAGGTAGGGGTAGGCGATCCGCTCGGTTTCAGGCCGGATGGCGCGCCGGACGGCGGCCAGCTGTCCGATCGCTGCCTGATCGTCTCGCTCGCGCAGGCCGAGCAGGGTGCCCAGAAGGCGTTCCGCCGGGTCCTTCGCCGGGGGTGCGGCGCGGTCTGCCGGGCGCTCCTCGGGCGTCGTCGGCGTGGTGGGGGTGCTCATCGCTGCTCCTTCCATGTGCCGAGCCGGCGGCTCAGCCTGCTCAGTGCCTCGGCGGCGTCCGACATCGTCGCCGTTGAAACGTGGGGTTCGATCGTCTCCCGGGCGATCTCCAGGACGGCCCGGCGCATGGCCGGCCGCCAGTGGCGCGCGAGCCCGTCCGTGTCCGCTGGCGGTTCGTCGTCGGAGTTCTGCGCCAAGAGCTCGTCCAGCATGGGCCGCAGCCGCTCCGACAGCTCGTGCTCGGCGTGCTCCTTCAGACCGGCGAGCGCGTTCTCGGACTGCTTGCCGCTGCCGAGGGGCTTGCGGAGGCACTCCTGGAGGGCCCATCGGGCGGTGCGGACGTCCCCGGCGAAGGTGCGGGCGCGACGCCGGGTCGCAGCTTCCAGATCCAGCAGCTCGCCGCCTCCTGCGTGCCATTCGAGCGACTCGAACTGCGGAGTGGTCGCGTTCCGGTACCGGATCTCCACGTAGTGCGGCGTACCACCCCGACCACGCAGAAGCGGCTCGTCGGAGCTCTGCGGCAGCTGCCTGCGGTCTTTGAAGACCGCGTCCAGATCGTCGAAGAGATTGCGCCCGAAGGTGAAGCCGGTCAGGGGGACCGGCTGCTGGTTCGGCTGCGGGTTGCCGTTCGCGTCCAGCTTCTGGATCCGCACGACGTCCGGCAGCTGCTGAGCCGCCCGCTTGAGCGAGGTGAACAGCAGATCGTAGGGGCTGTTGAACTCGGGTAGCGGCTCCGGCACCGCTTCCAGGCCCAGCGCCTCCTCGCTGCTACCCTTGGGGGCCTGACGCTTGCGCTGCTGGTTGCGCCGCTTGATCTCCTTGATCTGTTCCTCGCGCTTCTTTCGGGCATGGCTGTGGGCGGCCCGCTCGCCGCGCTGCTCGGCGCTCATCGGCAGCCCGTCGCGGACGGCCCCGCCCATGACGGCGCGTGTGAAGGGGCCGTCCTCGTGCTCTCGGAACAGCAGCACGGCGTTGCCGCTTCCCGTGGCCTCGTCCATCGGGTCCGTCATGACCGGATCGCGGACATCCCGGGCCCAGGCCGGAGCGAGCGGGGAGTGCAGCCAGGAGCGGCGGGTATTGCGCAGCAGGGTCTCCAGCAGATTGGCGCCCCGGTAGTGGACCCGGATACCGGAGTTGGCGGCGCTGGAGCCGATGACCGAGCCCGGCGCCCGCAGCTGTTCGCCGTCGATGCTGGGCCTGGCGTTCGAGTTCGGCGAGAACCACCAGTAGGCCATGAGTGCGCCGGGGGCGTCCTCGGGGCTCAGCGGTCTGCGCTCCCGGTTCGAGCCGAACCACAGTTTGGTGCTGCCGCCCGGGACCGCCGGGTTGATCGCGAGCGCATCGCCGTTCGGCGCGGTGCGCGCGTAGCGGGCTTCCTGCATAAAGGGGTGCTCCGGGTGCACGAGCCACAGGCGCTCCGAGAGCTCCGCCAGGGCCACCTCGACCGACTCCCTCGGCAGGCCTTCGCGGCACAGTCCTTCGAGTTCGTCCTCCTCTTCGAGGTCCCCGGACACTCGCCGCAGCACGGACGGCAGGAGCGTCTGGAGGAAGTAGTACTGGGCGGCGCGCACGAGGGGGTCGGGCTCGGCGAGCTCCGCGATCGTGTGGGCGTCCGTGAACGCCCGCTGCAGTCCGAGGCGCGCCTCGCCCTCGTTCGTGCGGACGCGCAGCCAGGGGAGCTCGCGCAGATCGTATCGGGGCTCCCCGACCGAGGGGATCGCGGCGGGGGGTGTCTTCGCGGCCATATTGTCTCCTTCGTCGTACATGCTACTGACATTCCGTAGTATCAGCAACTGTAGCAAACGAAACCGCCCCCGGCAGCAGCCGAGGGCGGTCTCCTCTCCCGCCGGCGCGGGAAAGCCACTGCGGACGGTCAGCAGCATCGGAACACCCCCAACGACTCGGGGAAGCGGTGGCCGACGAGCCGCTTCGCAGCGAGTCCCTACCATACGCGTGCTCAGCCATCGTTCCGCTCCGAATCGGCGGGGGAGGCGGGCAGGGTCGTGAGTCCGAGCACCTCGTCGTAGACGGCGCCGGGGCCGAGCCGCAGCGGGTGCGGGCCTCCTCGGCCATGTCCGCTCCGCCGCCGCTCCTCGAGCTCGCGCACCAGGACGGGGCCGCCGTCGAGCGTCCGCAGATGCTTCTCCGCGAAGCTCGCGGACACCGGCAGGGAGTGCTCCAGCACGCGCAGCCGCCGTGCGGGCTCGGCGGCGCGCTCGACGTCGGCGGGATCGCCCCGCCAGACGGCGGAGGAGGGGCCGTCCGGGTCGCAGAGCACCGCGTGCACGCTCGGCACCTCCTCGAAACGCGTCCCCGCCGACACCTCCGAGGTGTCCCGGCTGTCGGGCGTCGCCAGCGCACCGAGGTCCCCGTGCTGCGCGCCGCGCTTCCACCCCGTCTCTGAAAGGAGCACGCGGCCGCCCGCCTCGTCCGGCCGACCGATGCCCTGCATGCCGGTCTCTTGGGCTGCTTTTACTCGGTCCAGCTCATTTCTCATCAGATCGAAGACTGGGGAGGTGCTCCTGCCCTCGGCGTCCTCGAGGTACGTCTCGATCCGCCCGCTCTCGAAGTGAGCGGCGTCGACGAAACCCTGTACGTCCTCCGGGATGCGCAGGGGATCCGAGCGGTGTCCGCGCAGCCAGGCGAGCGTCCGGTCGAGCTGCCAGTACGGGTAGGGCAGCGTGTCCTCCGAGAGTTCGCCGTCCCGGACGCGCACGAGGAGCTCCAGGACCGGTTCGCCTTCACGGTCCCTGCCGGCCGGATGCCGCCATGCACCGTCCGCTCCGGGCGTCGAGTGCCGCCAGAGCCGGCCCGCCCGCTGGGCGAGGGAGGCGGCCGGGGCCAGCTCGCTGAGCAGCACGTCGAAGTCGATGTCGAGCGAGGACTCCAGCACCTGGGTGCCGACCACCACGAGCGGATCGCGCGCACCGCCCGGACGCAGCACCGACCCGAGGGCGCGGCTCGTCCGGGCGCGATGGGCCGCGGACATGCGCGAGTGCAGCACGAGCACGTGCTCGCCCCTCCGGATCAACTCGCGGGCCGTCTCGATCGCGGTGTCCACCCGGTTGACGACGATCCCGATCGCCGCGCGAGGCTGCGTGGCGCGTCTGCGGAGCGCCAGGCGGGCCGCGCATGCCGCGACCGGCTCGCTGTGCTCGTGCAGGCGGAAGGGCAGCCGGTAGCGGCGCTCGCTGCGCACGGCGATCGTCTCGTGCCGCGTCGCGGGGCGGTCCCCGGGGTCCCAGCCGTTCGGTGCGGCGGTGACGCTCACGCCCGGCGAGCACGGCGCGGGCAGCTGCGCCGGCCGCTGGCCGGCCCAGACGTCCGCGTAGGCGGAGCGGTAGGCGTCGTGCAGGGCGCGGGGCAGGGTCGCCGAGAGCATCGTGACCGGTGTGCCCGTGCGGCCCCACCAGGCCAGCAGCATCTTGAGCAGTTCGGCCTGGTAGGGGTCGTAGTTGTGCACCTCGTCCAGGACGACGTGCCGGTTCGCGAGGCTCAGCAGCCGCAAGGTGATGTTGCGGCGGCGCAGCGCGGCCATGAGCACCTGGTCGATCGTGCTCGTCGCCAGCGGCGCGAGCAGGGCGTGCCCCCGGTTCTCCAACCAGTCGGTCGAGCGCACGCCGCCGGTGCCGCGCCGCTCGGGGAAACGATAGAACGCGTCCAGCGCCCGGTACTCGTGTAGCAGTGCGCCGACCGCGCCGCTGTCCTCGAAGGCGGCGAGCACACGCCGCCACATCGCATCGCTCGTCACCCGAGTCGGTAGGGCGAAGATCATGGCGATCGAGCCGAGGGCGGCCTGACGCAGCAGCGCGGCCTCGGTCTTGCCGCCGCCGGTCGTCTCGGTCACCACGACCAGGCCCGCCCGCAACTCCTCGAGGGCGAGCTGCACGGCCCGGGGCGTCGAGGCGAATCGCCCCAGGATCCGTTCCCGGCCGCCGTTGATGGGGACGGGCAGCCCGATGGTGTGCGGGAGCGCGGTCTCGTAGAAGGCGCAGCGGTCGTGGAAATCCGTTTCCGGACCGCACGGCATCGAGGAGGCGAGCCAATCGGCGAGCTGCACGAAACCGCAGCCGAGCAGCGTGAGGACGGGACCGGCTGGTCCGGGGTCCACGCGCAGTTCCCGCCAGCGCACCCCGCTCGCGTGCTCCAGGCGGGCGAGGAGATCGCCGCGCAGCTCCGACCAGCGCGGCGAGCCGGAGGCCAGGCGCATGCAGTACGCGAGGTCCTCGTCGAAGGACTGGTCGTCCAGCTGCTGGGTCCAGAAGCGGCCGTGGTGCGCGCCGACCGCGACGGCCGCCCAGTCCGCCCCGACCCGTTCGTCCGGGTACGGCCAGCGCCCCTCGCTGGTCAACAGCGCCATGCCCAGCGCCTCGTGGCGGCGGACGATCCGATCAAGGCTATCGCTGCTCCTGCTCGCGGACATGTCCAGGCCCGCCTCTCGGAGCAGGCCGGAGATCCCGGCGAACTCGGCGCGGACCGCGTCCTCGGCGAACAGCTGCCCCTGGAAGACCGGTCCGGCTTTGCCGAGGTCGTGTAGGCCCGCACAGAGCATGAACATGGCCTCGGCGCGCGCCTGATCGCCCCCGGCGACGGCGCGGGCGATCAGTTCCCGCAGGCCGGCCCGCAGCCAGTGCCGCCACAGGGCCCGGGCCGCCGCAGCGCTGTCCAGCAGGTGTGAGAGCAGTGGAAGCGGCTGTTCGCGCCCCTCCCGCTTGCCCCAGGGAAGTCCGTGCTCCCTCCGCAGGCGCTCGATCCATGCCGTATCGGCGGCGGTGTCGCGCTCGTCGTCGAGGTGATGCGTCGTCATGGGCGAACCGTATCGCCTGCCTGCGACATCCGAGGGCCGGGCGAGGTGATCGGCTCGGTGTCACGTGCCGTCATCGGCGACGCGTCGAGGGTCGGAGACGCTTCCCGTCAGATCCTGGTGCGACTCGCACGGTCTCGGCTGGAGGCTCGCCGCTCCGCCGGACCCCGATATATGGTTGGCCATATGGAATTCGGGAAGGAGTCGTCATGGCCATGACGAGCGTCGACCTGGACCCCCGGCTCCTCGAACGAGCGCGTGCGCTCACGGGTGAACGCAGCAACCGGGTCGTGATCGATCTGGCGTTGCGGCGGCTCGTCGCCTCCACGCGGAAGAGCGCGATGGTCGAGGGCGTCGCGGGGCTCTCCGGACTCCCGGAGGGGCTCGGCGCCCCGGTCGACCGCCCCGAAGCGAATCCGTGACCGACTACCTGGTGGACAATTCCGTCTGGGCGCGGCTTGCGAGCGGTGATCCCGGCATCACCGCACGACTCCGGTGCATCGAACGGGCGTCGGCGGACCTCTTCGTCACCTGCCCGCCCCAGGTGTTCGAGTTCTGCCACGCGGCCAGGACTCCGGCGGAGCACACGTGGTACCGCGAGCGCATCTCGCTCGGCTTCCCGCTGGAGCGCGCACCGAGCGAGGAACTGGTGCTCGACATCCAGGGGGCGTTGTGGAACTCGGGCCGGCTCGGCTCGACGCCGACGTCCGGCCGGCCGCCCCGATAGGCTCGGTCGCGAGCGCGAAGCGGGACGAGGCTGAGGCTGCGGAGGAAGGAGCGAGGCATGGCGCAGCTCAGGGTCGTGGACCTCGCTGCGGTCGTCTACTCGGCCGGCAAGGTGTTCGACGGGCTCGCGACGGGGCGGCTGGACACGGCCGAGTTTCTGCGCTCGGGGAGCCTGAGGGGCGTGAGGTCCCGCGCTGACATCGCGCTGCTGGAGGACCTGCGCGACGCCGCGCAGTTCGTCATCGACCACCGGGGGCGCCCCGTCGATGCGGCCTATGTGCGCGGCGTGAACGCCTGCATCACCCGCAGCGGTGCGATCCGCCCGGGCGAGTACCGCAGCGAAGAGGACCGGATCGGCGTGGACACCCCCTTCGGACGCCACGAGCCGCGCGCGCTCGACGACGACGGGCTGCAGGCGATCGTCGACGGGACGATGCGGCAGCCCGATCCGCGCGAGCGGGCCCTGGAGCTGTTCGTGGGGATCGCCGGGGCGCAACCGTTCATGGACGGCAACAAGCGCACGGCGATCTTCGTCGCCAACGGCGTGCTCCTGCGCGGGCCACGGCCCGAACTGCTCACCGTGCCCGTCGACGAGCGGAGCCCGGAGACGGCCCGGTGCTTCAATGAGTTGCTCGCACGCGCCTACCTCTTCGGCGAGCACGAGGGGGTGAAGCGCATGATGCGCACGAGCGGCTTCGCGCCCCTCGGCGGGGACGAGCCGGGTCGCGACGGCGAACGGGGCGGGCTCGAGCGCTGAGTGCGGCGGCCGGGAGCACCTCGACCGGATCGGCCTGGCGGGAGGCGCGGCGCGCGGAGGAGTCCGCTTCCTGCCAGGCCGATCGGCGACGTCCCCGGTGTGCGGAGGCGCCGCGCAACGCCCCGCCGAGCCGTTTCCGCGACGGGCCCTGCGACGGCCCGCAGCTCAGGTCCGCTCGGCCCCCTCGCTTTTGCCCTCGCGCCGCGGTCGGCGGGCGGTGAACATCGCCACGGTGCCCACGATCTCCACGGAGTGCTCGTGGAAGGCGCGTGCCAGGGCGCGCTCGAGCCCCGCCGCGTCATCGTCCCGGTTGTGGAAGACGCCCAGGCGGTTGTAGAGGGACATGAGGCGGCGTCCGGCGAGGTTGTGTCGCACCCCGCGGCCCAGGATCGTGCTGCCGAACAGGACCCCGTCGTCCTCGAGCCGCTCGGCCAGGCGCCGGAACACCACGCCCTTCTCCTGCCAGGAGCCGGGGATGCAGTGCATGAGGTAGTTGGCCCCGACGGAGTCGAAGGGGCCGACGCCCTCCGGGAGCGCGTCGAGCGCATTGGCGAGCAGCCGTCGGCAGGGGACCCCCGCCAGGCGGGAGGCGGCGCTGTCGAGGCTGTTCGGATTGAGGTCCAGCAGGGTGATCTCGGCCCCCGCGGGCAGCCCGGCCCTGCCCAGGTACCAGCCGGTCCCCGGCCCCGCGTCCAGGTGCCGACGGCCGAGCAGGCGGTTGTAGCGGTCCAGCATCAGCCGGCTCGGGCAGCGCCAGGCGAAGGAGTTGGAGAGCCGGATGACCAGCAGATCGTAGACGCCGAGCACGGCCCGGCTGTAGATGCCCGCGCCTCGGCGCACTTCCCTGTCGTCCATATGGTCCATATGATCGGAACGTCCATCCTGTCGGTTTCGGGAGACGGCGAGTCATTCTAAGCCCAGACAGTGTGCTCTGATCATCTTTACAAGCGTTCCGGTGCGGACGCCCGTCAGCGCGAGCCCGCCC
>JAUNLB010000057.1 GCA_030532485.1 Pseudoclavibacter sp.
TTCCTGTTCCCGAGGCATGCGCGGACGACACCGCTCATCCGTGCATGCACGCCATCAATTCGCCGAAGCGTTCCACGACGAGGCCGTCGCCGCTCGCCTGCCAGCGCAGCCGCACGCCCTCGCTCGTGACCGTCGACTCGAGCGCCTCCACCCGCACCTCCGGAAGCTGCGGGCACAGCTCGATCGGGTGCGGCTCCCGGGCGCCCAGATCCACCCGCTGCCCGTCGGCCACCATGGTGCTCGCGGGCGCAGCGACCACGAAGCTGCCGTCCTCCACCCGCAGTTCCAACTCCACCCGCACCTCCACCTCGCCGCTCAGACGGTAGCGGAAGTCGATCCGATCCCCGCCGATCGAGGTCTCGGGCCGCCCGTAGAGCTCCTGGCCGCCCTCGGCGGCCAGACGGCCCGTGACCGCCTCGGCGGGCATGAGCAGGGCGACCTCGACCCGCTCGGCCGGACCGTCGAGATCCGCGGGCATCCCCTCGGCCACGAGCTCCACGGAGAGCGGCCGCCCGTCCACGGAGAGCTCCCGGCCCCGCAGCTCCAGGCGCTCCGCCCGGCCGCTCGCCTGCTGGACGAGTGTCGGCGCCTGCCCGGCCCGCCCCTGGAAGCCGCCGCCCGTCCGGTTCGGGAAGGCGGCCTCCGCGCCGCTGCGGTCCAGCAGCTCCGACTCCAGCCGGCCCCTGGCGAGCAGCTCCGCCGCCACGCCGCCGCCGAGCGTCAGCGTCACGACGGCCGTCGTGACGATCGAGGCGATCACGCCGCGACGGCGACGGGGAGGCGGCGCGTCTGCGAGGGCGAAACTCCTCTCGCCCGTCGCCCTCGTCCCCGGACGCGCGGGCCGGCCGTAGCCGAGCCCGTCCGTCGAGTCCTGCGAGGTCATCTGGCACCCTCTTCGCGCTGCTGAATGGAGAACGTGTCCGGACGCCCGCGTCCGGCCACCATCCGAAGATGCCACGGGAGCGGTGCCGTGTCGACCCGCTCCCGGTTGTATTCTCCTTCCGCCCCGGGTCGGAGCGGCGGTTCGCCCGTCCGCACCGCGTGAGCGCACCGGCCCGGCGCGGCGGCTCACCCGGAACGGCAGCTGCCCCTGGAGTTCAGGGTCGCCTCGTCCAGCGCGAGGCCCTGGGCGGAGAAGGCGACCGTCACGCCCTCCGGGCGCACCTGGACGTCGGTCAGCTGCACGCCGACCGGCAGGTGCTCCGCCGAACAGACCGGGAAGGTGAACACCGAGGAGCCGCCGAACCACTCCGCCGCGTCCACGTCCACCCCGGCGCCCTGGACCTGCACGCGGCTCGCGTCGACGATGAGGCGGTCGCCCTGCACCGCGACGCTGGCGTCCACCGCGACCCGCATGACCGTGCCGAAGAGCTCCACCTCGCTGGTGTAGGAGACCGTGCCCTCGCCGAGCCGCAGCTCGCTCGTCGAGCCCGGCAGCTGCACGAGCGCGTTCACCGACTCGGCGGGCAGGGTGATCGAGCCGCTCAGCTGCCGCATCCCGGCCCCGTCCAGCAGCGCGACGCCGTAGCCGTCCACGCGCCCGCTCAACACGAGCCCGCCGAGCTCCAGCCGATCGCTTTCCAGGCTGATGTGCTCGAAGTCCCGCTCCGCCAGCTGCCACAGGGCGGACAGGCCGTGCACCCGCGCCCGCAGCTCCCCCCGGGTCGCCGGGGGCATCGCCTCCTGCACGGACTGCTCGATGCGCCACTGCAGATAGAAGCGGGCGGCGAGGTCCGCCAGGAGGACGGCGCCCACGAGCAGCCCCAGACCGAGCAGCAGCCGCACCGGAAGCGGCCACCGCCGCCGCGTCGGTGCGGCCCCCTCCGGTCCGGGCGTTTGCGGGGACGCGCCGGAGACCGTCCGCGTCACATCCGCTCCGGGGCCGTGACGCCCAGGAGCCCGAGACCGCTGCGCAGCACCTGCCCGGCGGCGTCGTTGAGCCACAGGCGCGTACGGTGCAGCGCCGTGACCGGCTCCTCGCCCCGCGGCAGCACGCGGCAGCGGTCGTACCAGCGGTTGTACAGCGCGGCCAACTCCTCCAGGTAGCGGGCGACGCGGTGCGGCTCCCGCATCGTGGCGGCGGTCTCCACGATCCTCGGGAACTCGCGCAGCCCGCCCAGCAGGGCGGCCTCGCTCTCGTGGTCGAGCAGGGCCGGATCGAACTCGGAACGGTCCACCCCGGCCGCCCGCGCGTTCCGGGCGACCGCGCAGGTGCGGGCGTGCGCGTACTGCACGAAGTAGACGGGGTTGTCGTTGGAGCGCGAGGCGAGCAGGTCCAGATCGATGTCCAGCGTCGTGTTCGTCGAGGAGCGCACGAGCGCGTACCTGCCCGCGTCCACGCCCACGGCGTCCACGAGGTCGTCCAGGGTGACCACCGTGCCGGCCCGCTTGGACATGCGCACCGGCTTGCCGTCGCGCAGCAGGTTCACCATCTGGCCGATGAGCAGCTGCAGATTGCGCCCCGGCTCGTCCCCGAAGGCCTCGCACATGGCCATCATGCGCCCCACGTAGCCGTGGTGGTCGGCGCCCAGCATGATGATGGCCTCGTCGAAGCCGCGTTCGCGCTTGTCCAGGTAGTAGCCGATGTCGCCCGCCATGTAGGTCGGCGTGCCGTCCGAACGGACCACGACCCGGTCCTTGTCGTCCCCGAAGCTCGTGGAGCGCAGCCACTGGGCGCCGTCGCGCTCGTAGACGTGCCCCAGCTCGCGCAGCCGCTCGAGGGCCCGTGACACGGCGCCGGATGCGTGCACGGAGTCCTCGTGGAAGTAGACGTCGAAGTCGACGCCGAACTCGTGCAGCTTGCGCTTGATCTCGGCGAACATGAGCTCGACGCCCTCGCGGCGGAACACCTCCTGCTGCCCGGCCCGCTCGGCGTCGGCCAGCTCCTCGGCGGCGGCCTCGGCCACCTGCCGGGCGATCTCGCCGATGTAGGCGCCCCCGTAGCCGTCCTCCGGAGTGGGCTCGCCGAGGTGGGCGGCCAGCAGGGAGCGGGCGAATCGGTCGATCTGGGCGCCATGGTCGTTGAAGTAGTACTCCCGGACCACTTCGGCGCCCGAGGCGGCCAGGATCCGCGCCAGCGAGTCGCCCACCGCGGCCCAGCGCACCCCGCCCATGTGGATCGGGCCCGTCGGGTTGGCCGAGACGAACTCGAGGTTGATGCGGGTGCCGGCGAGCGCTCGGCCGCGCCCGTAGGCGCCGTCCGCCTCGACGATGGTCCTGGCCAGATCTCCCGCGGCCGCGGCCTCCAGGCGGATGTTGACGAAGCCGGGGCCCGCGACCTCGGCGGCGGCCACCCCGGGCTGGGCGCTCAGGCGCTCCGCGATGCGGGCGGCCAGCTCCCGCGGCGGCATGCCCGCACGGCCGGCCAGGCGCATCGCGACGTTGGCGGCCCAGTCGCCGTGCTCCCGCTTCCGCGGCCGCTCCAGGGAGAGCTCCTCGGGCCGGACCCGGACGTCGACGCCCTCGATCCCGGCGAGGACGGCGTTCACGGCGTCGGCGAGCGGCACGGTCAGATCGGCTGAGGTCATAGCGCACCAGTGTATGCGGCGGGCCGGCTCAGCCGAGCTGGACGCGCTCGCCCGGCTCCTCCACGGCGAGCGGCTCGTCGCAGCCCGCGTCCACCGCCAGCCGCTCCAGCCGGACCCCGGACAGGGAGTTGGAGAGGAAGGCCGTGTCGGAGGCGTCCCGGCCGCCGGCGATCCGGACCATGCCGGAGCGCGGCGCCATCCGGGTGGCGTCCACGAGCCACCACCGCCCCTCCACGTGGGCCTCCACGACGGCGTGGAAGTCCATGGGCTCCAACCCCGGCGCGTAGACCGAGACGAAGCGCGCCGGCACGTCCCGGGCCCGAAGGAGCGCCACCAGCAGATGGGCGTAGTCGCGGCACACGCCGCGCCGTTTGAGCAGGGTGTCCCGGGCGCCGTCGCTCGGCAGGCTCGACGCGGGGTCGTAGACGAGCCGGCTCGCCACCCAGTCCTCGACCGCGTCCAGCAGCTCGAAGCCGCGCAGGCCGCCGAACAGGTCCCCGGCGGTCGCGGCGAGCGCATCGGACTCGCAGTACCGGCTCGGCCGCAGGAAGGTCACGAGCTGCGCCTCGTCCGCGGGATCCGGCTCGGTGCGGCCCTCCACCGTCGCCTCGTAGCGGATCCGCACCCGGCCGGGGCCCGCGCTCAGCGCGTGCAGCCGGGCGCCGAGCGGGTCGCGCAGCTCCCGCGGCCGCAGCGGCCGTTCCTCCTCCAGCACCTCCAGGCGTTCCTGCGCGCAGGCGTCCCGATCGTGCACGGCGATCGAGAGGACCAGCTCGGCGGGCCGGGCGATGCGGAGCTCGAGTTCGCTGCGGAGTCGTCGTTGCACCGCCGCATTCTGCCACTCCCGCGCGCCCCGCGCTCGCCTCGGCGGGTCGGCCGGGACGGAGCCCGCGAGCGCTCCCGCTCACCTCGGCGGCCCGGCCGGGACGAAGCGGACGAGCGCGCCCGGCGGCAGCTGCCCGAGCAGGTCGAGCCGCCCGGAGGGGACCGCGCCGACGACCGGGTAGCCGCCGGTCACCGGGTGGTCGGCGAGGAAGACGACCGGCCGGCCGCCGGGCGGCAGCTGCACGGCCCCGGCCACGACGCCCTCCGACTCCAGCTCCCCGCCCCGGGGCGGGGCGAGCGGGTCGCGGCCGCCCAGGCGCAGGCCGATCCGATCGGAGTCGGCCGTCACGGTCCAGGGGGCGCCCATGAGGGCGGACAGTCCCGGCGGTGCGAGCCGATCGGCCCGGGGCCCGGGCAGCAGCCCGACCTCCACGACGTCGCCGGGCGCGGGCGGGTCCGGCAGCGCCTCCTGCGGCTGGACCGCCGCGCGGGGCCGGGGCCCGATCGGCACCCGGTCCCCCGCCCGCAGCGGGGGCGGGCCGAGCCCCGAGAGCGTGTCGCTGGAGCGGCTGCCGAGCACGGGGCGCGCGTCGACGCCGCCGCGCAGCGCGAGGTAGCTGCGCAGGCCGCGGCGGGCCGGGGCGATGCGCAGCAGCTCCCCCGGCCGCAGGAGGAACGGCCGGCCGCGCGGGATCTCGCGCTCCTCGCCGCCCTCCTCGACGACGGCGTCGGCGACCGCGCCGCTGAGCGCCGCGAGGCACCGGCCCAGGACCGCCAGCTCGGCCCCGCCCACGATCTCCAGTGCGGCGGCCTGCGGCTCGTTGCCGAGCAGCCGGTTCGCGGCCCGCAGCGCCCCGAGGTCCGCGGCGCCCGAACGGCCCGCCCCCGTCGCGGCATAGCCGGGCCGGCCCAGGTCCTGCACGAGGACCTGGAGCCCGGGCCGGAGGAGCTCCAGGCCGCCTCCCGGCCGCCCGCCGTCCGGCTCGGCCGCCGCTCCGCGCACCGCTTCGTCCTCCGGCTCGGCCGCCGCTCCGCTCAGGCGCAGCGATTCGCGCGGCAGCGGCGTGAAGCGCACCCGGCAACCGGGCTGCAGCAGCGCCGGCGGATCGCGCTCGGCGTCCCACAGCCGGGCCTCGCTGCGGCCGATCAGCCGCCAGCCCCCGGGCGAGGCGCGGGGGTAGACCCCCGAGTACGGGCCCGCCAGCGCGACCGAGCCGGCGGGCACGCGCGTGCGCGGCTCGGGCAGGCGGGGGACGCGGAACAGCGGGTCCTCGCAGCGCAGATAGGCGAATCCGGGCGCGAAGCCCAGGAAGGCCACTCGCCACGCGGCCGCGGCGTGCCGGGCCGCCAGTTCCGCGGGCGGCACGCCCAGCAGCGCCGCGAGCGCCGCCAGGTCCTCGCCGTCGTAGCGGACGGGGAGCCGGACGGTGCCGGCCTCGGCCGCGGCGCTCTCGCCGCGCGGCAGCGCGCGCAGGCGTTCGGCGAGGCGTGCCGGCTCGCTGCCGGGGCGCAGGCGGAGCAGCAGGGTGCGGGCGGCGGGCACGAGCTCCTCGACCTCGGGGAGCGCTGCGCGCCGCAGCGCTTCGTGGAGTCCGAGGACGTCCTCGGGCGTCGTCTCCAGCAGCAGCGCCCGGTCGGCGAAGGGACGGATGCGCATCAGCCGGTCGCCGCGAAGGGTTCGAGGCGCACCTCCGCGGCCCGGAGGGCGCGGCGCACGCCGGCGGCGATCTCGACGGCGCGCGGGTCGTCTCCGTGCACGCAGATCGAGTCCGCGGGCAGGCGGATACGGGAGCCGTCGATCGCCTCGATCGTGCCGTGGCGGACGAGCTCGAGCATGCGCTCGGCGATGCGGCGCGGCTCGTGCAGCAGGGCGCCCGGTTGGCTGCGGGGCACGAGGGAGCCGTCGGGCCGGTAGGCGCGGTCCGCGAAGGCCTCCCTGGCCGCGGCCAGGCCCGCCCGGGCGGCGGCCTGCAGGGCGGCGGAGCCGGGGGCGCAGAGCAGGACGAGCCCGTCGTCGATCGCGCGGACGGCGGCCGCGACGGCGGCGGCGGCCCGCCGGTCGGTGTGGATCGCGCTGTAGAGCGCCCCATGGGGCTTGAGGTAGCGGACCCGGGCGCCGACGGCCGTGGCGAGGCCCATCAGGGCGCCCAGCTGGTACTCGGTCTCCGCCTGCAGCCGCTCCGGGGGGACGTCCTGCGGGCGTCGTCCGAAGCCCTCCGGATCGCGGTAGCCGGGGTGGGCGCCGATCGCGACGCCGCGGCGGGCCGCTTCGGCGAGGGTGCGGCGGATGCCGGCGGGGGTGCCGGCGTGGAAGCCGCAGGACACGTTCGCGCTGGTGACGATGCCGAGCATGGCCTCGTCGTCGGCGACGACGCGGTCCGGGGCGTTCTCGCCCAGGTCGGCGTTCAGGTCGATGGCGGGCACGCCGTCCGTCCCCGTCCCGCTAGTCCGCGTGGCCGGCGCGCTCCATGGCGCGCAGGTCCTTCTTGAGTTCGGCCAGTTCGTCGCGCAGCCGTGCCGCGAGCTCGAACTTGAGCTCGGAGGCGGCCTCCAGCATCTGCCGGTTCAGATCCTCGACGAGCTCGCGCAGCTCCGCGGCGCCGGAGGCGGCGATGCCGCGGCGGCCGGCGGGGACGGGGGTGCGCTGCCGGGAGGGCTCGTCGTCGTCCAGCAGCTGCCGGGTGTCCCGGCCCTCCCGGACGAGCGCCTCGGTGATGTCGGCGATGCGTTTGCGCAGCGGGGCGGGGTCGATCCCGTGCTCCTCGTTGTAGGCGATCTGCTTGGCGCGGCGCCGCTCGGTCTCCTCGATGGCCCGGGTCATGGCCTCGCTGCGCTCGTCGGCGTACATGTGCACTTCGCCCGAGACGTGCCGGGCGGCGCGGCCGATGGTCTGGATGAGCGAGGTGGCCGAGCGCAGGAAGCCCTGCTTGTCGGCGTCCAGGATGGCCACGAGGGACACCTCCGGCAGGTCCAGGCCCTCGCGCAGCAGGTTGATGCCGACCAGCACGTCGTAGTCGCCCAGTCGCAGCTCCCGCAGCAGCTCGACCCTCCGGATGGTGTCGATGTCGGAGTGCAGGTAGCGGGTCCGGATTCCGGCCGCCATGAGGTAGTCGGTCAGGTCCTCGGCCATCTTCTTGGTCAAGGTGGTCACCAGCACCCGCTCGTCGCGTTCCGCGCGGGCCCGGATTTCGGCCACCAGGTCGTCGATCTGGCCCGTGGTGGGTTTGAGGATGATCTCCGGGTCCACCAGCCCGGTGGGACGGATGATCTGCTCCACGAAACCGCGGCTTCGCTCCAGCTCGTAGGGGCCGGGGGTGGCTGAGAGGTAGACGGTCTGGCCGATCCGCTCGGCGAACTCGTCGAACTTCAAGGGCCGGTTGTCCAGCGCCGAGGGCAGGCGGAAACCGTGCTCGACGAGGGTGCGTTTGCGGGAGGCGTCGCCCTCGTACATGCCGCCGATCTGGGGGATGGTGACGTGGGACTCGTCGACCACCAGCAGGAAGTCCTCCGGGAAGTAGTCCAGCAGGCAGGCCGGGGCGGACCCGGCAGCCCGGCCGTCGATGTGGCGGGAGTAGTTCTCGATGCCGGAGCAGGTGCCGATCTGGCGCATCATCTCGATGTCGTAGCTGGTGCGCATCCTCAGCCGCTGGGCCTCCAGCAGCTTGTTCTGGGCCTCCAGGTCCTGCAGCCGGGCGGCGAGTTCCGCCTCGATGCCCTGGATGGCCCGCTCCATCCGCTCGGAGCCTGCGGAGTAGTGGGTGGCGGGGAAGACGTAGATCTCCGCCTCGTCACGGATCACCTCACCGGTCAGCGGCACCAGCGTGGTGATGCGCTCGATCTCGTCCCCGAAGAACTCGACGCGCACCGCGTTCTCCTCGTACATCGGGTAGATCTCCAGGGTGTCGCCCCGCACCCGGAAGGTGCCACGGTCTGCCGAGAGGTCGTTGCGGTTGTACTGGATGTCCACCAGATGACGCAGCAGGGTGGCGCGGTCGTGCTCCTCGCCGACCCGCAGCGTGATCCGCTGCTCCAGGTACTCGGCCGGGGTGCCGAGGCCGTAGATGGCGGAGACGGTGGCCACGACGATGCAGTCACGGCGGGTCAGCAACGAGCTGGTGGCGGAGTGCCTGAGCCGCTCCACCTCCTCGTTGAGGGAGGAGTCCTTCTCGATGTAGGTGTCCGTCTGCGGCACGTAGGCCTCGGGCTGGTAGTAGTCGTAGTAGGAGACGAAGTACTCGACGGCGTTGTTCGGCATGAGCTGGCGGAACTCGCTGGCCAGCTGGGCGGCGAGGGTCTTGTTGTGGGCCAGCACCAGGGTGGGCCGCTGCAGCTCCTCCACGAGCCAGGCGGTGGTCGCCGACTTGCCGGTGCCGGTGGCCCCCAGGAGCACGACGTCGCTCTCGCCGGCGCGCAGGCGACTGGCCAGCTCGGCGATGGCCTGGGGCTGGTCGCCGGCCGGCTCGTACTCGCTGACCACCTGGAACGGGCGCACGCTTCGGGTTGGCTCCATGGCCTCCAGGGTAGACACTCCGCCCCCGGCGCTCCTCGGGGCGAGCCGCTGCGGCGACGGTCCCTCAGGCTTTCCGGCCGCTCGGCAGGCGCTCTCCGGGCGGGTCGGCGGTGGGCGTAGGGTTGGGGCCCATGACCGTCCAGCTCCGACGGCCGGCCGGCGCACCGCCGCGGCCGGGCGCCCGTCCGCTGCTCGTCGTCGGCGCGCTCGGGATCGTGTTCGGCGACATCGGCACCAGTCCCCTGTACGCCTTCCAGTTCGTCTTCTCCGATCGGCACGGCTCGGTGGAGGCGAGCCCGCAGCACGTGCTCGGCGTGCTCTCGCTCGTGTTCTGGTCGATCCTGGTCCTGGTCAGCCTGAAGTACGTCGCGGTCGTGCTGAGCGCGGACCATCGCGGCGAGGGCGGCATCCTGGCGCTGGCGACCCTGGTCACCCGCGCCGTGCCCCGGCGCAGGCGTCTGCGGGCGCTGGCGGCGGCCGCCGGGATGGCCGGGGCGGCGCTGTTCCTGGGCGACGGGGTGATCACCCCGGCGATCTCGGTGCTCTCCGCGGTCGAGGGGGTCACGGTCGCCTACCCCGACTTCCCCCACGTGGTGGTGCCCCTCGCCCTCGGGGTGCTGGTGGGGCTGTTCTCGGTGCAGCGCTTCGGCACCGGGCGCGTGGCCCGGGCCTTCGGGCCCGTCATGCTGCTGTGGTTCGTCGCGCTCGCCGCGCTGGGCCTGCCGCACGTGCTGCGCGATCCGGAGGTGCTGGCGGCCCTGTCGCCGCATCACGCGCTGCGCTTCGCGGCAGGCGAGCCGCTGGTGGCCTTCGCCGCCATGGGGGCCGTGGTCCTGGCCGTGGCGGGCGCCGAGGCGCTGTACGCGGACATCGGGCACCTGGGCACCGGGCCGATCCGGCGCGCCTGGCTGTGGATCGTGCTGCCGTCCCTGACGATCAACTACTTCGGGCAGGGCGCGCTCATCCTGCGCAGCCCCGAAGCGGTCGCCAACCCCTTCTTCCGGCTCGGCCCGGCCTG
Source organism: Pseudoclavibacter sp. (assembly GCA_030532485.1). Classification (GTDB taxonomy): domain Bacteria; phylum Actinomycetota; class Actinomycetes; order Actinomycetales; family Microbacteriaceae; genus Pseudoclavibacter. The sequence continues at coordinate 9,881 of JAUNLB010000057.1, forward strand.
GTCGGTGATCCCGCTCGTGTGCCTGGCCACCGCGGCGACCGTCATCGCCTCCCAGGCGGTCATCTCCGGCGCGTTCTCGGTGTCCAGGCAGGCCATGCGGCTGGGCTACCTGCCGGTCATGGAGGTGCGCAGCACCTCCGCCCGCAGCTCCGGCCAGATCTACATGCCGCTCGTGAACGCGGCCCTCTTCGCCGCCGTCGTGCTCGTCGTGCTCGCCTTCCAGTCCGCCCGGGGGCTCTCGGCCGCCTACGGGGTGGGGGTGACGACGACCTTCGTCATCACGAGCCTGCTGATCCTCGGCTACGCCCGCATCGCCTGGCGCTGGCCGCTGCCGCTCCTGCTGCCCTTCGGCGGGCTCGTGCTGAGCCTGGAGTCCGCCTATCTGGCGGCGAACCTGGCCAAGGTGCCCGCGGGCGGCTGGCTGCCGCTCGCGCTGGCGGCGCTCGTGCTGCTGGTCATGAGCAGCTGGCGGCAGGGGCGGACGGAGGTGACCGAGCGGCGCGCGCTCATGGAGGGGACCCTGCCCGACTTCCTGGACGCGCTGCAGCGCATGCGGCTGCGCCGGGTGCCGGGCACCGCGGTGTTCCCGCACGCCTCCGCCTCCAGCGCCCCGCTCGCGCTGCGGGTCAATGCGCGCGTCAACCGGGTGCTGCACGAGCGCGTGCTGATCGTGCGCATCCGCACCGAGGAGGTGCCGCGCGTCCCGGACGGGCAGCGCGTCTCGGTGCAGTCCTATCGGGAGTGCCCGAGCGGCATCGTCCACCTCACGATCCGCTTCGGCTTCCTGGAGCGGGCCGATGTGCCGGCCGCGCTGCGGGAGGCCCGGGAGCGGCTCGGCGACGAGCGGCTGGACGTGGACCACGCGATCTACCTGCTGACGCGGCTGCGGATCCGCAGCGAGTCGCCGGCGCCCGCCCGCCGGCGGCTGTTCCTCGCGCTGGCGCGCCTGAGCGGCACGGGCTCCCGGCGCTTCCACCTGCCCGCGGAGCGGACCGTCGAGCTGTCCTCCACCCTGACGCTCTGAACCGGCCCACGGAGCGGACCGTCGAGCCGTCTTCCACCCCGACGCTCTGAACCGGGCCACGGAGCACGAGGACTCGGCGGGATCCCATCGCGTTCCGCGCGCGGGCGGCGTATGGTGGATGGAAGATCCTCCGACGCTCATCGACGAGACCACGGAGAGGAGCCGAGCATGATCAAGGCCCACCGACTCACGCGGGTCGGCCTGCCCGCGATCGAGTTCATCATGCGCGTGCCGCACCGCATCGCCATGGTCTGGGAGACCGCGGCCGCCCAGGAGGGGCTCAGCCGGTGGTTCCCGGCCCCCGTCGACTACGAGCGGCACGAGGGCGGGCTGGTGCGCTTCGGCCGGGACCCGCTGCGGCTGGGCAGCGACGGGGTGGTCACCGAGCTGCTGCCCGGACGCCGCCTCGCCTTCGCCTGGGGGCGCAACGAGATCCGCCTGTCGATGACCCCGATCGACGGGACCACCGACCTCGTGTTCATCAACCGCCTCGGCCACGAGCGCGAGGAGGCGCGCAACGCCGCCGTGTGGCACGCGGCGCTGCTGCGCCTGGGCTCCCTGCTGGACGTACGCTGGCCGCAGGAGGACGTGCACTCCCTCTACGCCCAGTACGTCGAGCACGGCTACCGGCAGGGCGCGCGCATGCCCGAGGCGGCCGCCTGATCCCGCGGGCGCGGACGACCCACCGGGAGGGGCGCGGTGTCGTCCGCTCCTGCCATACTCTCTGACCGTGACCGAAGAAGCCGCCGCCCTGCACCCGTTCCAGGTCGATCTGCACGGTGTCGTGGATCTGCTGAGCAGACACATCTACTCCGGGCCCCGCGTCTACCTGCGGGAGCTGCTGCAGAACGGCGTGGACGCGATCGAGGCGCGGCGACGGCTGGACGGCGCAGCCGAGTCCCCCGACCGCGGCATCCGCATCCGGCCGGCCCGCGGCGCCGAGCCCTTCCGCTTCCGGGACGAGGGCGTGGGCCTGGACGCCGAGGAGGTGCGGGAGCTGCTGTCCACGGTGGGCCGCAGTTCCAAGCGGGACGAGTTCGGCCTGCACCGGGACGGCTTCCTCGGCCAGTTCGGGATCGGCATGCTCAGCTGCTTCATGGTCGCCGAGGCGATCGTCATGCGCTCCCGCTCCGCCAAGCCGGACGCCGTGCCCGTCGAGTGGACGGGACGGGCCGACGGCACCTTCTCGGTGCGGGAGCTGCACGGCGAGCAGGCCGAGGCCGTCCCGGTGGGCACCACCGTCGAGCTCGCGCCGCGCGCCGACGACCGGGTCCTGCTGGAGCACGAGGCGGTGCTCGCCCTGGCCGCCGACTTCGGCCAGTACCTGCCGGTGCCGATCGAGGTGGAGACGCCCTCCGGCCCGCAGCGCGTCAACCGCGACGCGGTGTTCACGCGGGCCGGCGAGGCCCGATCGGATCCCGCGGTGGCCGAGCGGCTGCACGAGGAGGCGGTGCGGCGCATCGGCTCCGGCGCGTTCGAGGTCATCGATCTGGACGATCCGGAGGCCGGGGTGCGCGGCTGCGCCTTCGTGCTGCCCTCGCCGCAGGGGCCGGGCACGCGCCGGCTGCACAGCGTGTACCTCGACCGGATGCTGCTGTCCCACCGCATCGACGACCTGCTGCCGGGCTGGGCCTTCTTCGTGCAGTGCGTCATCGACACCGACGCGATCACCCCGACCGCCTCGCGGGAGAGCATCGTGCACGACGGCGGCTTCACGGCCGTGCGGGAGTCGCTGGCCCGCTCCATCCGCAGCTGGCTGCTGACCCTGGGCCGCACCCGCCCGTACCGGCTGGCCGAGTTCACGGCCGTGCACAACCTGGCCCTCCGGCAGATGTGCATCCACGACGACGAGCTGGCCGGCGCGCTGCTGCGCTACCTGGAGCTGGAGACCTCCCACGGCCGCATGCGCATCGACCACCTGGTGGAGCGCCACCCGCTCGTGAAGTACGCCGAGACGGTCGACGACTTCCGGCAGATCGCGAGCTTCTCGCCCCCCGACGCGCCGCCCGTCGTCAACGGCGGCTACGTCCACGACAGCGAGCTGGTGCGCCGCATCCCCGAGTTCTTCCCGGGCACGAGCGTGCGCCGCGCGGATCTGCGCAGCGAGCTGGAGGTGCTGGAGACCCCGCCGCTGGACGATCTGCCGCTCGCCCAGTCCCTGGAGCGCTCCCTGTCCGGCGCCCTGGCGGAGACGCAGGTGCGCGTCGAGGTCCGCAGCTTCGAGCCGGCCGACGTGCCCGCCGTCTTCCTGAGCGACGAGGAGGCCCGGCGCACCCGGGCGCGGCGCGAGGCGCGCCGCAGCGCCGATCCGCTGTGGTCCAGCATCCTCGGCACCATGGACGAGCGCTTCACGCAGCTGCGGGCGCAGCGCGACGAGCGGGGCGAGATCTTCGCGGTCCTGTGCCTGAACTGGCGCAACGCCCTGATCCGCGCGCTCGCGGGCGCCGAGGACGAGCTCGTGCGCAGGCGCACGGTGCAGCTGCTCTACATCCAGGCCCTGCTCGCCGGGCACCGGCCTCTGCACGCCGACGACCGGGCCATGCTGACCGGCGCGCTCGGCGACCTCGTCCAGCTGAGCGTCGGCCTCGGCGGGACGACGATGCCCGACACTCCCTTCTCGGACCCCCTGAACGACGACGAGGACGCCGCATGACCACCACGAACGACCCCCGTATCCGGGAGCTGCTCGAGCAGGCCGACGAGCTGCCCTACGGCCGGCAGGAGCGCGAGGTGCTCCAGCGCGCCCTGGACCTGGCCCGCGAGATCGGCGAGGAGGAGACCGAGTACCGGATCCGCTTCGCCATGATCGCCTCCTACGGGGCGACCGACGACGAGACCGAGCAGCTGCTCATGCACTTCTCGGTGTGCGCCGCCATGCACGACCGGGATCCCGTGCGCTTCCCGAGCAAGCCCGAGGAGGGCTGCGGGGGCGATCTGCTCTGGTACTACAAGTGGGTCGCCGGCTCCATCAGCTCCTCGGTGCTGTTCGACCGCTCCCAGATCGAGCGGCTGCTCGGGCAGATGGAGCACCACTACCGGCGGGCGGGCGCGCCGCTGGGCGGCGTCGTCGCCGAGCGCTTCGGGTACCACGTCGCCAACGGCTTCCTGCACGAGTCCGAGCAGGACTTCGCCGAGCTGACCGCCATGGGCCGGGACCGGTGGAGCGACTGCCCGGCCTGCGCCGCCGCCCTGGAGTGCGAGATGCACCTGAGCTACGGCCGCGAGCCGGAGGCCCTGGCGGTCGTCGACCGCATCATGGAGGAGGAGTACAGCTGCGGCGAGGAGCCGGAGTCGATCCTCTCCCTCGCGCTGGGCGCCCTGCTGCGCGCCGGCCGGCTGGAGCAGGCCAGGGACGCGCACCTGGGGGTGACCCGCGAGCAGTGCCGCTACATCGGCGTCGGCAGTGTCGGGGACAATATGGCCTTCTGTGCGATGACCGGCAACGCGGCCAGGGGCCTGGGGCTGCTGACCCGCTCGCTGCCCGAGCTGGTGCGGGACCCGGTCGTCACCCAGCTGCACTTCCGCTTCCTCGTGGGGGCAGCGGTGCTGCTGCAGGC
>JAUNLB010000058.1 GCA_030532485.1 Pseudoclavibacter sp.
CATCGGCCAACTCCGCCGCGATGCGGGCCATCTCGGGGCGCTTGGAGGGGTCGCGGTCGCCGTCCGCCCCGAAGATCATGAACACCCGTCCCTCGGTCGTCTCCCGCAGGGCGCCCAGGATCTGCTGGAACGCGTCCGGGGTGTGCCCGTAGTCCACGTACAGGCTCGGCCCCTCCTGGCCGGAGACGAGCTCCATGCGTCCGGGCACGAAGGCCCGGACGCCGCCGTCGCGTTCCAGCGCCTCGCCGATCTGCTCCAGGTCGTAGCCGGACTCGGCCAGCATGACGATCGCGAGCCCCGCGTTGGCGGCGGAGAACCAGCCCGGCATGGGGATGGAGCTGCTGATGGAGCGGCCGTCGGGGGCGGTGAGGGAGAAGCCGGTCGAGTCCGGGCGCCGCTCGCCCACCTCCACCCGCCAGTCGGCCGCAACCCCGGGGGCGGCGGTGATGGTCGTGACCGGCACCCGGGCGTTCTCCACCAGGCGCGCGCCCCACTCGCTGTCCAACGAGACGACCCCGCGCCGGGACCGCTCCGGGGTGAACAGCTCCAGCTTGGCCGCGAAGTAGTCCTCGAAGCTCGGGTAGTCGTCCAGGTGGTCGTGGGAGAGGTTCGTGAAGCCGACGACGTCGAACTCGATGCCGTCCACGCGGTGCCGGGTGACCGCCTGGGCGGAGACCTCGATCGTGGCGGCCCGCACCCCGACCTCCCGCATGCGCGCGAGCAGCGCGTGCAGCTCGCTGGCCTCCGGGGTGGTGAGGGCGGCCTCGATGCGCTCCTCGCCGATGCGCCGCTCCACCGTCGTGGTCAGCCCCGTCACGACGCCGAGCTGGCCGAGCAGGCCGTCCAGGATGTAGGAGACCGAGGTCTTGCCGTTGGTGCCGGTGACGCCGAACACGCGGGGCGCGTCGGGGTCGGTGCGGTACACCCAGGCGGCGACGTCGCCCAGGGCGAGCCGGGGCTGCTCGGCCACGAGCACCGGCAGGCCGCTGTCGGCCGCGAGCTGCGCGCCGTGCGCGTCGCTGAGGATCGCGACCGCGCCGGATGCGGCCGCGTCCGCCGCGAACTGCGCGCCGTGGCTGCGGGAGCCGGGCAGGCCCACGTACAGATCGCCCGCATCGACGTCGCGGGAGGAGATGGACACCCCCGTCACTTCGAGTCCGGCGACGTCCTGGGGGGCGTCGAGGCCGAATCGGGCGCAGAGCTCGGAGAGCGAGCGCGGGACGGGATGGAGGGGGCGGATGCTGGCTGCGGGCATGTCTTCCTGCTGGCGGGACGGTGCGCGTCAGTACGTCGTGGGGATCGTGGGCCACGGCCCCGGCGAGGCCGGCACCCGGTTGTGGTGCAGCACGTATGCCATGACGTCGTGCCACGCAGGTGCGGTGGCGGCGCTGGAACCGATTTTAGCCGGATCCATGATCGAGACCGACACGACGTAGCGCGGATCGTCGATCGGCGCGACGCCCGCCATGGAGGTGAAGTAGCGGCCGGCCAGGTAGCTGCCGTCGCCGGCCGCGACCTGCGCCGTCCCGGTCTTCACGCCGACCCGGTAGCCGGGGATCGCCACCTCGGCGGCGTAGTGCCCGGACTGCGCGGTCGCCTCCAGGGTGGCGAGCACCTGGGAGGCCGCCTCCTGCGAGATCACCCGCACCGGCTCCCCGGCCGGGGCGGGCGAGAACTCGCCGTTCGGGCCCCGGCAGCCGGCCACCAGCTGCACGGGCATGCGCACCCCGCCGTTGGCGAGGGTCTGGTAGGCGCTCGCGATCTGCGGGGCGGTGGTCTCCATGCCCTGGCCGAACATGGTCGTGTAGTTCGTCTGCCCGTCCCAGTCCTGCCAGGGGTGGACCGTGCCGGGCTCCTCGCCCAGGAAGCCGGAGGCGGTCGTCTGGTCGAAGCCGAAGGCGATCAGGTTGTCGTAGCGCTGCTGGGCGGTGAGCCGCTCGCCGATCAGGGCCGTGCCGATGTTCGAGGACAGCGCCATGATCCCGGCCGTGGTCAGCGGCTCGTCCCCGTGCGCCCAGTCGTCCCGGAAGCTCGCGCCGTCCCGATCCCAGCTGCCGGGGACCACGAGCCGCTCCCCCGGGCTGGACAGTCCCGCCTCGAAGGCGGCGGCGATCGTGACGGGCTTGATCGTGGAGCCCGGCTCGAAGGGCGAGGTGAAGGCCCGCGAGCCGCGGTCCTCCGGCGGGGAGGCGGCCGGGTCGTTCGGATCCACCGAGGGGTACTCGGCGACCGCCACGAGCCGTCCGGTCTTCACGTCCATGACCGTCACGTGCCCGTACTGGCCGCCCGTGCGCAGGACCTCCTGGGCGATGACCTGCTGCGCGTACCACTGCGTGTCGCGTTCGATCGTCAGCTGCAGGTCCCCGCCTGCCCGCGCCTGCTCCACGACGGCCTCGGAGCCGGGGATCATGACCCCGTCGGCGCCGCGCACGTACTCGACGCTGCCGTCGTGGCCGGCCAGGCACTGGTCCTGCGTGAACTCCAGACCGGCCAGCGGCTCGCTGCCGTCGGGCATCAGGAAGCCGGTCAGATTGCCCGCCACCGCGCCGTTCGGGTAGTGACGCTGGGGGTGGCGCTCGAAGTAGAGCCAAGAGGCGCCGATCTCCCGGATGCGCTCGTACTGCTCGAGCGTCGCCCCGCGGGCCAGGTACATGAAGTCGCTCTCCGGGTCCGCCTCGATCGTGCGGTTGACCGACTCCACCAGCGCGGCGGGGTCCTGCCCCGTGATCCTGGCGATCTGCACGAGCACCTCGCCGCTGGTGGCCGTCACCCGCTCCTCGCCGTCCTCTCCGACGGTGGTGACGTCCCCGATGAGCGAGGGGGCCGCGGTCACGTCGAAGCGGTCGACGGAACCGGCGAGCACCACGCCGTTCGCGTCCAGGATGTCGCCGCGCTCCCCCCACAGGGTCAGGCTGGCCCCGCGGCGGCCCTCGGCCTCGGCGTTGATCTCGCCGGCGTGCAGGAGCTGCACCCACAGCAGCCGGCCGACGAAGAGGGCGAGCACGGCGCAGACCACGACGAGGAAGACCGTCGAGCGCCTGCGGAGCGCGGAGCGTTGCATATCGTTCCCTTCCCCCGGGCCGCCCCGCCGTCCGCGGCGTCGGCGGGCCGGCTCAGCGGGTGACCGGGGAGTCGATGTCGGTAGCAGAGGGTACGTCGGCCCCGCCGTCCTGATCCGGCGCAACGCCGTTCGGGTCGGAAGAGGGGACGGAACCGGAGGGCACGAGCGAGGCGTCCACGGGCCGGCCCTGCCCCTCCTGCGGCTGCCCCGCGAGACGCCCGGTGACCGGGTCCAGCATGAGGAACTGCTCGCCGGGCACCATGCCGAGGGCGCTCGCCTGCCCGGCCAGCTGCTGCGGCGAGGAGACGCGCTCCACCTCGGCCCGCAGCTGGGTCTCGCGGCGCTCCAGCTGCAGCTGCTCCTGCTGGAGCCCGTGCAGCTCGTAGGCCCCCTCGGCGACCATGCCGCTGATCGCGAGCCGGCCGACGAAGGCCGCCGTCACCACGAGCACGAACAGCCCGAACCAGCCGAGCAGGGTGCGCGGCCCGCGCGCTGCGGCCGGCGCGATCCGCAGTCGGGGGCGCGCCTGGCGGCCGCGGGCGGGACGGGTGGACGAGAGTGCGCTCATGGCTCGTTCCTCCTGATTCGTTCTGCCGCGCGCAGGCGGACGGGGATGGATCGGGGGTTGCGCCGCTGCTCCTGCTGCGGGGCGCGCTCCGCGCCGCGGACGAGCAGCCGGAAGGCGGGCAGGTGCTCCGGCAGCTCCACCGGCAGCCCGGGCGGAGCGGTGGAGGAGCTGGCGGCCGCCAGGGTCCGCTTCACGAAGCGGTCCTCCAGCGACTGGTAGGACTCCACGACGATGCGGCCGCCGGTCTCCAGCGCCGCCATGGCCCTCGGCAGCGCCGCCTCGAGGCTCGCCAGCTCGCCGTTCACCTCGATCCGCAGGGCCTGGAAGACCCGCTTGGCGGGGTGTCCGGCGTCGCGCCGGGCCGCGGGGGTGGCCCGCTGCAGGACCTCCACCAGTCGCCCGGTCGTGCGGATCGGCGAGCGCTCCCGCTCCCGGACCACGGCCCCCGCGTAGCGGGCCGCCAGCCGCTCCTCGCCGTAGCGCCGGAACAGTTCGCGCAGCTCCGGCTCCGGGGAGCCGTTGACGATCTGTTCGGCGGTCCGCCCCCCGCTCCGGTCCATCCGCATGTCCAGCGGGGCGTCGCGCGCGTAGGAGAAGCCCCGCTCCGGCTCGTCCAGCTGCAGCGAGGAGACCCCCAGGTCGAAGATCGCGCCGTGCAGGCGCGTCACGCCGTGCTCGGCCATGGCCAGGTGCAGCTCGTGATAGGGGCGGCGGGAGAGCAGCACCCGGTCCCCGAAGCCGGCCAGCCGCTCCCGGGCCAGCTCCAGCGCCTCCGCGTCCCGGTCCACGCCGAGCAGCACGGCGTCCGGGGCCGCCCGCAGGATCGCCTCGGCGTGCCCGCCCAGGCCGAGCGTGGCGTCCAGGCAGACGCGCCCCGGCTCGCCGAGCGCCGGGGCGAGCAGCTCGACGCAGCGGGCGAGCATGACGGGCTCGTGCAGACGCGCGGGGTCTCGGGATTCGCTCATGCGCCGGGTCCTCCTCCCTGCTCCCCGATTCCCATCCATTCGGTCCTGCCGCCGGGGAAGTGCGTCAGGGCCGGTTCTGCGACCGGGGAAGGTGCCTCAGAACACGAACGGCTGGGGATCGCGGAGCAGGGTCAGAACAGTCCCGGGATCACCTCCTCGGCGGTCTCGGCGAAGGCGGCCTCGTGGCTCTCGACGTAGGCCTCCCACTTGGCCGCGTCCCAGATCTCGGCGCGACTGCCGGCGCCGATGACCGCGAGTTCGCGGTCCAGTCCGGCGTAGCCGCGCAGCTGCGCGGGGATCGTGATGCGGCCCTGCCGGTCCGGCGTCTCGTCGTGCGCCCCGGAGAGCAGCAGCCGCACGTAGTCGCGCGCCTGCTTGTTGGTGACGGAGGCCGCGCGCAGCCGCTCGTGCATGAGCTCGAACTCGGCCCGGGAGAACACGAAGAGGCAGCGGTCCTGTCCGCGCGTGAGCACGACGCCCTCCGCGAGCTCCTCGCGGAACTTGGCGGGAAGGATGAGCCGGCCCTTCTCGTCGAGCTTGGGCGAATAGGTGCCGAGGAACACATCCACCCTCCTCTCGCCGGGTCGTGCTGCGCGGTTCCCCCACTGTACTCCACTTCCCCCCACGAATCCGGCACCATGTCGCCTTTTCCCTGTGAAGCTCCGAAGAGATCCCCGTGTTCATGCGGATTGGAGGGGTGGAGGGAGGTGGAGGGGATTCCCCTGTCCGATCCGATGCGGAGCGAGAAAAAACGCGGGACCCGGCCGAAGCCGGATCCCGCGTGGAGCGGAGTGGGGCGCGCCGGATCAGCCGCCGCGACGGCGGTCCCAGCGCTCCTCCAGACGGTCCATGAACCGGGAGCCGCGCTGCGCGCCGCCGGGGCCCGACCCCCGCCGGGCGCCCGAGCCGCGGCCGCCGGAGACGCCCCGCTCGCCCCGGCCGGAGAAGGCGAAGACCACCCCCGCCAGCATGAGCACGAAGCCGGCGACCCCTACGAGCGGCTGCTGGAGCGCCAGGCCGCCGACCACGACGCCGATGCCGACCGCGACCGCGAGCAGCGCGAGCACGACGGCCCGGCTGGAGACCTGCCCGCCCCGCTCGGAGGAGGACACCACGTCCGCCTCGTGCTGGTAGAGCTGCCGCTCCATCTCGTCGAGCAGACGCTGCTCGTGCTCGGAGAGTGCCATCATGACCTCGCGCATCGTCAGTGTGGGCCGCGCGGGCGCCGATTTCCCCGCACGTCTCCGCACATCCTACGGTGCCCGGCGCGGCTACGATAGAGAGGTGACTGACAGTTCCCGCCTCGCGCGGCGCGCCCGAGGGACCGGCCGGCCGTGACCGCGCCCCGCACGGACGGCTCCGAGCTCGCGCGGCGCGTCGACGAGCGAATCGCCGAGGTCCTCGCCGAGGCGCGGCGGGAATTCTCCCCGCTCAGCCGCGACGTGGCCCCGGTGCTGGGACTGCTTGGCCGGTTCACCGCGGGGGGCAAGCGGCTGCGGGCCGAGTTCTGCGCCGCCGGCTTCCGCAGCGCGCGGCCCGGCACGGAGGCCGCCGCGGTCCCGGCCGTGGTCTCGGCGGCCGCGAGCCTGGAGCTCTTCCACGCCGCCGCCCTCGTGCACGACGACATCATCGACCGCTCGGACACCCGCCGGGGCGCCCCCGCCGCGCATCGGGCGCTGGCGGCCCGGCACCGCGAGGCCGGCTGGGCGGGCGACGCAGAGCGCTTCGGGCAGAACGCGGCGATCCTGCTGGGGGATCTGCTGCTCGTGTGGAGCGACGAGCTGTTCGTGGAGGCCTGCGCCCGCAGCGAGCCGGAGGCGGCCCGGGCCGCCCGCGAGGAGTTCCGGCGCATGCGCACCGAGGTGACGCTCGGCCAGTACCTGGACATCGTGGAGGAGTTGGCCTGGCCCACGGTCGCGGTCGAGGAGCGCGAGGAGCGGGCCCTGGCCGTGCTGACCGCCAAGTCGGCCCGCTACAGCGTCGAGGTGCCGCTCGTGCTCGGCGCCATGCTCGCGGGAGCCGATCCGCAGCGCGTGCACGCCCTGCGGGGGATCGGGCTGCCCCTGGGGCTCGCCTTCCAGCTGCGCGACGACGTGCTCGGCGTGTTCGGCGAGGAGGCGGTCATGGGCAAGCCCGCCGGCGACGATCTGCGCGAGGGCAAGCGGACCCTCCTGATCGCCGCGACCCAGGCCCGGACGGACCCGGCGCAGCAGGCCTGGCTGGACGAGCGGCTCGGCGATCCGCGGCTGGACGCCGAGCAGATCGCCCGGATGCAGGGCCGCATCCGGGACAGCGGTGCGCTGGAGGAGATCGAACGGCGCATCGCCGAACAGCTGCGCGTCGCGCTCGCGGCGATCGCGGCCGCGGCCCTGGACGAGCGCACGGAGGAGCTGCTGCGGGGCCTCGCGCACCGGACGGCCATGCGCGAGCACTGAGGCGGCCGTGCGCTGAGCCGACCGGGCGGTGGCGCCGACCGGGCTCCTCCGCGTCGAGTCGAGCGCGGACGGGGGTGCGGCTCAGAGCGCGAGCAGCTGCACGCTGTGCCGCACCTGGGTCCGGCGGCCCTGGCGCAGGGCGTCGAGCGGCGCCGCGCCGAGCACCTCGTCCTCGCTCAGCAGCCAGCGCATGATCTCCTCGTCCTCCATCCCCGCGTCCGCGAGCAGGATGACGGTCCCCCGCAGGCCGGGCAGCGGGGCGCCGTCCAGAAGCATCGCCGCCGGGACGTGGGGCTCGCGCTCGAGGCGCACGGCCAGCAGCTGGCGCTCCTCCAGCAGGCGCTTGACCTTGCCCCGGGACAGGCCGAGGCGCTCGGCGAGCTCGGCCAGGTCGAGCCATTCGCGGTTCTCGTGGGTGATGGGCACTCGTCCATGCTCCCAGATCCGCCCGCGCCGGGCCAGGGCAGGCATGCTGCGCCGCCTCGCGTCGCTTGCGGGCCCGGATCCGCCCGCACCTGCCCAGGGCCGGCAAGCGCCCGGAGCCGGGAGGGCCGGCCGGGCTCATGGAACGCACAGGCGACACGCCGGAAACGCCAGCCCTGCCTCACCCGAAACGTTTGTCACATCAGTCACACTGGTACCACTTCCTCGCCGCTCCGGCGAGGACGACGCCCGGCTCCCGAGCATCGGGGACCGGCACGGCCGCGGGCGCCTCCCGCGGCCCGCCCCCGCCCGGGGCGACCCCGAATCAGCACCCTCCGGCGGAGTTTCATACGACGCATGACCACCATCCCCGCTACCCTGCAAACCGTGACCCCAGCGAATCCGGACGACATGATCGGCCGTCTCATCGACGGCCGATACCAGGTGCGTTCCCTCATCGCCAGGGGTGGCATGGCCACCGTCTACGTCGCGACCGATCTGCGCCTGGAGCGCCGGATCGCGATCAAGATCATGCACGACCACCTCGCCGCCGACGAGGCCTTCCGGGCCAGGTTCATCCGCGAGGCCCGCGCCGCCGCCAAGCTCCAGCACCCCAACGTCGTGAACGTGTACGACCAGGGCGACGACCACACCTTCGCCTACATGGTCATGGAGTACATCCCGGGCATCACCCTGCGGGATCTGCTGCACGACCACCACCGCCTCACCGCCGAGCAGACGATCGACGTCATGGACGCCGTCCTCTCGGGCCTGCAGGCCGCCCACCGCATCGGCATCGTGCACCGGGACCTGAAGCCGGAGAACGTGCTGCTGGCCGACGACGGGCGCATCAAGCTCAGCGACTTCGGCCTGGCCCGGGCGGCGAGTGCGAACACCGCGAGCGGCCAGGTGCTGCTGGGCACGATCGCCTACCTCTCCCCCGAGCTGGTCACCAAGGGCACCGCCGACATCCGCAGCGACATCTACTCGCTGGGCATCATGATGTACGAGATGCTCACCGGCGAGCAGCCCTATCGCGGCGACCAGCCGGTGAACATCGCCTTCCGGCACGCCAACGAGGACGTGCCCGCCCCCAGCTCGGTGGAGCCGAGCGTGCCGGGCGAGCTGGACGAGCTGGTGGCCTGGGCGACCGAGCGGAACCCCGAGGACCGGCCGGCCGATGCGGGCGCCCTGCTGGCCGCCCTGCGCCAGGCCGAGTCCGACATGCTGCAGGACACGACCGTCGCCCTCACCGCCCGCGCGCCGCTCGCCCTGGCGGCGGCCGGCGCCGGCGAGCGGGCGGGCGAGGAGCGGGACCTCGGGGCCGGCTCCGACAACCCGACCGTGGTGGTGGCCCCGGAGCCGGTCACCGAGCGGCTGCCCGAGGAGGAGGCGGTCCCGGCCCTGGCGCAGATCGACGTCCTGCCCCCGGACGAGCCGCAGGCCGCGGAGCCCACCCCCCGGCACGGCTGGAAGATCGCGCTGATCGTCCTGGTGGTGCTGCTCCTGGGCGGCGCGGGCTACGGCGGCTGGTGGGCCCTCGCCGGCCCCGGCTCGTACCATGCCGTCCCGGACGTCGTCCATAAGACTCAGCAGGAGGCGGAGCAGATCATCCTGGACGCGGGCTTCACGCTCGGCGAGGCGGTCATCGAGCACCGCCTGGACGTCCCCGCCGGCGAGGTCATCGCGAGCGACCCGGCCGCCAATACGAAGCTCGCCCCGGGAAGCCCCGTCGTCCTGACGGTCTCCGGCGGCCCTCGGACCCTGCCGGTGCCCACGGAGATCGTCGGCCTCACCGAGCAGCAGGCCAGGTACGAGATCGAGAACGCCGGCTTCAGCTACGATCCGGCGACCACGATCCAGCAGTTCGACGCCCAGCACCCGAAGGGCACGGTGGTCGACGCGACCGACGCCACCGGCGCCCCCCTGCCCGAGACCATGGCCGAGGCCCAGCCCATCCGCCTGATCGTCTCCGCCGGCCCCGTGCCGGACGTGACCGGCATGGGCGAGAACGAGGCCGTGCAGACCCTGCAGGGCGTGGGGCTGACCGGCGTGAACGCCACCCAGGCCTACTCGGACACGGTGCCCGCCGGGATCGTGATCCGACAGGAGGCCACGAGCGACCCGGTCCGCCCGGGCGACACGATCAATCTGCAGATCTCGCTCGGCAAGGAGCAGGTGCAGGTCCCCAACGTCGTCGGCCAGCCGGTCGCCCAGGCCGTGCAGACCCTGCAGGCGGCCGGCCTGGAGGTCAAACACAGCGTGCCCCCGCAGCTGACCGGCGTCGCGGTCGTGCACGTGCAGACCCCCGCGGCCGGCACCCAGGTGGACAAGGGCACGACGGTCAGCCTCGTCGCCCGGCTCTGAGCCCGTCGCCCGGTTCTCTCAAGTCCGAGCCCGGCTCTGCGCGCTCGCGCCGGAGAGCTGCCCCCTCGCCGCCGGGGAGCTGCGCGTTTCAGGAGGCGCGCAGCTCCTCGGCGACCAGGAAGGCCAGCTCGAGCGACTGCATGTGGTTGAGCCGCGGATCGCACAGGGACTCGTAGCGGGTGCCGAGGTCCGCCTCGTCGATCTGCTCGGCGCCGCCGATGCACTCGGTCACGTCGTCGCCGGTCAGCTCGACGTGCAGGCCGCCCGCGTGGGTGCCCGCGGCGCGGTGGGCCTCGAAGAAGCCGCGCACCTCGTCGACCACGTCGTCGAAGCGGCGGGACTTGTAACCGCTGGGGGTGGTGATCCCGTTGCCGTGCATGGGGTCCGTGATCCACAGCGGCTGCGCGTCCATGTCCCGCACCGCCTCCAGCAGGGGCGGCAGCGCCTCGCGGATCCGACTCGCGCCCATGCGGGTGATGAAGGTGAGGCGGCCCGGCTCCCGCTCCGGGTCCAGCCGGTCGACGAGCCGGCGCAGCGTGTCCAGATCCGTCTGCGGACCGAGCTTGACGCCGATCGGGTTGCGGATGCGGCTGAAGAAGTCCACGTGGGCCTCGTCCAGCCCGCGGGTGCGCTCGCCGATCCAGACGAAGTGGCCGGAGGTCGCGTAGGGCAGGCCCGTGCGCGAGTCGATCCGGGTCAGGGGCCGCTCGTAGTCCATCAACAGGCCCTCGTGGGCCACGTAGAACTCCACGTCCCGCAGCGCCTCGAAGTTCACCCCGCAGGCCGCCATGAAGCGCACGGCCCGGTCGATCTCGGTGACCAGCGCCTCGTAGCGGGCCATGGCGGGGTTGCGGGCGAAGCCCTTGTTCCACTCGTGCATCTCCCGCAGATCGGCGAAGCCGCCGGTCGTGAAGCCCCGCACGAGGTTCAGGGTGGAGGCGGCCGTGTGGTAGCCGCGCAGGATCCGCTGCGGATCGGGCCTGCGGGCCGCGGCGGTGAAGGAGAAGCCGTTGACCACGTCGCCCCGGTAGGCGGGCAGCGTCTGCTCGCCCCGCGTCTCGGTGTCGCTGGAGCGGGGCTTGGCGAACTGCCCGGCCATGCGCCCCATCTTCACGACCGGCATGCTGGCGCCGTAGGTGAGCACGAGCGCCATCTGCAGCACCGTGCGCACACGGGCGCGGATCTTGTCGGCGGTCGCCCCCTCGAAGGTCTCGGCGCAGTCGCCGCCCTGCAGCACGAAGGCGTCGCCCGCGGCCGCCGAGGCGATGCGCTCGCGCAGCCGGTCCACCTCGCCCGCGAAGACGAGCGGCGGCAGCACGGCGAGCTCCTCCCGCACGCGCCGGAGCTGCTCGGCGTCCGGCCACTCCGGCTGCTGCCGGATCGGCAGCTCGCGCCAGGCGTCGAGACCGGCGAGCGTCTCGGGCGTCGGAGCGACGGCGGCGTCGGGGGCGTCGAAAGGCTGGGTCATACTCGTCTCTCGGGGCGGTGTTCGATGAGCTTCAGGGATTGTAGGCGCCGAACGCCCGGCCGTCACGCGGCGCGGCCGAGAGCCTTGGCCTCTCGCGCCTCGCGTTCCAACCGGGAGCGCACACCGGAAGCGTAGACGTCGCGGAACTCCTGATCGCCGAGCGCGTGCAACTCGCTCATGATCTCGTCGGTGACCGAGCGCAGCAGGAAGCGGTCGACCTTCATGCCCCGGAAGCGGGAAAAGTCCAGCGGCTCGCCGAAGACCACCCCGGGCCGCATGAGCCGGGGCAGCCGTTTGCCGATCGGCATGATCTTCTCGGTCTCGACCATCACCACCGGCACGACGGTGACCGGCACCTCGGCCTCCAGGATCATGCGGGCGATGCCGGTACGCCCGCGGTACAGGCGGGCGTCCGGGCTGCGGGTGCCCTCCGGGTAGATCCCCAGCACCCGGCCGCGGTTGAGCACCTCCAGCCCCGTGCGCAGGGAGGCCTCGCTGCCCGCGCCGCCGGAGCGGTCGATGGGCAGCATGCCCGTGGCCTTGAAGAACTCGCGCGTGAGGGCCCCCTTGAACCCCTTGCCGGTGAAGTACTCCTGCTTGGCCAGGAAGGTCACCGGCCGGTCCATGACCAGCGGCAGGAAGATCGAGTCGATGACCGAGAGGTGGTTCGAGGCCAGCAGCACCGCGCCCTTGGCCGGGACGTTCTCGATGCCCTGCACCCAGGGCCGGAAGGTGCTCTTGAGGATCGGTCCGGCGAAGAGCCGATGCATCAGCCAATAGAACATGGGGCCCCTATGTGCTCAACTCGTCTCGTCCGCCGGCCCGGCCGCACCGGCGCGCATCAGTCTACCCGGCCGGGGTCCGGCCGGGCCGCCTGGGAGCGCCGCGGACCCGCCGGAGCGGGCCGGGACGACGCGCCGGCCCGCGGCACGGCACCGACCACGTGAGGGGCGCCCGCGACCCGCGTGTCCGGCGCACCTGCCGCGGCACGGTACTGTGTCAGAGCCCGAGCGCACTCGCCGGGCCGTCCACCGACCCAGGAGGAGCAATGACGTCCAGCGAGGGGTACCGGATGGCGGAGACCCCGCCGATGCTCGAGGCAGATCCCTCCCTGAACGCGAGCGATCTGCTGGCGGGCCGGGCGGCGGCGACGCCGGATCTGCCGCTGTTCGCCCTGCCGGACGGCGAGGGCTGGCGCGAAGTGAGCGCCGGCGAGTTCCAAGCGGACGTCGTGGCGGTCGCCAAGGGTCTGGTCGCCCGCGGTGTGGAGCCCGGCGACCGGATCGCCTTCATGGCCCAGACGAGCTACGAGTGGACGCTCGTCGACTTCGCCATGTGGTACGCGGGCGCCGTCATGGTGCCGATCTACGAGACCAGCTCCCCCGCCCAGATCGAGTGGATCCTGAGGGACTCGGGGGCCGAGGGGATCGTCACCCAGAAGCCGGAGTACCACGAGCGTCTGGAGCTCGCCGGCGAGGCCGCCTCCGGGCTGAGATGGCGACTGCGCCTGGACCGCGGCGCGCTGGACGAGCTGCGCGAGGCCGGGACCGGGGTCGCGGACGCCGAGATCGAACGGCGGCGCACGGCGGCGGGGCCCGACGACATCGCGACCCTCATCTACACCTCCGGCTCCACGGGCAGGCCCAAGGGCTGCGTGCTGACCCACGCGAACTTCGTGGAACTGACCCGCAACACCGGGGCCCGCATCCCCGAGGTGATGTACGAGGGCGCCTCGACCCTGCTGTTCATCACCCTCGCCCACGTCTTCGCCCGGTTCATCTCGGCCGTGTGCGTCTACGGCGGGATCAAGGTCGGTCACCAGGCGAACACCGCCGAGCTCGTCCCCTCCCTCGCCTCCTTCCGGCCGAGCTTCCTGCTGGCCGTGCCGCGGGTGTTCGAGAAGGTCTACAACGCGGCCGAGCAGAAGGCGGAGGCGGGCGGCAAGGGCCGCGTCTTCCGTCGGGCCGCGAAGGTCGGCATCGCCTACTCCCGGGCGCTGGACGCCGGCCGCGTTCCGCTCGGCCTCAAGCTGCAGTACAAGCTGTTCGACCGGCTCGTGTATGCGAAGCTGCGGGCCCTGCTGGGCGGCCGGGTCGCCCACGCGGTCTCCGGCTCGGCGCCGCTGGGCGAGCGGCTCGGGCACTTCTACCGGGCGCTGGGGATCCGCATCCTGGAGGGCTACGGACTGACCGAGACGACCGCCCCCCTCTCGGTGAACCTGCCGGAGCGGATCAAGATCGGCACGGTGGGCCCGCCGCTTCCCGGCACGGCCGTGCGCGTCGCCGAGGACGGCGAGATCGAGGCCCGCGGCGTCGGGGTCTTCCGCGAGTACTGGCGCAACCCGGAGGCGACCGCCGAGGCCTTCCGGGACGGCTGGTTCCGCACCGGCGACATCGGCTCGATCGACGCCGACGGCTACATCACCATCACGGGGCGCAAGAAGGAGATCATCGTCACCGCGGGCGGCAAGAACGTCTCCCCCGCGGCCCTGGAGGACCCCATCCGCTCGTACCCGCTCATCAACCAGATCGTCGTGATCGGCGACGGCCGCCCCTTCATCTCGGCGCTGGTCACCCTGGACACCGACATGATGCCGGTGTGGCTGGAGAACCACGGCGAGGACCCGGGGATGCCGCTGGAGCAGGCGAAGCACAATCCGCGGGTGCTCGACGCGATCCAGCAGGAGATCGACCGGGCCAACGAGGGGGTTTCGCGTGCCGAGTCCATCCGGAAGTTCGTCGTGCTGGACACCCAGTTCAGCGAGGACGACGGCACCCTCACCCCGAAGATGTCGATCCGCCGCCACGCGATCCTGGAGCGCTACGCGGACGTCATCGAGGGCATCTACAACGCCGCCCCGCCCACCCAGGGCATGTCCCTGAACTGACTGCAGGATGTGCCGGCCGGCTGCAGGACTCACCGGCTCGGCCGCAGGGCTCGACGACTGCAGGGCACACCGGCCGCAGGGCTCGCGGCCCGGCCGCAGTCGGCGCCGAGC
>JAUNLB010000059.1 GCA_030532485.1 Pseudoclavibacter sp.
CGGAGCCGCCCCCTGTTCCGAGGCGGCCGCCCGCGTCGAAGCGGCCGCCTCCCACGAGGCCGGTCCTCCCGGCCGGGGCCCGGAGGCTCACGGGGCTGGAACCGATCCTGTCGACGACGGAGCGGAAGCCGGGCGGGCGGGTGAAGGTCTCCACCGCGATCTGGATGGGCCTCCTGCTCGTCCTGGTCCTGGGCCTGGGCTTCGGCTCCGCCCTCGGGCCCGGCGCAGGGGATTCCACCAGACACCTGCTTCTGGACCCGCAGATCGTCGTCGACCCAGACCGCCCGGATCGCTGGTATGCGGCGATCGGCGGGGTGCGGAGCGGCATCGGAAGGACGGACGCGGTGCACGCCTACGACGGCGCAGAACTGGCCTGGCGCAGCGAGGTGCGCTCCTCCGACACGATCACCCCCGTGGTCGTCGCCGCGGGCGGCGGTTTCGTGTACGTCGTCGGGGCGGCGGGACTCGTCGCCCTGGACGCGGACTCCGGGGCCCAGGCGCCCGGCGCCACCGCGCTCGGGGCGTCCGCTGCCGCCGGCTCCTATCGCTACGACGAGGAGCGCGGGCTGGTCGTCGTGCTCGGGCACGAGGGCGGTGCGACGGGGCAAGTGGCGCCGGGCGAGCTGGAGACGGCCCCGGCCGACGAGCGGACTCGGGAGCGCTGGGCCTCGGCGCGCATCGGCGACCACCGCGACGAATGGTCCCGACGACTGTCCGTCGCCCCGGAGGAGGAGTCCGCCTTCCAGGGGCCGGCGGGCGGGTACGCGCTGTCCGGCGACCCCCGCTCGCTCACGCTGGACGGTGCGGTCCGCGGCGAGATCGAGGCGGGGAAGGACGCGCGCTTCCTGCTGCGCCAGCGGCTGCTGCCGTGCGGCGCGCCCGAGGCGAGCCCGGTGCCGGAGGAGCCCTCGGCGACGCTGTTCAAGGACGGGGAGTGCCCCGCCGGGCTCGTCGCGCCGGGGGCGGAGACCGGGTACGTGCTGGTCTGGGACTGGAGGCGGCAGCGGCTCTCCCTGCTCTCCCTCGAGGACGGGAGCGTTCCGGTGTCCGAGAGGGCGGACGAGTTCCTGCGAAGCGTCTTCGCGCTGCCCGACGGGAGCGTGGGGGTGGTGGACGGGGAGGATCTGATCAGGGTGCTGCGTCCCGACGGCTCCGCCGCCCGCATCGACGTCAAGGCGAACGAGGCGGAGCGCGTGCCCGACTGAGCCCGGAGTGCGGCCCGGACTCAGCCGAAGAGCGTCTCGCCCACGTAGCCCCCCTCGCTCGCCCCGGGCGGGATCGCCCACAGGCTCGAGCCGACGTGCTTGATGTACTCGTTGAGCAGATCGCCGGAGAGATTCTGCTGCACCCGGATGAACTGGTCCGGATGCCGCACGAAGGCGAGGAAGAACAGACCGGCGTCCAGGCGGCCCAGCTCGTCGTTGCCGTCCACGTAGTTGTAGCCGCGGCGCAGCATGCGCATGCCCGCGTTCTGATCGGGGTGGGCGAGGGCGACGTGGGATTCGGCCGCGATGGCCGTGGGGTCTCCGCTCGCCTCGTCGGCCGAGGGGGCGGCGAAGTCGGGCGGCGTGAACTCGGTGCCGCCCGAGAGCGGGGCGCCCTCGCGCTTGTCCCGGCCGAAGACGCGCTCCTGCTCGAGCAGCTGCTGGCGGTCCCACAGCTCGATGAGCATGCGGATGCGGCGGGCGGCCAGATAGCTGCCGCCGCTCAGCCACGCGGGCCCGTCGCCCGGCTGCACCCACACCTGCTCCTCGGCGACCCCGGGGTCCTCGGCCTTGATGTTGCTGGTGCCGTCCTTGAAGCCGAAGAGGTTGCGGGGCGTCTTCTGGCTCGTGGAGGTGGAGGAGGTGCGCCCGAAGCCCAGCTGCGACCAGCGCAGCGTCGCGGTGCCGAACGCCATGCGGGTGAAGTTGCGGATCGCGTGCACCGCGACCTGCGGATCGTCGGAGCAGGCCTGCACGCACAGGTCCCCGTCGGAGCGTTCGGGCACCAGCGCGTCGCCCGTGAAGCGCGGCAGCCGCTGCAGCGGCTCCGGCCGCTGGGCCGCGATGCCGAAACGGTCCTCGCCGTCCTTCTCGAACAGGGTCGGGCCGAAGCCGATCGTGATCGTCAGCCCGGCGGGCGACAGGTCCAGCGCCTCGCCCGTGTCGTCGGGCGGGGTGAGCGGGGAGCCGGAGACGGCGCCGGAGGCGGACACGTCCAGCCCCTGGACGAGCCGGGAGGCCGCGTAGCTCCAGCGGCGCAGCAGATCGACGAGCTCCTCGCGCGTGGCATCGGCGTCGAGGTCGAAGGCGGCGAAGTGCATCCGGTCCTGCGCGGCGGTCGTGATGCCCGACTGGTGGGCCCCGAAGAAGGGGTATTCGGCGGCCGCCCCGCTGTGTCCGCCGGAGGTGTCGGCGGCGAGCTTCGCGGCGATCGCGCCGCCGCCGGCGCCGCCGATCGCGAGCCCGGCGGCGCCGGCGGCCAGCGCGCCGAACAGGCCGCGGCGGCTGAGCCGGCTGCCGGCGGGGCCCTCGGCGGCGGTCCGCTCTGCGTCGGCCGGGCCGGGGCCGTCCGCCGAGGCGTCCCCGGGGGGCGTCCCGGCGGTTTCCTGCGCTTCGTGCGTCCTGTCTGTCATCGCTGTCTCCTGGGTGCGGGACCGGCGGGAGCCCGGCCGTGCGGCCGGGCTCCCGGTGCGGCTCGGTTCTGCGCGCTACTCGCCGATGATCGTGCTGGTCAGCCGCGAGAGCGGCTCGGACAGGGCGTCGACGCGGTTCGAGAGCGCCTTCACCTGCTCGGGGGTGAGCGTCTTGTAGTCGACGAAGCCCGACTCCAGCGAGCCGTGCTCGGCGAGCGCGGCGTTCAGCTGTTCGAACTCGCGGTTGATCTCGTCGGCCAGCGCGGCGCCCTCCTCGCCCTTGGCGCGGGCGATGTCCTCGACGATGCCGAAGGCGACCTGGGCGCCCTCGACGTTGGACTGGAAGTCGTAGAGGTCGGTGCCGGACCACCAGTCCTCTTCACCGGTGATCTTGTTGGTGGCGACCTCGTCCAGCAGCGCCCGGGCGCCGTTGGTGATGTCCTGGATCGTGAGGCTGAAGTCCTCGGCGTTCACGAGATCGGCGAGCTTCTGCACGTCCAGGCGCAGCTTCTTGGCGTAGTTCGCGCGCTGCTCGGGCGTGGAGGGCTCCCAGTCCTGCAGGGCGTCGCGGCCGTCGGAGTTCTCGTCGCCGGGCTTGGGCGGCCACAGGTCCTTCTCGATGCGGTGGAAGCCCTGCCAGTTGCGGCCCTCCTCGACCGCGTCGACCTCGCGGTAGTCGATGTTCGGGTCCAGGTCGCCGAAGGCCTCCGCGGTCGGCTCGATGCGTTCGTAGAACACGCGGGTGCTCGCGAACAGCTCGCGGGCCCGTTCGTCGTCGCCGGCCTCGTAGGCGGCGAGGAACTCCTCGGTCGCGGGCACGAGCTCGGCGACCTGGTTGCGGACGTAGGCGGTGTAGTTCGCGACGGCTTCGTCGAACAGGGCCTGGTCGTCGGCCGAGAGCTCGACCCGCTCGCCGGTCACGGTGAAGGGCGCCTGGCCGACGCCGGCGCCGACCATGCCGGGCTTGCAGACCGTGAAGTAGTCGCCGGGCTGGGCGACGACCGTCAGATCGCGCGAGGCGCCGGGGGCGATGTTCTCCACCTCGCCGATGATCCGCAGGCCGTCGTCGGCGAGCAGGTAGAACTCGGTGACCCGCTCGCCGTCGTTCGTGACGGTGAAGGTGAGGGTGCCGGCCGGGGCGGTGGCCTCGCTGACCGTGCAGGCGTCCTCGGTGCTGGAGACGGTCAGCGCGGTCGTGCCGCCGGCTGCGCCGTCGCCTGCGCCGCCGGCGCCGGGGTTGTTGGGGACGCAGGCCGTGAGGCCGGCGAGCACGGTCGCGCAGGCCGTGGCGGCCAGCAGGGTTCGGGCGCGCATGGGCAGCTCCATTTCGTCGTGTGCTGTGGTCGGGGGTCCGGTGCGGCGGGGCCGCGCCGGGGAGGGGGTCAGGAGGACTCGTCCCGGGCGGCGGCGGTCGTCGTCTCGGCCCGCTCGGCGTCCTCGGCCGGGTCCGCCGCTCCGGTCGAGCCGACCGGGTTCGCCGTCTCGGCCGCTTCCGTCGCTTCGGGCGCGGGCCGGGCGCCGGCGCGCGCCCGACGCAGGAAGAGGGTCATGACCACGCCCAGGTAGACGGCCCAGGCGAGGATCTCCAGCCAGGTCATCTCGGGGGTGAAGCCGATCGTGCCCTTCAGCAGCGCGCCGAGCACGCCGTCCGGCGCGATCAGGTGGGGGATGCGGAACGCCCAGGCGCTCTCGCCGAACCAGAAGGCGATCGCCTCGGGCGCCCCGGCCGGGGCGGGCATGAAGGGCCCGGGCAGCACGGCCGCCTCCTGCAGATCGTGGATCGCGTAGGCGACGACGCCCGCGGCGACGATGACGAGCGCGAAGCCGGTCCAGCGGAAGAAGACCGAGAGGTTCAGCCGCAGCAGGCCCCGCGTGATCAGCCAGGCCAGGCCGACCGCGACGAGGATGCCGAGCACCGCGCCGGAGAAGCCCGGCAGCCAGTGGGCCTGCCCGCGCGTGGTGGCCCAGATGAACAGCGCGGTCTCCAGCCCCTCGCGGGCGACCGAGAGGAAGGCGACGAGCGTGATGCCCCAGCCGGTGCCCGTCAGGCGGCGGTCCACCTCGGCCTCCAGCTCCTGCTTGAGCCGTGCGGAGGTCTTCAGCATCCAGAAGACCATCCAGGTGACCATGGCCACCGCGACCAGCGAGAGCGTGCCGCCGATGATCTCCTGCGCCTGGAAGCTGAGGCCGTAGGCGCCGAAGGTCAGGATCGCCCCCAGCAGCAGGGAGCCGGCCACCGCGATGCCCACCCCGTACCAGATCTTGCGCCGGATGTCGGGCCGGCCGATCCGGCCGACGTAGCTGAGCAGGATCGCGACCACGAGCGCGGCTTCGAGTCCTTCGCGAAGGCCGATGAGCAGCGAGCCGAGCATGTTCGGGAGGCACCTCTGGAGACCGCGGGTCCCGGCCGGAGGAGCCGGGGCAAAAGGTTAGGCTTGCCTTTTCCCCTCGATTCTACGATCGCCCCGGGGCACGTGCAACGCCGAGCAGGGGTCGTTCACGCCGCCCGAACGGGCACGGTGCCCGCGAGCTCCTCCCGGTCGGCGAAGGCGCCGGGCGGGACGAAGAGCAGGCAGACGGCGGAGGCGAGCGCCGTGCCCCCGCAGACGCCCCACACGGTCAGGTACCCGGCGAAGGAGCCGGCGGTCGTCTCCACGGCGCCGGCGGCGCCGGCGAGCAGCGCCATGCCGAAGACGGCCGAGGCCACGGCCCCGCCGACCGTCTTGACCGAGTTGGTCAGCCCCGTCGCGACGCCCGTCTGGGCCGCGGGCGCGGCGGCGGCCGCCGCCGCGGGCAGCGCCGCGACGAGGGCGCCGGAGCCCACGCCCGCGATCACCATGTTGCCCACGACCGCGGCCATGCTCGAATGGGAGGGCAGGAACAGCAGATAGCCCGCCGCCACCAGCAGGCAGGCGGCCATGAGCGCCCGCCGCGGCGCCATCAGCCGGGTGGCCGCGGGCAGCAGCGCCGCCCCGACGACGAGGCTCAGCACGTAGGCGCCGATCACCAGGGAGGTCTGCCCGGAGCTCGCGCCCAGGCCGTAGCCGACGAGCGCCGGATCGGTGCGCACGAAGGTGGACAGCGGCGCCTGGGCGCCGAGCACGCTCACCCCGAAGAGCCCCGCGGTGAGGAACACGGGCCACAGCGCCGGGTCCCGGAACATCCGCACGTCCACGAGCGGCGAGGGGTGGCGCAGCTCGGCGCGGGCGAAGGGGACCAGCAGCACGAGCCCCGCGGCCACGGCCGCCCACGGCCACGGCGAGGCGGCGCCGTGCAGACGCAGCAGGGCCAGCCCGCCGGTGACCAGCAGCAGGCTCGTCAGCAGCAGCGCGGTCCCGGCCGCGTCGAAGGGGCCGGGCCGCCGGCCGCGCGTCTCCTCCACGCCGAACCAGACGACCGGCAGGCACAGGGCGACCGCGACGGCGGGCACGAGCAGCACCAGCTGCATCGGCAGCGCGTCCACGAGCTGTCCGCCCAGCAGCGCGCCCGCGATCACCCCCAGCTCCAGGACCGCCACCAGCAGGCCCGCGGCCCGGCGGGTGAGGGCGGCCGGCCGTTCGGCGCCGTGGACGCGGGTGGCGCGGGACCACACCAGGGCGATCTCCAGCGGCAGCCAGACGGTGTAGAAGCCCTGCAGCGCCCAGGCCAGGAGGAACAGGGGGAAGGACTGCGTGGCCGCGAGCGCGAAGCTCGCGAGCGCCGTCACCGCGGTGGCGACGAGCAGGATGCGCTTGTGCCCGAGCGCGTCGCCCAGCTTGGCCAGCACCGGCACGACGAGCGCCGAGCACATCAGCTGCGCCCCCTCCAGCCAGTTCACATCGGCGTCGTGCACCCGCAGGTGGCGGGCCAGGTCGCTCAGCATCGGCGTGTAGTAGCCCTGCAGGATCCCGCTGGTCAGCTCGACGAGGGCGAGCACGCCGACGACGGCGGCCAGGGGGCCGAAGCGGGCGGCGGGCGGTCGTGTTCCGGGCAGGCGCGTTCTGGGCACGGCGGCTCCGTTCGGGTGGGGGATGCGGGGGATGGGGCGGGAGCGCCGGGCAGGAAGCTGATGCCGGGTCGCCTCGTCGCGCAGGCCCAGCGTATCGCCTCGGCCCGGCCGGCTCGGCGGATCGTGCGCGCAGTGCGTCGCGGACGCTCGGCGCCTCGCGAGCGCTCAGCGCATCGTGAGCAGGGCGCGGTGGAAGGCGGCGCCGCGCTCCAGCGAGTCGATCGTCACGTGCTCGTCCACGCCGTGCACGCTCGCGCGCTGGGCGAGCGTCATGCGCAGCGGGGCGAAGCGGTAGCAGGGCGCCCAGTAGCGCTGGAAGCGCCGCGCGTCGGTCGCGGCCAGCACGATGTAGGGCGCCGTCACGACCCCCGGATAGGAGGCCTCCCCGGCGCGGCGCAGCGCCGCGAAGCGCCCGTCGTCCACGGGCGCGACGCCCGTCGGCTCGCTGCCGTCCAGCAGACGCACGCGCACCTCCCGGTCCCGGACCGCTCGGCGGACGCGCCGCAGGGCCCCCGCGACCGTCTCGCCCGGGGCGATGCGCAGGTTCAGCACGGCCGAGGCGTTCGCGGGCAGCACGTTGACGGCGGTGCCCGCCCGCAGCACGGTCGTGGCCAGGGTGGTGCGCACCATGCTCGCCGCGTCCCCGCCGCGCCGGGCCAGGAGGCGCGCGCCGAGCCCGGGCGCGGCGGTCAGCGCCCGCAGGGCGAGCGCGCCGGTGCCCCGGGTGTGGGGGAGGAAGACGCGCAGCATGCGCCGCACGGCCGGCTGCATGCGGGCCGGGAAACGGGCGAAGCGCAGGCGGCGCACCGCTCGGGCGATGCGCTCGGCCGCGGTGGGACCGGCGGGGGCGGAGGCGTGCCCCGGCGCGCCCTCCGCCTCCAGCCGGATCGTGGCCGAGCCCTTCTCGGCCACGCCGATCATGGCCGCCTCCACTTCGAGGAACGGCAGCGGCGCGTCCACGACCGCGCCGCCCTCGTCCAGCACCAGCCAGGGCCGGAAGCCGCGCCCGCGCAGCAGCTCGGCGCCCGCGGCGGCGTCCGCCCCGTCGGTCTCCTCGGTGCCGGTGAAGAACAGGTAGCTGTCCCGGGCCGGCGAGGCCCCCTCCGCCAGGAGCCGCTCGACGGCCTCCAGGACGGCCACCAGGGCGCCCTTGTCGTCGAGCGTGCCGCGCCCGTGCACGGCGCCGACCGCGATCGTGCCGGAGAACGGCGGATGCGTCCAGCCCTCGGGTTCGGCGGGGACCACGTCGTAGTGGGCCATGAGCAGCAGGGCGCCCTCGCGCTCGCTGCGCTCGCGGTCCGGGCCGGCCTCGGCGGGCCAGCGGTAGAGCAGCCCCGTGCCGCCGAAGCGCTCGTGCTCCAGCCGCTCGTGCACCAGCGGGTACAGCTCGCGCAGCCGCTCGGCGAAGCGCTCGAAGGGTTCCGGGCCGGTCTCGGCCGCGTACGCGGAGACCGTGGGGATGCGCACGAGCTCGGCCAGGCGCGCGGCGATCGCCGCGCCGTCGTCGCCGGGTTCGGCCGGGCGGGCGGGGGGCGCGGCAGGCGTCGTCCGGGCGGTCCGGGAGGCCGGGGGGTCGGCGTCCGGCCGGGCGGCGGGCGCCGCGGCGTCGAGCGCGGTCATGCCCAGAGCATAGGCCGCCGGCACGTGCCGTGCGGCGTTCGCCGCCCCTTCCGGTCGCAGCGTGTCGGCGCGGCGGTCCGGCGCGGCGCAGCGGTCGCGACACGCCGATCGGGTCCCGCTCGCGCAGCCGGGCCGACGCGCCCGGGCGGAGCACAATGGAGGCATGCGAGCGGCAGAACCACGGAGCGTCCCCGCGGATGCGCCGCCTCGCTTCCCGGCGGGTCCGGAGCCCTTCGCCGACTTCTTCGTCGAACGCTTCGGGGTGGAGCCCGAGATCATGCGCGAGCCTGCCGGGGGCCGGGTGCGGCTGGCGGTCTACCCGCGCGGCCGCGTCGCGACGGTCGCGACGCTGGGCCTCGCGCAGGAGGCGCTGGAGGACGGTTCGCGCATCGAGCTGGTGTGCACGGTGCTCACCGAGCACGTCGCGGCCGCCGAGCTCGGGGTGCGGATCGCGGTCCGTCGCATCCTCGGCGAGTTCGGCCGGGCGCGGGCGGCGCTCGCGCCGGGGGACGCCTGGATCAACACGCAGCCCTACGTGGCCGGCACGAGCATCCAGGGCATCGTGGCGATCGACGGCGCCTGGGACGGCCGGGACACGACGGTGCGCGACGCCTCCGGCCGACGGGCGGGCGCCTTCCAGGAGATCCTGCTGCTGACCGCGACCGAGGCCAAGCGGGTCGCGCACGACGGGCTGGGCCCGCTGCGGCGTGCCGCGCTGGAGCATCCCGGCCGGCTCTACGACATGCTGCGCGAGGACCTGGTCCCCCCGCCGGTGATGGTGCCGGACGTGCCGTGCATCGTGACCGCGGCGCTGCACGAGCGCGAAGTCGGCTGGATGCAGCGCGACGCCTCCGGCGCCTGGCTGGCCTCGACCGGGAGCGAGTCGCCCGAGTACCTGGCCGACGCGGCCAACTTCGAGCAGTGGCGGCTCGCGAACGTCGTCGCGGGCACCCCCGAGCTGCGCGACTTCGCGCTCACCGCCCGGCCGGGCGAGTACCTCATGCGCGAGGGCGGCGGCTGGGTGCGCGGCCGCTTCGACGGGGCGTGAGCCGATGGCCCCGCCCGCACCGTCCCCCGACCAAGCACCGAGCCGCCCCGAGGAGGCGTCATGATCTGGAAGCTGCACGGCGACGGCCGCACCGTCCCGGCCGCCACCATCGTCCTGCCGGAGGAGCGGCTGAGCTGGCCGCGCACGATCGGCTTCGGCGCCCAGCACGTGGTCGCGATGTTCGGCGCGACCTTCCTGGTGCCGGTGCTCACCGGCTTCCCGCCGGCCACGACCCTGCTGTTCTCCGGCGTCGGGACGATCCTGTTCCTGCTGATCACCGGCAACCGGCTGCCCAGCTACCTGGGCTCCTCCTTCGCGTTCATCGCCCCGATCACGGCGGCCACCGCGGCGGGCGGGCCGGGGGCCGCGCTGGCCGGCATGATCGTGGTGGGCGGGCTGCTCGCCCTGGTCGGGGCGGTCGTGCACCTCAGCGGCACCGGCTGGGTGGACCGGCTCATGCCCCCGGTCGTGGCCGGCGCGATCGTCGCCCTCATCGGCTTCAACCTCGCCCCGGCGGCGCGGGACAACTACCTGGCCGCACCCGTCGTGGCGAGCATCACCCTGGCCGCCGTCGTGCTCTCGGCCGTCGTGTTCCGCGGGCTGCTCGGCCGGCTGTCGATCTTCATCGGCGTGGCCGTCGGCTCCCTGGCCGCCGCGCTGCGGGGCGAGATCGACTTCGCCGCGGTCGGGGCCGCGCCCTGGTTCGGGCTCCCCGTCTTCCAGCACCCCGAGTTCTCGGCCGCCCGGCTGCCGGTCTACCTCATGTTCCTGCCGGTCGTGCTCGCGCTGGTGGCCGAGAACGTCGGCCACGTCAAGGGGGTCGGCCAGCTCACCGGCCGCAGGTTGGACGGGCTCACCGGCCGGGCCCTGTTCGCCGACGGGCTGGCGACCGTGGTCTCCGGCTTCGGGGGCGGCTCGCCGACCACCACCTACGGCGAGAACATCGGCGTGATGGCGGCCACCCGGGTCTACTCGACGGCCGCCTACTGGGTCGCGGCGGTCGCGGCGATCCTGCTCGGCCTGTCGCCCAAGGTCGGCGCGCTCATCTTCTCTATCCCGCAGGGGGTGCTGGGCGGGGTGACCACGGCGCTGTACGGGCTCATCGGCATCATCGGGGTGCGCATCTGGGTGGAGAACCGGGTCGACTTCGGTCGGCCGAAGAACCAGCTGACGGCCGCGGTGGCGCTCGTCATGGGCATCGCGGACTTCACGATCACGGCCGGCTCGCTCAGCTTCAACGGCATCGTGCTCGGTTCGGCGGCGGCCATCTGCGTCTACCACGTCATGGGGCTGGGCGGCAGGGTCTTCCGCACCGACGTCTCCGCCGCCCCGGAGGCCGCCCCCGCCGGTCCCCCCGATCCGGCCGGCCCCCGCTGAGCCGCCGGGGCCCCCGCTCCTCCTCGTCCCCCTCGCCCCTCGAGCGCCGCGTGCCCGTGTCTTCCCGCTCGGGGAGCGCAAGCGCAACGAGCCTCGCCCCTCGAGCGCCGCGTGCCCGTCGGGGCCGGTCGGCGATAGGGTTGGCCGGTGCGGAGTCGGGGACGGATCGGGGCCGGAGCGGCGGCGCTCGCGAGCCTGCTGCTGCTGGCCGCCTGTCTGCGGGGCGGCATCACCGCCTTCGGCCCGGTCGTGGACCGCATCGCGGCCGAGACCGGCCTGGGAGAGGCCGCCCTGGGCCTGATCGGTACGCTGCCGGTGGCGGCCTTCGCGATCGTCTCCCCCTTCGTGCACCGGCCGGTGGCGCGCCTGGGCGCCGAAGGGGTCGCGCTGCTCGCGCTCGCGGGCATCCTGGCCGGACTCGCGCTGCGGCTGCTGCCGGGGGTCGGCGGGCTGGCGGCGGGCACGCTCCTGCTGGGCGCGGGCGTCGCCGTGGGCAATGTGCTCGTGCCCGTGCTGGTGCGCCGCGACTTCCCGGAGCGCATCCCGCTGGTCACCGCGCTCGCCTCCAGCGTCATGGGCGGCTTCGCGGCGCTCGGAGCGGGGACCGCGGCGCCGATCGCCGAGCCGCTCGGCTGGCGCTGGGCGCTGGCGGCCTCCCTGCCGCTCGTGCTCGCGGCCGTGCTGGTCTGGTCGGTGCGAGCGCTCCGCGTCCGCCCGGCCCTGTTCGCGACCGAGGACGGCGGCGCGGGCGGGCCTCCGCCGTGGCGTTCGGGCACGGCCTGGCTGGTGGCCGCCCACATGGGGCTGCAATCGGCCGGTTTCTACATCACCACCGCCTGGCTGCCGTCGATCAGCCGGGCTGCGGGGGCGGACGCCGTGCGAGCGGGCCTGGACCTGTTCCTGTGCCAGCTGGCCGGGCTCCTCGCCGGACTCGCCGTGACCCCGATCATGGCCGGCCGGCGCGATCAGCGGCCGGCCGTGCTCGTCGCCTGTGCGCCCCTCGCCCTCGGGGCGGCCGGCATGCTGCTCGCCCCGGGGCTCATGACCCTGTGGAGCGTCGTGCTGGGGATCGGGCAGGGGGCGGGGCTCGTGGTCGCCCTCGCACTCATCGCCCTGCGCGCGGACGGGACCCGGCAGGCCGCGCGGTTGTCGGGCATGACCCAGGGGGTCGGGTACGCACTGGCGGCGCTCGGCCCGGTCCTGGCCGGAGCCGCGCACGAGCACGGCGGCTCGTGGGCCCCGGTGCTGCTCGGGCTGCTCGGGCTGAGCGCGGCGCAGGCGGCGATCGGATGGGCCTGCGGTCGGGACCGGGTCGCAGAGGGGCCCGGCTTCGATCGCGGCTGAGCCGACACGCGCCGCGCGAGGCGGGACGGGCGGGTATCTTCGTGGTGCGTGCGGCGCCTCCCGGAGCGGCCGTGCGGAGGAGAACGACCGGGAGCCGAGAGAACCCGACACCGTGGGGAGCCTGTGACTCAGATGCTGTTGCGCCCCTGGCGCGCCGACGATGCGGAAACGCTCCTGGCGATCGCCGGGCGCACCCCGGACCTGGAGCGGCAGCTGCCGTACCCGATCGACTCGCCGGAGCGGGCCGCGCAGTGGATCCGCGAGATGGGCGAGGATCCGGGCCGGCACGTCTTCGCGATCGTCGTGGACGGCGTGGCGGCCGGGACCGTGGCGGTCTCCAGCGGCGCGGGCAACGACGTGGGCTGGGTCTGGTACTGGCTCGACGCGGAACGGCGCGGCCGCGGCCTGGCGAGCCGTGCGCTCGCCCGCCTGTGCGAGTGGGCCTTCGATCCCGCGGGGGGCCGGCTGCGGCGGCTCGAGCTCGGCTACCGCGTGAACAACCCCGCCTCGGGCGCCGTCGCCGCCCGCGCCGGCTTCCTCGTGGAGGGGCGGGAACGCGAGAAGTTCGTGATCGACGGGCTCGCGATCGACGTGCAGACCGCGGCCCGGCTGCGCGACGACCCGGCTCCCGAGCTGGACGTCTCGACGGTGCGCCTGGAGCCCCGCCGGCCGCGGGACTGGCGCGAGCTGCTCTGAGGCCGGAGCGGAGCCGCCATGCCCCGCCTCCTCGCCGTCCACGGCTACCGCTCGATCCGCCGACTCGCCGTCGAGCTCGGCCCCGTCACGGTCGTCACGGGCGCCAATGGGGCGGGCAAGACCAACTTCTACCGGGCGGTGCGGCTGTTGCGGGCGGCCGCCCGGGGCGATCTGCCCCGCCGGCTCGCCGAGGACGGCGGCCTGGACCGCGTCCTGTGGGCCGGGCCGCGCAGCGGCGGCGCCGGCACGCCGGTCTCGCTCATGCTCGGCCTCGCCACCGAGGAGGGCGAACGCTACCTGATCGACATGGGGCTGCCCCAGCCCCGGGACACGATGTTCGGCCGGGACCCGGAGATCAAACGCGAACTGTTCTTCGTCGGCGAGGCGCCGCGGCCGAGCGCGATGCTGGCCGAACGGCGCGGCGGCCGCCTCGTCCTGCACGGCCCGGACGGTCCGGCGGCCGCGCCGCGGCTGCTGCATCCCCGCGAGTCCATGCTCACCGCCGCCGCGGGTCACCCGGAGGCGCACGCCCTGGACCGGCTGCGTCGCGCGCTGGCCGGCTGGCGCTTCTACGACGCGCTGCGGGCGGACCCCGCAGCGCCCGCCCGCGGCGACGGCGTCGCCGCCTGGACCCCCGTGCTGGCCGACGACGGGGCCGATCTGGCCCCGGCCGTCCAGACGATCCGGGAGAGCGGCGGCGCCGCGGCGCTGGACCGGGCGATCCAGGAGGCCTTTCCCGGCGCCCGGCTGGAGATCCTGGCCGAAGAGGGCCGGCTGCGGCTCGCCTTCGCCCAGCCGGGGCTGCTGCGGCCGCTCGGGGCCGAGGAGCTGTCCGACGGCACTCTGCGCTTCCTGCTGCTGGCCGCCGCGCTGCTCTCGCCCGAACCGCCGGAGCTGCTCGTGCTCGACGAACCGGAGACGAGCCTGTTCCGCGAACTGCTGCCGGCGCTCGCCGGGCTCGTGCTGAGCGCCTCGGCCCGCACCCGGATCCTCCTCGTCTCGCACGAGCGCGCCCTCCTCGACGCCCTCCTGCGCGACGGCGCGGACCGGGTCGTGCACCACGAGCTCGTCCGGGAGGACGGGGCGAGCCGGTCGGCCGGCTCGGGTCCGCTGGACGGGCCCCGCTGGCAGTGGGGCGAGCGCTGAGGCCGGCCGGCCCCGTCTCGGGCGGGACTGCCGGGAACCGGCTCCGGGAGCGTCGGCGTGGCTGCGGCCAGCCTCGTCTCGGCCGGGGCCCCTAGCCTGGCCGCATGCGAATTCTGGCGGCGTTCCGGGCCTCCAAGCGCACCCCGCTGCTCCAGGTGGCGAAGTCGGCGCTCGCGATCGCGCTGTCCTGGCTCGTCGCCTCCGCCGCCCTCTCCGTCCCGACCCCGATCTTCGCGGCCATCGCGGCCCTCCTGGTGGTCGCCCCCAGCGTCAACCAGTCCTTCGTCAAGGGCATCGAACGCACCATCGGCGTGGTCATCGGCGTCGTCATCGCC
>JAUNLB010000060.1 GCA_030532485.1 Pseudoclavibacter sp.
CGCACGTTCATGCGGCCGAGGGGACGAGGATCGGGGGGATGTGCATTCGCCCATCCTGCCCGATCGAAACGGTGGCAGGCGCCTCTGGATCCGGCGCCGGGCGTGCCCCAGCATGGGAGGCACGGCCGCCCCGCGCGGCCCCGTCGCAGGCACAGGTACGCAAAGGAGCACACCGTGACGGCAGAACAGGAGCGCACGGCGCAGGAGACGGATGCGGTGCTCGACCGCGAGGCGGGCGCGACCCGGCAGATCTCCGACCGGGACGCCATGAAGGTCACCATCGGCGCCCTCGTGGGCACCGCCCTGGAGTGGTACGACTTCTTCCTCTTCAGCGCGGCCGCCGCCCTCGTCTTCAACGTCCAGTACTTCCACACCGAGGACCCGGTGGCCGCCGCCATGGCCTCGTTCGCGACCTTCGGCGTCGGCCTGGTCGCCCGGCCGATCGGCGGCGTCGTCTTCGGGGCCATGGGCGACCGCGTCGGTCGGCGCAAGACGCTCATGATCACGATCGTGGGCATCGGCGTGGTGACCGGGCTGATCGGTCTGCTGCCCGGCTACGCGGCGATCGGGGTGGCCGCGCCGATCCTGCTCGTGCTGCTGCGCATCGCCCAGGGGCTGTTCGTGGGCGGCGAGTGGTCCGGGGCCATGACCATCGTCGTGGAGAACGCCCCGCTGGAGCGGCGCGCCGGCTACGCCGCGATCCCGCAGATCGGCTCGCCGATCGGCACGATCCTCTCCTCCGGCGGGTTCTTCCTGATGACCCTGCTGTTCTCCCAGGAGAACTTCGACGCCTTCGGCTGGCGCATCCCCTTCCTGATCGCCTTCCCCCTGCTGCTGATCGCACTGTGGCTGCGCAGCCGCCTGGACGAGTCGCCCGTCTTCCAGGAGCTCATGGAGCAGGGCGAGCTGGAGAAGGCGCCGGTGCTCGCGGTGCTGCGGCACAACTGGGTGCACATCATCGTCGGCATGGCGGCCGCCTTCCTGGGCGTGGGCGGCTTCTACCTGGTGACCGCCTTCATCGTCTGGTACGGACGCACGATCCTCGGCTACGACGCCGGAACCATGCTGCTGGGCACCATCGTGGCGGCCGTGGTGGAGATCCCCGTGCTGATCGGCGGCGGCATGCTCGCCCAGCGGATCGGCGCGAGCCGGGTGGTGATCCTCGGCGCCCTGCTCTCGGCGGCCGCCGCCTGGCCCTCCTTCCTCCTGGTGGAGTCGGGGGTTCCCGCGCTCATCGTGACGGGCATGACCCTCGCCGTGGCGACCCTCTCGATCCCCTACGCCGCCAGCGGCACCGTGCTGACCGGCCTGTTCCCGCCCGCCACCCGCTACAGCGGGGTCGGCTTCGCCCAGAACACCGCCGGCATGCTCGCCGGATTCGTGCCGATCGCCGCCACGGCGCTCGTGCACGCCGCGGGCTCCCAGTGGTGGCCGGCCGCCCTCATGCTCGTCGCGGTCTCCCTGCTGACCGCCCTGGCCGGAGTCTTCGTGCCGCGCCTGAGCGTGCCCCTGCCCGGCTTCCGGCACTGAGCCCGAGCGCGCACGACGGAGCGGGAACGAACAGAGCGGGAACGACGAGGGAGAGGAGACGGAGCGATGACCCCCACCGCAGGACATCGCATCGTGCAGCAGCTCGAGCTGCACGGAGTGGAGCGAGCCTACCTGGTGCCCGGCGAGAGCTTCCTGGAGGTGCTGGACGGACTGCACGATTCGCCGATCGCGCCCGTCGTGTGCCGGCACGAGGGCGGGGCGGGATTCATGGCCCTGGCCGAGGCTCGGCTGAGCGGGCGGCCCGGGATCGCCATGGTCACCCGCGGTCCGGGGGCCGCGAACGCCATGATCGCGGTGCACACCGCCTTTCAGGACGCCACCGCTCTGGTGCTGTTCATCGGCCTGGTGCCGCTCGCGGACCGCGAGCGGGACGCCTTCCAGGAGTTCGACCCGAAGGGCTGGTTCGGCTCGACGGCGAAGCGGGTGTTCACGCTCGAGGACCCCGCCAGGGCCGCCGAGACCGTCCGCCAGGCGATGCGGATCGCCGCCTCGGGGCGGCCGGGACCGGTCGTGGTGGGGCTGCCGGAGGACGTGCTGCGCATGCCCTCGGCGCCGCCCGCGCTGCGGGCGGCGCCGCCGGCCGAGCCGCTCCCGGACCCCGAGTCGATGGCGGCCGTCTGCCGGCTGCTGGCCGGGGCCGAGCGCCCCCTGCTGGTGGTCGGCGGGGACGGCTGGCACGGTTCGACCGGGCGCCGCCTGGCCGAGTGGGCGGAGCGCGCGCGGCTGCCGATCGCGGCCTGCTGGCGGGCGCACGATGCGGTGCCGAACGATGCGGCCTGCTGGGCGGGCTGGCTCGGTTACGGACGCTCGGACACGGTCGCCGCCGGACTGGCCGAGGCGGATCTGCTGTGCTTCGTCGGCGCCCCGCGTGGGGACGTCGACTCGGACGGCTTCACGCTGGGCATGGATGCGCCCACCGTGCTGGTCGTGCCCGATCCGGAGGCCCTGGGGCACGCCGGCCGGCTCGATGCGCAGATCACCGCGTGCCCGCGGAGCTTCGTGGCGGCCCTGCCGGAGCCCTCCCTGGCCCGCGGCGGTCGGGGCCGGGAGTGGATGGACGCGCTGGCGGCCGGGCAGCGGGCGTTCTGCCGTCCCGTCGCGGACGGGGGCGAGGGCGTGGATCTGGGGCTGGCCTTCGAGGTGCTGCGCGATCGGCTGCCGACCGACGCCGTGCTCGCCTACGGTGCGGGCAACGCGACCCTGTGGGGCCAGCGGTATCTGCCGCACACCGCGCCGAACTCGCTCGTGGGCCCGCGCAACGGGGCGATGGGGCTGGGGGTGCCGGCCGCGATCGCGGCGAGCCTGGTGTTCCCCGGCCGACGGACGGTGGCGGTGTGCGGAGACGGGGACTTCCTGATGAACGCCCAGGAGCTCGCCGTGGCCCGGGCGAGCGGGGCGCGCCCGCTGATCCTGGTCGTGGACAACGGCGTGTACGGCACGATCGTGCAGCACCAGCGCCGGGAGCATCCGGGCAGGCCCTCGGGCACCTCACTGCAGAACCCCGACTTCGCCGCCTGGATGCACTCCTTCGGCGGCTTCGGCGAGCGGGTGACGTGCACGCAGGAACTGCCGGCCGCCCTGGACCGCGCCCTGGCCTGGGACGGGCCGGCCCTGCTGCACCTGCTGACCGATCCGCGCACCATGGGACCGCAGGGGTTCCCGGCCGGAGCGGGGCCCGACGGGACGGCGCCGGAAGGCGGCGGGACCACAGCGGAACGTGACGGGAGCACGGAGACGGAGGCGGCGTGATGCGCATCGACCGGATCATCGAGGCGGAGGAGATCATCACCCTGGACCCGGCCCGGCCCCGTGCCCGCCGCATGGGCGTGTTCGCGGGCCGCATCGCGGGCTTCGACGAGGAGCTGGACGGGGTCGTGGCCGCCCGTACGGACCGGTACGACGGGGTCCTGGTACCCGGCTTCATCGACGCCCACTGCCACGCGACGTGGTGGGGCCTGGGGCTGTCGGCCGTGGACCTGGCCGAGCCCCGGGGGCTGCCGGAACTGTACGGGGCGCTGCGGGAGCGGGCGGCGCGCATGGACGCCCGGCGCCCCTTCGATCCGGCGCGGGACGCGCGGGACGCCGAGGCCTGGCTGCGGGGGGTGGGCTTCAACGACGCCCGGCACGGCGGCGCGCCGGACATCCGGGTGCTGGACGAGATCGCGCCGGAGCGGCCCATGTACTTGCGGCACGCCTCCGGGCACCGGTCCATCGTGAACACCGCCGCGCTGCGCCTGGCCGGGGCGCTGGAGCCCGGGTTCCGGGATCCGGTCGGCGGGCAGGTGCTGCGCGACGAGCGGGGCCGGCCCACGGGCGTGCTCGACGAGACCGCGCAAGCCCTCGTGCAGCGCCTGCTGCTGCCGTACTCGGCCGAGCAGATCGCCGGCGCCCTGGACCTGGCGACGGCGGCCTTCGCCCGGCGCGGGATCACGAGCTTCACCGAGGCGGGAGTGGGCGGCGGCTGGATCGGCCACTCCCCCTGCGAGCTCGAAGGCTATCGCCTGGCGCGCGCGAGCGGCCGGCTGCACGCACGAGCCCAGCTCATGCCCGCGCTGGACGCGATGCGCCCGATCCGCGGGGCCGTCGCGGACATGCACGGCGCCGGCGAGGGGCTGGGACTGGACCTGGGGATCGGCGCGGGCTTCGGCGACGAGACGCTCTCCCTGGGGCCGGTGAAGGCGTTCCTGGACGGCTCGCTGCTGGGCGGCACCGCGGCGGTCCGGGAGGAGTACTGCGCCCACCCGCACGGTCACGGCTATCTGCTGGACGACGAGCACGGCTACCGCGAGCGCATCGACGCCGTCTACCGGGCCGGCTGGCCGGTCGCCCTGCACGCGATCGGGGACCGGGCGATCGAGCTGGCGATCGGGCTCATCGAGGAGTGCCAGGCCCGCTACGGACGGCGCGCGCTGCCCAATCGGATCGAGCACTGCGCGCTCGCCCGCCCCGAGCATCTGCCCCGCCTGGCCCGGGCGGGCATCGCGGTCACCCCCCAGGCCTCGTTCATCGGCCCCATCGGCTCGCAGATGATGCGCATGGTCGGTCCCGAGCGCGCGCCGTGGCTGTACCGCATGCGCTCCTTCCTGGAGGCGGGGGTCACGGTGGCCGGCTCGAGCGATCTGCCGGTGGCCGACGGGGACGTGCTGCGGGCGATGCAGTCCCTCGTGGACCGGCGCACCGACGAGGGCGAGCTGTGCCCGGGCGCGTGGGAGGCGGTGGACGCCGAGCGGGCGCTGCGCTGCTACACGGTCGAGGCGGCGATCGGCACCGGCACGGTCCGGGACCGGGGAACCCTCTCGACCGGCAAACTGGCCGACGCGGCCGTGCTGAGCGCATCGCCGCTGACAGCCGAACGCATCGACGGCCTGCAGGTCGTCGCAAGCTACCTGGCCGGCAGGCTCCCCAGCGAGCCGGCCGCGGAACCGACACGCGAAGGAGACGAGAGATGAGTGCGACGGATCGGGAGACGGATCGGGACGAGGCGTTCCTGCGGGACTTCCAGTCCATGTCCGCCTTCGGCCGGACCCCGGCCGGCGGCGTGGAGCGTCAGGCGGCGACGGCCGAGGACGGGCGGCTGCGCAGCTGGTTCCGCGGCCTGATGGAGGCGAACGGCTTCACGGTCGGCTACGACGCGATCGGCAACCAGTTCGCCCTGCGGGAACTCGTCCCCGGCGCGCCCTACGTGTTCCTCGGCTCGCATCTGGACTCGCAGCCCCGCGGCGGCCGCTTCGACGGCGCCTACGGGGTGCTGGCCGCCGCACACGCGGCCATGCGGCTGAGCGAGCGGGCGCGGGCCGGCAGCTGGCGGCCGAGCTGCAACCTCGCGGTCGTGAACTGGTTCAACGAGGAGGGCTCCCGTTTCAAGCCGTCCATGATGGGCAGCTCCGTGTTCACCGGCAAACTCGGGGCGCAGGAGGCACTCGCGACCCGGGACGCGGACGGGGTGACGGTGGCCGAGGCGCTCGAGCGCATCGGCACGGTCGACCCGTCCGGCGGCTTCGCCGTACCCAAGCCGGCCGCCTACCTGGAGATCCACATCGAGCAGGGCCGCAGCCTGGAGGACGCGGGGCTGACGATCGGCGTCGTCGAGTCCACCTGGGGGGTCGTCAAGCACGACTTCGTCGTGCACGGCGAGCAGGCCCACACGGGCGCCACCCGCATCGCCGACCGCCGGGACGCCCTGCTGGGGGCGGCGCTGCTGGTGGTGGAGGCGCGCCGGATCTCGGAGCGCTTCTCGGACGAGGAGCACGAGGTGATCACCTCCTGCGGCGAGCTGACGGTGCTGCCCAATTCGCCGGTCGTGGTCGCCCGGGAGGTGCGTCTGCTGGTGGACCTGCGCTGCTCGGACCCGGAGCGGCTGGCCGAGGCGGACGCGGAACTGCGCCGCCGCATCGCCGAGATCGAGCGGGAGGCCTCGGTGCGGATCGAGGAGCGCGCCGGGCACGCCTGGCCCGCGAAGGGCTACGGCGCGGCCGGGGTCGCGCTCGCCCGGCGCATCGCCGCGCAGCTGGAACTGCCGCACGGGGTGGTGCGCACCCTGGCCGGCCACGACTCGACCAATCTGCGGGACCTGGTGCCCACGATCATGCTGTTCGTCCCCTCCGCCCAGGGCGTCTCCCACAGCGAGCAGGAGTTCACCTCGGACGAGGACATGCTGGCGGGCCTGCGCATGCTGACCGCGACGCTGGAGCAGGTCGCCGGCGGCGAGCTGCCGGAGGACTGAGCCGCGGCCGCCGGGAATGTTCTACAATCGCACACATGCCGGTCGACACCGTGAATCTGGGACATCGCATCGCCTCGGTCAGGCGACTCGCCGGGTTCACCCAGGAGCAGCTGGCCCGCGCGAGCGGCATGGAGCGCTCTGCGATAGCCAAGATCGAAACGGGCGCACGAGGCGTCACGGCGCTTGAGCTGGCCGGGTTGGCCCGGGTGCTGGACCACCGGATCGAGTGGTTCTTCGAGGAGCCGGCGCCTTCGATCGTCTCGCACCGGAACACGAGCGATCCGGGCGAACCGAGCCCGCGCATCGACGGCGCCCTGGAGCGCATCGCACGCGCGGTCGAGTTCACCGCCGAGCACGACCGCGATCTACTCGAGCTGCTCCGGACCGCCTCCGTCCCGGCCTTCGAGGAGGCCGCTGCCGCGGCGGACGTCGAAGAGTCCGCACGGCGCGCCCGCACATTCCTCGGCCTGGAGCGGGACGAGCCCCTGTACGAGATGAGTTCGAAGCTGGCCGCAGCGGGGGTGCTGAGCTTCGTCATGGAGCTCGGCACGGAGTCGGCCGACGCGGGCAGCCTGCTCCTGCGCAGTGGAGCCGTGGCCCTCGTGAATGGCAGCTTGCGCACCGGGCGCCGGCGACTCGCGCTGGCGCACGAATTCGGCCACGTCCTGCTCGCCGACGAGTACAGCATCGATTGGAGGGTGAACGCCACCAAGCTCGAGCGCGAGCGCTTCCTGGACCGGTTCGCGCGCACCCTGCTCCTGCCCGCCGGCTCCCTGCAGAAGCAGTGGTGGGACTCGGGCGGCGACGATCCCCATCGGCTCCGGGAGGCGGCGGTCCGGACCGCGAGCCGCTTCCGCGTCGACATGTCCACCCTGGCCCGGCGCTTGGCGGAGCTCGAGCTCGTCGAGCCTGAGACGAGCGGGGCGGTGCGGAACTTCAGAACGCAACGCAGCGACATCGTCCACTACGACCTTCTCGTCGCGGACGAGCTACCCGCCGGTGAGATGCCCCGCGAGTACGAGGCCGCCGTACTGCGCCTTTTCACTTCCGAAACCGTCAGCGAGGAGCGTGCGCTGGATCTCCTGTTGGGCGGGTGGACGCCGGACGAGTTGCCTGCGCTGCCCGTCCGCTCGGAAGCCGAGATCTGGCAGTTCGTGTCGTGAGTTCGCCCCTGGGCCCGGAGCTCGTCGTCGACACCGGCCCCCTCTGCCACTTCGCCGAAGCGGGCTGGCTGTCTGCGCTGCGTTCGATCGCGAACGGTAGGGGCGTCGTCGTTCCGGACGCCGTCGAAGCCGAGCTCCGAGCGGCGGTGGACCGACCCCACGTCCAGCAGGTCCTGAACGCCGGATGGATCGAGGTGCGCCCGCTCGAGTCCGCCGCCGAACTCAGGGCCTTCTCCCAGTTCGCGCGGCGGCTCGTCGTCGGCGAACGCAATGTCGGGGAAGCCGCGGTGCTCGCCTACGCCTCCGTGCACAGCGCCGTCGCAGTGATCGACGACGGCGCGGGGCGTCGCGCCGCGCGCGACGCCGCCATCACCCTGCGGCCGACGCTCTCGCTGCTCTGCGAGGGAATCCGCGAGGAGTTGTTCACCGTCGCCATGGTGAACGATCTCGTCAACCATCTTCTTGAGACCGAGTACCGTCTCCCCTTCCCTGTTGGCGGATTCGAGCGATGGGCCCGCGAGAACTCCGTCATCCCGTGAGCGCCCCCGCCGGCCGTGGCCGCTGCCGCCCTGCGCAGGGTCACCGGAGCCAGCCCGGTTCCGCACAGAGTTCCTGGAGTTCGTCCAGGAGCCTGGCGGTGTGGAAGCCGTCGGCCGCCGCGTGGTGGACCCGCACGGCGAGCGGCAGCAGCGTGCGGCCGGACCGCTGCAGGGAGCGGCCGAGGGTGAAGATAGGGGCGAGCGCCTCCCGCTCGTCGCGCAGCTGCAGATCGAAGCCGGTGAAGGACGTCCACGGCAGGCTCGAGACGTAAAAGGCGTTCGGCGCCGGCGCTCCCTGCGGGAACAGCCGCGTCGCCCGCCGGTGCTCGACCAGCAGGGGTGCTGCGGCGTCGTGGAAGGCGCCGAAGTCCGGATCGTAGGGGACCAGGACGCCGGCGAAGGTCTCGCGCTCCGGGTTGAAGACCGTGAACAACGGGTCGACCCTGGCCCAGACCGCGGGCTCGCCGTCGCCGAGGAGCGTCATCTTGAACTCGTCGTGCCGGTTGACGACCTCCGCCAGCGCCCACACGTGCGCGAGGGAGCTCTTGCGCTCCGAGCGCTCCAGCGCCGAGGCGAGCTCGGTGACGTCGAGCTCGACGGTGATCGAGTAGGCGCACGGCGCCCGCAGGTAATGCTCGAAGTGCTCCCGGCGCGGCCAGCGCTCCGGATCGATCGCTCTCGCTTCCTCCATGCCCGCCATTCTGCCGGTCACCGCAGGCGCGTCACCGTGTTCAGGGCACCGGCACCGCCGCGGGGACCGCCCCGCCCGGCGCCTGTGCCTCGACCGTGGGCTGCGACGCCGCCGAGCGGATCGCCTCCCGGTACCGGAAGTGGGCGAAGGCGACCGCGCGGTAGCCGTCGATCAGGGCGTGCGCGTTCGAGTGCTCCGGGCACAGGCCGCTGCGCATGAGCAGCATCCCGTCCATCATGGCCAGACCCACCGTTCCGAAGGGCTCCAGAGTGCTGAGCGCCTCGTCCAGATGGTGCGCGTCGATCTGCACGAGCACCTGGACGTAGGACTCGTCGATCCCGTTGTCGATCAGCATCTCCATGGGCGGCTGCCCCTCGAAGGAGTATGAGACGCGCCACAGCGCCTTGGCGCTCTCGATCCGTTCGACGCGCAGGACGTCCTCGTCGCGCTCCAGAACGGTCTCGATCTCGGATCTCGTGAGGCCGACGGGGGACTCGTTCCTCATGTGTGGTTCCTTCCTCGTTCCGGAACGGCGGACGGCGGTGCTCCCGCCGGGGCGGGAACGCGGACGCCGCAGCAGTGCGACTCGAGCTCCTCGTCTCCCGTCTCGTGGGCGGCATCGCCCGGAGCGACGCCCTCCCTCCCGCCGCGCGGAAGCCCGGCGAGGACGCGGCCGCCGCCTCGGAACGGGGACGCATCTCGCAGGACTGCGGGAAAAGCAGACACTCGCTAGCCTTCTGAGGCAGCGTACGTCGCATGCCACATCGCACGCAAGATCTTGAGACACTGTATTTCGTTCGGGCCTCGGAACCCGCCGCCTCGCCACCGCACGGAAGGATCCCCCGATGACCATCGACCGCGACCCCTTCGGCCGCAGCTACCGCTCCGGCCGCCTGAGCGACGAGGAGACCGCCGAGCGCATGCTCCGGACCGGCGTCGCCCGGGTCATGCAGGAGGGTCTGCGCGTCAGCTTCGACCTGCTGCGCCTGGAGGACCTCATCGCCGAGGCCGGCGTGGCCCGCTCCGCCGTCTACCGCCGCTGGCCCACCAAGAACCACTACTACGCCGATCTGCTGCGCCGGCTCACGGACTTCGAGGGCTCGGGGCTGAACCGGTACGCGGCCGCCACCGTCGGCACGGTCGTCGCCGCGCTGCGGGAGCGCATCGACCGGCTGGCGAGCCCGGAGGGACGGCGGTCGGTGCTGGTCGAGCTGTGCCGCATCGGCATCGAACACAACTTCCTGACCGTCTCCGAGGCGCCCGAGTGGCACATCTACGTCACGATCGCCGCCACCATGACGACGCTGCCCGACGACGGCGAACTGCGCCGGGACCTGCAACGCTCCCTCTACGAATCCGAGTCGAGCTTCTTCGATCGCATGGCCGGCGTCTACACGACCCTCTGGGGACTGGTCGGCTACCGCGTCCGACCGGATCTGACGGAGCTGGACATGCGGACCATCGGTCAGATCGGTGCGGCGATCGTCGAGGGGGTCGGCCTCAACAGCATCGCCGACCCGCAGATGCGCGCCCGCCGCTTCCGCATCGACCCGTACCACACCGGCGAGCAGGCCGAGTGGTCCCTGCCCGCCCTCGGCTTCACGAGCCTGCTGCTGAGCCTGCTGGAACCGGACCCGGCGGCGCCCGGACCGTGGGACGGGACGCAGCTGGCCGCCCGCAGGCGGACACTGGAGGAGTTCGCGCGGGGCCTGGAGCCCGATGCGCCCTGACCTCGGACAGCGGATCATCCCCTCACGCTCCCCTCGTCGACGAGCCTCCACGGATTCGTTTCGAGGCTAACCCGGCTGCGGCCGCCGGGGAACGGCTCCGACCGTCACCCGAACGCAGGACGAGCGCCCCCAGGCTCGGCGGTTCCCGAGCTCAGGACCCGCGCTCGGCGGTGTCCGCGGGCAACGGGGTCTGCTGATACAGGGCGAGCCGCCAAGCGCCGTGCTCGTCCCGCCGGTAGCTGCTGCTCATGAGCGCCTGGAAGCAGCTCTCGCCCCGCCAGGCGCGGGCGGTGTAGACGAGCGCGACCGCATCCGGACCGAGCGGGACCGCACGCTCCCCCGTGATCTCGTAGCGTTCCCAGGGCGGTGCGCCATCGAGGGAGGCGACGACCGCCTCGCGGTCCAGGACGAAACCATGCGCGAGGACCATGACCGCGTCCGGCGCCATGAGCCGCCCGTAGAACCCGCCCCCGTCGCCCCGGCACAGCGCCGCCCAG
The DNA here is from genome assembly GCA_030532485.1 of Pseudoclavibacter sp. Taxonomy (GTDB): domain Bacteria; phylum Actinomycetota; class Actinomycetes; order Actinomycetales; family Microbacteriaceae; genus Pseudoclavibacter. Next base: position 10,895 of record JAUNLB010000060.1, read on the forward strand.
CCGCGGTGCTCCAGTTCCAGGACCTCGTCGATGTCCCCGAGCGTCATGGCCGTAGGCTATCAAGCACCGCCAGGCTCGGGTCGAAACCGCGACGTCCCTGCGGATCGGGACGGCTGACAAGCGCGCACGAGGAACCTCAGGGACTCCTCCAGGCCCCGCCGATCGACGAGGGGCGCCCCGAAGCGGCGGATGTTCTCCGCCGAGGTGTCGCTCCAGTCGTAGATCAACCGCACGCGGGCGCCGGCGGACTCGTCGCCGAGCTCGTAGCTCCAGATCCAGCCGAGGGGCTCGCCGTCGGGCAGGGCCGTGACCCAGGCGATGGCCTCGCCCTCCACGTAGCGCGTGACATGGTTGTCGGACCGGTAGTGCTCGACCGTGTCCCCGTCCGAGTAGCGCATGTCCATGCGGAACACATCGCCCACGGCTCGCGGTGCCGCGCTCGCGAGGCCACACACCATGCCGCTCGCGTCGAACAGCGGGTGACGCCTCGGATCGGCGAGCAGCGACCAGACGTGCGGACGCGGGTGCGGCAGCACCCGCTCGGCGCAGATCACGGTCGTGCCCATGTCGCACACAGTACCGGCCCACCGCAGGCACGACGGCTCGAGGTCTTCCGACGACAGAACTTCGTGCTTCCTCTTCGCTCCCTGCCGTTCCGGCGGCATACCGGATCGGGATCCCTGGGCACACCGTTCCGTCACACCGCCAGCTCGAGGAACGCCGAGGCCGCCGGACTCGGGTTGAAGCCGCTCCAGGCCAGATGCTGCGTGCGGCGCGGGCCGTCCGAGACGGGGACGTTGCACAGTTCGCTCCCCTCGGGCACGATCCCCGGCGGCAGGAGCGCCACGGCCAGCTCCTGGCGCACCAGCTCCAGGATGGTCTCGACGCTCATCGCCTCGAAGGCGACCTCCCGCGGCAGGCCGGCCGCGGCGAAGGCGAGGTCCGAGGGCACGCGCCCCGGGGCCCCGGCGGGGAAGTCGACGAAGGCCTCCTCGGCCAGTTCGGCCAGGCGCAGCCTGCGGCGCCCCGCGAACCGGTGCCCCGGGCCGAGCACCGCGACGAGCCGCTCCCGCGCCAGCACCCTGCTCGCGACGCCGCGCGGCCGGACCGTCTCCGGCAGGCCGAGCACCGCGACGTCCATCCTCCCCTCGGCGATGGCGGCCAGGAACTCGTCGCTGCCGCCGCTGCGCAACCGCACCCGCACCTGCGGGTGGGCGGTGCGGAACTCGCGCAGCGCCGCGGGGATGTCGAGGGCGGTGACGGTGGGGATGACCCCGATCGTCAGGGTGCCGCGGATCAGGCCCGTCGCGGCCAGCGCGTCTCCGACCGCCCGCTCCGCCGCCTCCAGGCTGGCGCGCGCCGCGGGCAGGAAGGCCTCGCCGGCGGCGGTGGGCTCGACGCGGCGGCTGCTGCGGGCGAAGAGGACGACGCCCAGCTCCCGTTCGAGGGCCTTGATCTGGTGGCTCAGGGAGGACTGGACGACGAAGCAGCGCTCGGCGGCCCGGGTGAAGCTCCGTTCCTCGGCGATCGCGACGACGTAGCGCATCTGCTGCAGCTCCATGCGGACATGATTTCAGACCATCACTGTCATGAAAAGCATGTCTTGGACTCATCAGTTCCCATGACCCACGCTGGGAGCATGAAGACCTCCACAAGCGACCCGGCGACCGGCGCCTCCCGGGCCGGCTGGACGGCGCTGACGGCGCTGGTGCCCACGGTGTGGGGCACGAGCTACCTGGTCACCACGCACCTCCTGCCGGAGGGGCATGTGCTGTTCGCGGCGATGATGCGCTCCCTGCCGGCCGGGGTTCTCGCCCTGCTGATCGCGCGCCGGCTTCCGCGCGGCTCCTGGTGGTGGAGGAGCGCGGTACTGGGGACCCTGAACATGGCCGCGTTCTTCCCGCTGCTGTTCCTGGCGGCGCAGCGCCTGCCCGGCGGCGTGGCGGCGACGCTGGGGGCGATCCAGCCGATCGCCGTGGCGCTCCTGGCCGCCGCGATCCTGGGCGAGCGGCTCTCCGCCCGACAACTGTGCTGGGGCCTGTGCGGGATGGTCGGGGTCGGCCTGGTCGTCCTGGGCCCCGGGGCCGCCTTCGATCCGCTCGGCGTCCTGGCGGGGCTCGCGGCCGCGGTCTCGATGGGCACCGGCGTCGTGCTGACGAAGAAGTGGGGCCGCCCGCAGGGGGTGAGCGCGGTGGGCATGGCCGGATGGCAGCTCAGCGCGGGCGGACTCGTGCTCCTGCCCCCGGCGCTGCTCCTGGACGGGGTGCCGCCGGGCATCGACGGAGCGGCGCTGCTCGGCTACGCCTGGCTGGGCCTGATCGGGGCCTTGCTGGCGTACACGATCTGGCTCTCGGCCGTCCGCCGCCTGCCGGTGACCGCGACCGCGCTGCTCGGGGTGCTCTCCCCGCTCACCGCGGCGCTGCTCGGGGCGCTCGTGGCGGGGGAAGAACTCGCCCCGGTCCAGCTGCTCGGCTTCGCGCTCGCCCTGAGCGCGATGCTCGCCGGGCAGCTGACGCCGGTCGGACACCGAAGGACGCGTTTCAGGCCCGAGAGCCCGCCCGCCTGAGCAGGGACAGACCGCCGGTGGAGAGCACCGCGACGGCGAGCAGCACAGCCAGCATCAGCGCGAGCACCTCGAAACGGTCCACCGTGCCGCCCAGAACAGGAGCGATGCTCGCCCCGACGAAGAGCACGAAGCCGTTCACCGCCATCCCGCTCCCCCGGTTGGGGGCGGCGGTCTCGCCGAAGAGGGCGATCATGGCCGGCACGGCCACGGCGACGCCACAGACGTAGACGAAACTCGTCGCGACCAGACCGGGCAAGGTTCCGGAGAGAAGGGAGGCGCCGAACATCCCCAGCGCCGCGAGCGTGAACCCCAGTCGGGCCAGGCGGAGCGTGCCCAGACGCCTGGACAGGGGTCCGGCGGCGAGGCAGAGGAACATGGCCGGCAAGGCGGTCGCCCGGACGAGGACGACGTCCGAAGCGGCAGCCCCGAGGCGCTCCAGATGCCCGCCCATGCCGCTGTAGAGGGCGACGAACGACAGCTGGAGCGTCAGATGCGCGATGCTGAGCAGGAGGATCTCGGGCGT
>JAUNLB010000061.1 GCA_030532485.1 Pseudoclavibacter sp.
TGCAGGTCGCCCCCATACTGACGGGAACCGTCTCTGCAACAGGGCCTAGTCTCGAATGCATGGGCAATGTCTTCGATGCGGCGGCCGCGGACTTCCTCGCCCTCGCGCCGAGGCTGTGGGACCCGGTGGGCGAGGCCGTGTGCCGGATCGCGGCGCCCGAACCCGGCGAGCATGTGCTCGACGCCTGCTGCGGTGCCGGTTCCTCGGCGATCCCGGCGGCCGTGGCGGTCGGTCCGCACGGCCGGGTGGACGCCGTGGACCTCTCCGCGCCTCTCGTGACGGCGATGCGGGATCGGGCCGCGACGGCCTGCGCCGAGGGGGTGCTGCGGCCGGCCGTGCACGACGTCGCGACATGGTCCTCCGGCCCCTACGAGCTGGTGCTATGCGTACTCGGCCTGCCGTTCCTGCCCGACCCGGCGGCCGGGGCTGCTCGGCTGGCGGGCATGCTCGTCAGCGGCGGCCGGCTCGTCCTGGCCCACTGGCGGGCCGCGGAGCCCGGCGGGCGCCTCGACATGAAGGCGTTCGGCGAGGCGCTGTTCCGGATCGTCTCCGAAACGGCGCCAGGCGCGGAGCCCGCCCCGCCGCCGGCCCGAGCCCCGAACCCGGCCGCGCTCGCCTTCGTCTCGGATCTGCGCGGCGAGGAGGGCATGCGCACGCGGCTGACCGAGCTGGGGCTGACGCCTCGGACCCGAACGGTCCAGCTGGCACTGGAACTCGACGACGAGGCGCTGCAGCTGCTGGTCGACGGCAGCGCCTTCCGCGGCATGGTCGCCGGGCTCGGTCCGGTGGAGCGCAGTTGCGTGCAGGGGCGGCTCCTCGAGCGGTTCGCGGGTCTGGAACTGGACGTCTCCCTCGTCGTCGGCGTCGGCGTGCGCGCCTGACCGGCCCAGCGAGGTATCCTGCCAGCTGGCATCGGAGTACCGAGGAAGGGAGGCGACATGACGAACAGCCTGTACGCCGGGGAACGGCTGGATCGGGACGAGCTGGTCGAGCTCTACGGCTCGGTCGGTTGGACGAACTACACGAGGGACCCCGAACTGCTGGAACGGGCCGTCGCGGGCTCCTCCCGCGTGGTCACGGCCCGCTCGAACGGCGTCCTGCTGGGGTTGGCCCGCATCATCTCGGACGGTGCGACGATCGCCTACCTCCAGGACGTGCTCGTGCGCCCCGAGGCCAGGCGCCGGGGCATCGGCCGCAGGCTCGTGGACACGGCCTTCGAGCCCTACGCGCAGGTGCGCCAGCACGTGCTCATCACGGACGCCGAGCCGTGGCAGCGGGCGTTCTACGAGTCGCTGGGCTTCACGGAGCTGCACGATCTGCGCCCCGACCAGGGCCGAGGCTTCGTGCGCTTCCTGACCCCCGGGAGCTGAACCCCGGGAGACGACATCGGCGGTCGTCGCTCGAAACGGCCCGCTCCTCAGCCGAAGCGGCCGGAGACGTAGTCCTCGGTGGCCTGCACGGAAGGGTTCTCGAAGATCGTCTTCGTGTCGTCGTATTCGATGAGCCGGCCGGGCTTGCCGGTGCCCGCGATGTTGAAGAAGGCGGTCCGGTCGCTCACGCGCGAGGCCTGCTGCATGTTGTGGGTCACGATGACGATCGTGTAGTCCCGCTTGAGCTCCTCGATGAGGTCCTCGATCGCGAGGGTCGAGATCGGGTCCAGGGCCGAGCAGGGCTCGTCCATCAGCAGCACGTCGGGGGAGACGGCGATGGCCCTGGCGATGCACAAGCGCTGCTGCTGGCCGCCGGACAGGCCCGCGCCCGGCGCGTCCAGGCGGTTGCTGACCTCCTTCCAGAGGTTCGCACCGGTCAGGGACCTCTCCACCAGCTCGTCCTGCTCGGCGCGGGACATCCGTCGGTTGTTGAGCTTCACGCCGGCCAGCACGTTCTCGCGGATCGACATGGTGGGGAAGGGGTTGGGCCGCTGGAACACCATGCCCACCTGGGAGCGCACCCGCACCGGGTCCACGCCCGGCCCGTACAGATTGTTGCCGTCGATGAGCACCTCGCCGTCCACCCAGGCCTTCGGGATCACCTCGTGCATGCGGTTGAGCGTGCGCAGGAAGGTCGACTTGCCACAGCCGGAGGGGCCGATGAAGGCCGTCACGCTGCGCGGTTCGATGGTCATGCTGACGTCTTCGACGGCCTTGAACTTGTCGTAGTAGACGTCCAGGTGGTTCACTTCGATGCGCTTGGACAACGCGGTTCCTTCCTCTCGCCGTCTCGCCAGGAGACGGCCGGATGCTATCGGCCCTTGGGGGCGAAGAAATAGGCGATCGCCCGGGCGACCAGGTTCAGGAGCATGACGATGAGCAGGAGCGAGAGCGCCCCCGTCCAGGCCAGGTTCAGCATGTTCTCGGCGCCCGCGCCCACCTGCTGGGTGTAGGAGCGGTAGACGAAGACCGGCAGGCTCATCATGGGGCCCTGGAACGGGTTGTAGTTCATGAACAGGGTGAATCCGGCGGCGATGAGCAGCGGCGCCGACTCGCCGATGACCCGGGAGACGGCGAGCACGACGCCGGTGGAGATGCCGGCGATCGCGGTGGGCAGCACGACCTTCAGGATGGTGCGCCACTTGGGCACCCCCAGGGCGTAGCTGGCCTCCCGCAGCTCGTTCGGGACCAGGCGGATCATCTCCTCACTGGAGCGGACCACGGTCGGGATCATCAGCACCGTGAGCGCGACGGTGCCGGCCAGGCCGTTGCGCACGTCCGTCAGCGGCAGGCCGAGCGCGCCGAACGCCAGCATGAAGAGGGTGTAGGCGAACAGGCCGGCCACGATCGAGGGGATGCCGGTCATGACGTCCACGAAGAAGTTGATCGCCCGGGCGAGCGGGCCCCGGCCGTACTCGACCAGGTAGACGGCCGTGAACAGGCCGACCGGCACCGAGACGACGGTGGCCATCAGGGTGATCAGCAGGGTGCCGACGATCGCGTGGATCCCGCCGCCGCCGGAGGTGACGACCCCCGCCATGGAGTTCGTGAAGAACAGCAGGTCGAAGCGCTTCAGGCCGTTGCCGAACAGCGTGGCCAGCAGCGACGCCAGCGGCAGCAGGGCCAGCAGGAAGGCGCTGGTCACCAGGCCGGTCACGACGCGGTCGACGGCGGGCCTGGGCCCCTCGACGGCGCGGGAGACCGCCCAGATCGCGACCACCTGCAGCGCGGCTCCGGCGATCACGGCGCCCACCGGGTTGAAGGCGGCGCCGGAGGCCGCCGCCATGAGCAGGAACACGAGGGCGGCCAGGACGAAGGCGCCGATCGAGACGCCCCAGACGGCGGCGGCGGACAGCCGGCCGGCGGTCAGCTGGTTGGGACGGGCCCGTGCGGGCGCGTCCGGACGGGACGGGGTCGCGGTCGTCATCACTTGGCTCCCGGGAAGGCGTTGCGGCGGCTGACGATCCAGCGCGCGATCGAGTTGACGATGAGGGTGATCGCGAACAGCACCAGGCCGGAGGCGATCAGCACGTTGATGTCGAGCTTCGACGACTCCGGGAAGGACAGGGCGATGTTCGCCGCGATCGTCGAGGGATTCGTGTTCGAGGTGAGCTGGAAGGTGACGACCCCGCTGGCCGAGAGCACCATGGCGACCGCCATGGTCTCGCCCAGCGCCCGGCCGAGCCCCAGCATGACCGAGGAGACCATGCCGGAGCGGGCGAAGGGGAGCACCGCCATGCGGATCATCTCCCAGCGGGTGGCCCCCAGCGCGAGCGCCGCCTCCTCGTGCAGGCGCGGGGTCTGCAGGAACACCTCGCGGGTGAGCGAGGTGATGATCGGCAGGATCATGACCGCGAGCACGATCGCGGCGGTCAGGATCGTCTTGCCGGTCGCCGAGACCTGACCCGAGAAGAAGGGCAGCCAGTCCAGCCGGGTGTTCAGCCACACGTAGGAGGGCTGCACGGCGGGACCGAGCACGGTCGCCCCCCACAGGCCGAAGACGACCGAGGGGACCGCGGCCAGCAGCTCGACGACGTAGCCGAGCACGGCGGCCAGCTTCCGCGGCGCGTAATGGGTGATGAACAGCGCCACCAGGATCGAGACCGGCACCGCGATGATCAGCGCCAGCAGCGAGGCCCACAGCGTGCCGAAGACGAGCGGCAGCACGTACCAGAAGAAGTTCCCCTCGCCGTCCGGATCGGCCAGGTTCTGCGCCTCGTGCAGGAACTCGGAGTCCTCCGCCGCGCCCGGGGCGAAGGCGGGGACGCCCTGGAGCAGCAGGAAGAAGAAGACGGCGGCCAGCAGTGCCAGGATCATCGAGCCGGAGAAGGTGGAGACCGACTCGAACAGGACGTCGCCGATGCGCCGGACGCGCCGGCGTCCGGTCTCGTTCTGCGGTGCGGAAGTCATCGCTGGGGATCCCTCGTGGTCGTGGGCGGCTTCGGGCGCGGTCAGGAGATCTGCTCCACGACGGACGTCGCACGTTCGCGCAGTGCGGCCGACATGGGGGCGGAGTACGCGATCTGCGCCGCGGCGCTCTGGCCGGCCTCGCTCACGACGTAGCCGAAGTAGGAGCGGACCAGTTCGCCGACGGCCGGGTCCGCGTAGCGGGCGCAGCCGATCAGATAGGAGACGAGCACGATCGGGTAGGCGCCCGGCTGCTCGTGCACCTGCTCCAGGGCCAGGTCGCTCGGGGCGCGGCCGGGCTGGACGGCGGCGGCGTCCACGATCGCGGCGGCCGCCTCGCTGGAGAGCGGCACGTACTGCTCGCCGACCTTCACCTCGACCTTCGCGAAGTCGGCCGCGGCCGAGTTGTCCAGATAGCCGATGGTCCCGTTGCCGGCCTTGATCGCGTTCTGCACCCCCGGGGTCTCCTGGGCCGCCTCGCCGCCGGGGACGGGCCACTCCTCGACCTGCCCGTACGGCCAGGCCTCGGGCGCGGTGCCGTCCAGATAGGCGGTGAAGCTGCCGGTGGTGCCGGACTTGTCCGCCCGGTGCACGGGAGTGATGGCGAGGTCCGGCAGCCGCACGCCGGGGTTCTGGGCGACGATCCGATCGTCGTTCCAGCGGGCGATCTCGCCGGTGAACACGCCGGCGATGGTCGCCGGGTCCAGTCTCAGCGCATCGACGCCCTCGAGCGTGAAGGCGATCGCGATGGGGGAGATGTAGGCGGGGATCTCCACCAGCTCCGAGTCCTCGGCGCAGGCGGCGAAGCCGCCCGCCTCGATCTCCTCGACCGTGAAGGGCCGGTCCGAGCCGACGAACTGGCTGGTGCCGTTCTGGAAGTCGGTGCGCCCGGCCCCCGAGCCGCCGCCGGCGTAGTTGATCTGCACGCGGGGCTGTTCGCCGGCGAAGCCCGCGATCCAGGCGGTCTGCGCGGTGCCCTGGGAGGAGGCGCCGGAGCCGGCCAGCCGGCCCGAGAGCCGGGGCCCGGCGTCGTCGCCCCGCGCGGCCAGCTCGTTCATGGCGCAGCCGGAGAGCGTGAGCGCCGCGCTCGCGGCGAGGGCGATCGCCGCGGTGATGCGTGAGAGCTTCATGGTTCCGGTTCTCCTCTTTCGTCCCGTCCTCGCCGCGGGGCACGGCCGACGCGGCCGAGGTGCTGCGAGCCTAGGGGCGGCGGATGACGCGGGGACCCCTCCGAGGTGAACATCGGGTGAACGGTGCCGGGGCCGGTCCAGCCGGCTCTGGCAGGATGACGGCATGGCACAGACCGCACTGCAAGGTACCCCCGTCCAGCTCTCGGGCGAGCTGCCCGCCGTCGGCTCCCAGGCGCCCGCCTTCGAGCTCGTCGCCGCCGATCTGGGCACGATCGATTCGGCCGGGCTGGCCGGCCGCCGCATCGTGCTGAACATCTTCCCCTCGGTGGACACGGGCGTGTGCGCCGCTTCGGTGCGCCGCTTCAACGAGCTGGCCGCGGGGTTGGAGAACACGGCGGTCCTGGCGGTCTCGCGGGACCTGCCGTTCGCGCTCGGCCGCTTCTGCGGGGCGGAGGGCATCGACGGGGTGACGGCGGCCTCGGCGTTCCGCTCCTCCTTCGGCGAGGACTACGGGGTGACGATGCTCGACGGCCCGCTGGCCGGACTGCTCGCCCGGGCGGTCGTGGTCGTCGGCGAGGACGGCGCGGTGCGCCACGCCCGGCTCGTCCCGGAGATCGGGCAGGAGCCGGACTACGACGCGGCGGTGGCGGCCCTGGCCGGGTAGCCCGCGCTCGCCCGCCGGGCGGCGGGGCCCCTCTCGGAGGGAGCGTTCAGCTTTCCCGCCCAGAGTCTTTCCTCAAACGATGAATATCATCGAGGATGAATACTCTGAGGGGGAGGCCCATGAGGATCCGATCCGTACTCGTCGTCGCGCTCGCCCTGGCGGGCGCTCTCGTGGCCGGAGGCCTGCAGGCCCCGCCGGCGGACGCCGCGAGCCGGCCCGCAGACCTGGAATCCCAGCGGTTCAGCGCGAACGGGCTGACGAGCGACTACCACCTCTACGGCTCGCACCTGGCGGAGGCCGACGGCCCCCTCGGACTCGTCGTCTACCTGCACGGCGACGGCGAGGGGCGGGCCGAGCACCGGCGGCCGCAGGGGGGCATCCTGAAGGCCTACGCCGATGTGGCCCGCGAGCACGGCATGCTCATGATCGCCCCCCAGGAGCCCGATCCCGGCTCGGACACCTGGTGGGGCGGGGAGGGGCGCTCCGCCGAATGGCTGCGGGCGCTCGTCCAGGACGTCTCGGCGAGGTACGGGGTCGACGCCCGACAGCTGTGGTTCGTCGGCTACTCCGGCGGCGCCGAGGCGATCACCTATCATGTGCTGCCCGGGCACGGCGACCTCGTCGCGGGCGGCGGCGCCCTGCTGGTCGGCGGCGGCGGGGCCGTCGAGGGCATGGTCCACGCCCGCCCGCTGAGCGACTCGGCGAAGGCCGACTTCGTCATGAGATGGATCGTCGGCGCCGGCGACAGCGGTGCGGACGACGGCTTCGACGCCCTCGACGCCTCCGCTCGGGGGCGGGCCCACTACCTGGCGCAGGGCGTGGCCGAGGCGACGCGCGAGGTCGTGCGCGGCGTCCGAGGCGGAGCGGAGCTGAGCACCCACGCCGGCTCCGCCTGGGCCGGACCGCCCGCGCTGGACGCGATGCTCGCCGCGGCCCCGCGCGCCTGAGCCGCCCCGGGCCGGCGCGCCACCGGCCTGGACCGGCCCGCCGAATGGTGTTAGCGTGCGGTCGACACGGCCTCCACGACGGCGAGGAGCAGCGCATGGGCAAGTCCACCCTGGACAACATCACCGACACCGGTCGCATCCACGTCGGCAAGGGCCTGCACAGCGGCGCGCTCGGGGTCGTCGGCTCCACGGTCATGGGACTGGCCTCCACCGCCCCGCTCTACTCGCTTGCGGCGACGCTCGGCTACGTGATCGTAGAGGTCGGCGAGCAGACCCCGGTCGCCTTCCTCGTCGCCTGCATCCCCATGGTCTTCGCGGCCCTCGCCTATCAGGAGCTGAACCGCGAGATGCCCGACTGCGGCACCACCTTCGTGTGGGGCGCGAAGGCCTTCGGCCCGGTGACCGGGTGGATCGGCGGCTGGGCGGTCGCGGTCTCGGCGGTCATGGTGCTCGCGAACGTCGCCGAGATCTCGGGCAAGTACCTGTGGTACCTGCTCGGCCGGGACGACCTGGCCGAGAGCCGGGCGGTGGTGGTCGCAACCGGGGTCGTGTTCATCGCGGTCATGACCGTCGTGTCCACCGTCGGCGTGCAGATCGGCGAGCGGCTGCAGATGGCGCTCATGGTCGTCCAATACCTGGCGCTCGCGGGCTTCGGGGTCCTCGCCTTCGTCGGTGCGCTGAACGGCTCCTCGCCCGGTTCGGTCGCCTTCGAGTGGTCCTGGTTCGACCCGGGCCGCCTGAGTTCCTGGTCGGACTTCGTGGCGGCGGTGCTGCTGTGCCTGTTCATCTACTGGGGCTGGGACACCTGCCTGGCCCTCAACGAGGAGACGCGCGATCCGCGTCGGACCCCCGGCATCGCGGCGCTCGCGACGATCGTCATCCTGGTGGTCAGCTACGTGGGGGTCTCGGTGGCGGTCATGATGTTCGCCGGCTTCGGCACGGAGGGCTTCGGCCTGGCGAACCCCGAGAACCTCGACGACGTGTTCACGGTGCTGCGGGACGCGCTGTTCGGCCCGTGGGGCTGGTTCCTCGTGCTGGCGATGCTCGTCTCGGCGGCCTCCTCGACCCAGACGACGATCCTGCCGACGGCGCGCGGCACCCTGTCCATGGCCGTCTACCGGGCGCTTCCGGCGGTCTTCGCGAGCGTGCACCCGCGCTTCAAGACCCCCTGGTTCTCGACCACCGTCATGGGCGCGGGGGCGATCGTCTACTACGTGGTCATGTCCTTCGTCTCCGAGGACGTGCTGGCGGACTCGCTGACCTCCATGGGGCTCGCGGTGGCGCTGTACTACACGATCACCTCCCTCGCGTGCGTGTGGTACTTCCGCGACACCCTGCTGGCCGGGCCGCGGAACTTCTTCCTGCGGGGCCTACTGCCGCTGCTGGGCGGGCTCATGCTCGGCTACGCCTTCGTGCAGTCGGCGGTGGACATGATCAGCGTCGACTACAGCGCGACCGTGCTGCTGGGGGTCGGCGGCGCCTTCGTGATCGGCGTGGGCGCCATCCTCGTCGGGGTGCTGCTGATGGCGCTGTGGGCGCTGCGCCCCGCCTCCCGGCCCTTCTTCCGCCGGGAGAGCCTCAACCGGGACACGCCCGTGCTCGTCCCCGACGAGTGAGCGCGGCGCGCGGTTCAGTCCCGCGCGATCCGGGCGATGGGGGTGACGCTGGGGGCGCCGAACACCGGGTCGGGGTGCACGGCGCAGCGCAGATCGAAGGCCTCCTCCACCAGCTGCGCGGTCAGGATCCGCTCGGGCGGGCCCTGGGCGAGGATCCGCCCGTCCCGCATGACCACCAGTCGGCTCGCGTAGCGGGCGGCCTGGTTCAGATCGTGCAGCACCGCCACGAGCGTCGTGCCCGCCCGCCGCAGCCGCGTGAGCAGCTCCATGAGCTCGAGCTGGTGGGCCATGTCCAGGAAGGAGGTCGGCTCGTCCAGCAGCAGTACGGAGGGCTGCTGGGCGAGGGCCATGGCGATCCAGGCCCGCTGCCGCTGGCCGCCGGACAGCTCCTCCAGCCGTCGGCCGGACAGCTCCGCCACGCCGCAGGCCCGCAGCGCCTCGGCTACGGCCCGCTCGTCCTCCTGCGACCAGCGGCGCAGCAGCCCCTGATGGGGGTGGCGCCCGCGGGCGACGAGCTCCGCGACCGTGATGCCCTCGGGTGCGATCGGGCTCTGCGGCAGCAGGCCGAGCGTGCGGGCGAGCTCCCGCGAGGGCGGGGAGGCGATGTCGCGGCCGTCCAGCAGCACGCGCCCCCGCCGGGCGGGGATCAGGCGGCCGAGGGCCTTCAGCAGCGTCGACTTGCCGCAGGCGTTCGGTCCGACGATGACGGTCAGCCCGCCGTCGGGGACGTGCAGCGTCAGCTCCTCCGAGACGGTCCTGCCCTCGTAGCCGATCGTGATCGACTCGGCGGCCAGCCGGCAGCCCTCCGCCGCCTCCGATGCGCTCATCGTCTTCCCTCCTTGAAGAGCAGCCACAGGAAATACCCTCCGCCGAGCACGAAGGTGATCAACCCCACGCTCACGCCGAGCCGTTGCCCGAGCAGATCGGCGGTCAGCAGCAGGGCCGCGCCCGCCAGGCCCGCGGTGGGCGCGTCCGGCCCGGGCCTCCGGGACAGGCTGCGGGCCAGATGCGGTGCGACCAGGGCCACGAAGGCGATGGGCCCGCTGGAGGCGGTGACCGCCGCGGTGAGGCAGACGGCGGTCAGGGTCATGACCAGGCGGGTGCGCTCCACGCCCACGCCCAGCGCCCGGGCGGTCTGGTCGCCGAGCTCGAGCTGGCCGAAGCCGGCCGCCCAGGGCACGGCGAGCAGGAGCAGCACCGCCGTGCACGCGGCGAAGGGCCAGAAGTGTGCAAAGCCGAGCGAGTCGAAGGAGCCGAAGTGCCAGGCGCTCGCCTCCTGTGCGCGCTTGGCGCCGCTGCGCACGAGCAGATAGCTGTTGATCCCGCCCAGGAAGGTCGCGACGCCGATGCCGACGACCACCAGGCGCAGGCCCTGGACGCCGCGGCGCCAGGACAGCAGGTACACCGCCGCCGCGGCCCCGAGCCCGCCGAGCAGGGAGCCGACCGCGAGCAGGGCGTAGGAGGGGCTGCCGAGCACGAGCACGACCGCGAGCGCACCGGTGAAGGCCCCCGCGTCGAAGCCGATCACGTCGGGGCTGCCCAGGGGGTTGCGGGTGAGGGACTGGAACAGGCTGCCGGCGACGGCCAGCGCGACGCCGGCGAGGAGGGCGAACAGGACGCGGGGCAGGCGCCACTGCCACAGCAGCCGCTCGGTCGCAGGCCGCCCCTGGCCGAGCAGCGCCGGCCCCAGTTCGTCGAGCGGGATCGCGGAGCCGCCCAGCAGCAGGCCGGTCGCGGCCAGCAGCAGGATGAGCGCCGTCAGGGCCGCTCGGACCCGGAGCGTCCGGACGGGCAGCCGCAGCGAGCGTCCTCGCAGCCGCCAGATCCGCACGGGCTCGCCGAAGTCGACGGCCCGGGCCGCCTCCGGCCCGATCGCGGACCGCTCGCTCACAGCGCGCCCGCCCCCTGGCGCCGGGCGAGCAGGACGAGCACCGGGGCTCCGGCGATCGCGGTGACGATCCCGACCGGCAGTTCCCCCTCCGGCAGGGCGATGCGGCCGAGCACGTCGGAGAGCAGCAGCAGGACCGGGGCCAGGAGGACCGCGAAGGCGAGGATCCGGCGCTGGTCCGGACCGGTGAACCGCCGCACCATGTGCGGGACCATGAGCCCGACGAAGCCGATGGGGCCGGCGAGCGCGACGGCCGCCCCGGCGAGCAGGGTGACGCCCGCGACCGAGACGTTCCGGGTCAGCCGCGGGTTCGCGCCCAAGCCGGTGCCCAGCTCCTCGCCCAGGGCGAGCGCGTTGAGCGATCTGGCGGCGAGCGCGGCCAGGAGCAGGCCGGCCGCGATGAAGGGGGCGGTCGTCCCGACGACCTCCGGGGAGCGGCCGCCGAGACTGCCGACGTCCCAGAAGCGCAGGGCCGAGAACACGTCGAGGTTCTTCAGGACGATGAAGGAGCTCAGCCCGCTGAGGACCGCGCCGAGGGCGACGCCGGTGAGGGTCATCCGGACGGGGCTCGCCCCGTCCCGCCCGCTGCGGCCGAGCAGGGAGACCAGCAGGGTCGCCGTCAGCGCTCCGCCCAGGGCGAGCCACACGTACTGGAGCGGCGCCCGCAGGCCCAGGAACCCGGCCCCCATCGTCACGGCGAAGGTCGCGCCGGCGTTGACGCCCAGGATGCCGGGATCCGCCAGCGGATTGCGGGTGTAGCCCTGGACGAGGGCGCCGCAGCCGCCGAGCGCGGCTCCGGCGAGCAGGCCGATGACGGTGCGCTGCGCCCGGGCGCCGGCCAGGGCCGCCAGCTCGCCGCCGTCCGGCCCGGCCGACAGGCTTCGGAGGACATCCAGCGGCGGCACGGGGCGGGCGCCGACGCCGAGGCTGAGCAGGCAGGCTCCGGCGAGGGCGGCGAATGCGATCAGCGGCGCGGCGGCGCGGACCGCGCGGGTCGGGGCCGCGCCGTCCGTGTCCCCGCGGTTCACGCGGTCTTCAAGCCGCTCGCGAGCCGGTCGGCGATCTCGTCGACCGTTTCGGGGATGGAGAGCACGCTCGGCGCGGTCGTCGCCCAGGCCAGTTCCGTGTCGTCGACGAAGAAGTAGTGGGAGCCGGCAGCGATCGGGCCCCAGCGGGAGATCAGCGGGTGCTCGACGGTCCTGGTCACATCGGCGGGGCCGTCCCCCCAGCCGATGTGGAACTCGGATTCGACCGTGCCGAGCCGCTCCAGGCTGACCGAGACGGTGAACTCGTCGCTGCCGGCCGCGGCGTCGGCGATCTGCGGCGAGCTGACGAAGCCGAGCTGCTCGACCAGCTGCACGCGCGGGTCGCGCTGCAGATAGAAGTCCACGCTCGTCTCGCCCTCGGGCAGATACCAGCCGTAGGTGAAGACGACGTCTTGGAACTCGGGGTGCCGGGCGGCGGCCGCGGCGATCGCCGCGTCGGCCTCGTCGAGCAGCTGCCGGGCCTGCTCCTGCCGCCCGAGGGCCCGGCCGATGTCGAGGGTGAGCCGTTCCCGCTCCGAGGCCCACGGGACCTCCGGGTAGGCGACGGTGGGGGCGATCTCGCTCAGGCGCTGGTACTGGGTCTCGTCGATGCCGGAGTGGGAGGCGAGGATGAGGTCGGGTTCCAGGGAGAGGATCTGCTCCTCGTCGTATTCGCCCGCGTCGTTCTGGCGCAGGATCTCGGGCAGTTCGCCGCCGAGCTCCTCCACCCGCCGCTGGAACCAGGGCAGGTAGCGGTCCACGCTGCCCCAGCTGAAGTCCTGGACGCCGACCGGGACGAGGCCGAGCGCGGCGACGACGTCCTGCGAGTACCAGCCGAGCGTGACGATCCGCTGCGGGTCCTCGGGGATCTCGGTGCTGCCGAAGACGTGCTCGATCGCGACGGAGGTCCCGGCCTGCTGGCCGGGTCCCGCGTCGGCGGCGGGGGAGCAGGCTGCGAGTGCGGTCGCCGCGCAGCAGAGCGCGAGGCCCGCGACGATCCGGCGCAGGCGGGTGGAGGTCCTCATGCCGTTCCTTTCGCTTCTGGACGCCCTTAGGTTAGGGACCCCTTACATCTCGCGCTATGCTCCCGGACGGACACCGATGGTCTGGAAAGGACGCATGCATGTCTGCTGTGGAATATTCGGGGCGCCCCGACGAGGCTGCGGCGGGCGCCGCTGCGCCCCTCGGGACATCCGGAAATCTCGTGGCCGAGCGTGTCCCCGTGGCCCCGGACGGGCGCTTCGCGCCGCACCACCACCGGGTCGACCAGCTGGCTTGGCCGCAGGGCGGCGGCGTGCGGGTGCGGGTCGAGGAGGTGCACTGGCGGGTGCTGCCCGAGCAGTTCCTGTGGATCCCGGCCCACGCCGAGCACGAGATGCGGATGGAGGGCGCCGAGGCGATGCTGAGTCTCTACGTGGACCCGGCGTTGCGACCCGCAGGCGCGCGATGGCGGCGCCCCCTGGTGCTGCGGGCCGACGAGCTGGCGGCCGGGGTGATCCGGCACCTGTGCTCGCGGGAGCGGGGCGCCTCGCGCCTGGCCGCGGGCTTCGCGCTCGTGCGGGACATCCTGGAGCAGACGCCGGAGAGCACGGACGCGCTCGCCCTGCCACGGCATCCGGCGGCCCGTCGGGTGGCCGAGGCGCTGCTCGCGGATCCCGCCACGAACCGCAGCCTGCAGGAGTGGGCGCAGGAGCTCGGGGTGAGTTCGAAGACCCTGCTGCGGGGCTTCGCGGCGGACACGGGCGCGACCTTCTCGCGGTGGCGGCTTCGGGCGCGCGCCTATCACGCGGCCCGCCTGCTGGCGGAGGGATGGAGCGTGCAGGCCGCGGCCGCGGAGGTCGGCTACGCGACGGCGACGGGGTTCATCAAGGCCTATCGAAGCGTCTACGGGGCGAGCCCCGCCGCGCACGCGGCGCGCCTGCGCTGACCGCTCGCCCTGCGGTCGCGGCCCCCGTTCAGTCGGACGGTTCCAGTCGGGTCGCGTACGGAGATGATGCGGGATGCTTTGGATGCTCGTTTTTCAGGTGTTGTTTTCGATGACATCGAATACCTGAGTGATGGGCGGGTAAATTCACCCCGATCGGTGATTGTCGTAGGTGTCGGGTAGGGTTCCTTCGGGCCCTTTCCGTGTCTTTTCAATTTCCCGCCCGGAGCCTGTCTTGACGGTTCTCTCGGGGTGCGTGTCGTCCGTCTTTTCGGGCGAGTCTGCACGTCGGGCGCTCAGGAAACACCCAGCAGAAAACCTTCTCTTGGGCTTGTGGTGTCGTACCGTTCGGGATATGCTGGTGGTGTCCTTTCGGGAGGATCGGGGAAGCATAGGCTCCCGGAGGGTCGGGAAGACGAGAAGTCGACTGGACGA